>CAMCSP010000024.1 GCA_945877755.1 Rickettsia typhi | reverse complement strand
ATAAAATATTATTATCAGTTTTATTAGCTCGAAGTTTAGCCACAAATTTAGCTGGCTCCCAATATGTAACTCTGGGATCATTTAGTCCAGCCAAAACATATAATTTAGGATAGTTTTGTGGCCTAATATTGTCGTAAGGAGAATAAGATTTAATATAATTAAAATATTCTTTTTCTTTTGGATTACCCCATTCTTTAAACTCCCCAGGAGTAAGGGGTAAAGTATCATCCAACATCGTATTTAACACATCCACAAATGGTACATCGGCAATAACGGTTTTAAATAATTCTGGTCTCTCGTTCATAACCGCACCTACTAACATGCCGCCAGCACTACCACCCATAATTGCAATCTCACCTTGCTTAGTATAATGATTTTCGACTAAATAATCGGCAACTGATATAAAATCTTCAAACGTTATTTTCTTACTTAAAAACTTTGCAGATTCATACCATTTAAAACCTAGGTCATCACCGCCTCTTATGTGCGCAATTGCATAAACAAAACCCTTATCTAAAAGAGAAATAATATTCGTGCTAAACGCAGGAGGTATAGCAAAACCATAAGAACCATACCCATATAAAAACAATGGATTAGATCCATCTTTTTTAAATAAACTCTTTTTGTACACTAAGGATATAGGTATTTCCATTCCATCTTCACAAGTTACAAATAATCTCTCAGATTTATATAATTCTTTATCATAACCACTTGGGATTTCCTGAATTTTTAATACCTCTAAATATTTGGACACAAACCCATATTTAAAAACAGTATCAGGAGTATTTAACGAGCTATAACCAATCAGCATCCCATCATCAGATATGCAAGAATAAATAACATTAGCTGTATATGTTGAATCTGGGAATGAAATTACTTTTTTATTATTCAAAGTACAATCTGATACTGTAATTTTTGGCAATCCTAGTTCTTTGGTAACTATTACCAAATGCTGTGTATAAAGATAAAAACCAGTCAAATATATGTCATCTGAATGTGGAACTACTTCAATATAGTTATGAGTTAAATATTTTTCTACTGCTATTCTTACTAAACGAAAATTTTTACCCTTATCATTTGTATAAATATAAAAATCTTCATTAACGTGATCAACTTCATATAAATGATCTTCTGTTCTTGGGATAATAACCCGACCATTATGAGAGAAATCATCAGCCTTAATGAAACTAACTTCAGTACTTGTGCTACTACTAGAGGTGATAAAAACATAGTCTTCACTTGAAGACTCACTAAGATCTAGTCTAAAAATCTGATCTAATTCCTCTTGTACTAATTGATCTAGTGCTTGTGCATCACCAAGCTTATGAAAATAAACCTTATTTGCACGCCATTTATCATCAAGCTTTGTATAATAAAATCCTAACCCTGCCTTATTCCAAACTATATTACCAATTACATTAGTTATAGAATCACTCAATAATTTATTACCAGATAAGTCTTTGACCAGAATGGTAAAATGCTCATCACCACTAATATCCTGAGAATAAGCTAATAATTTTCCATTAGGACTAACTGACATAACTCCAATACTAAAGAAATTATGTCCTTCTGCCTCTTTATTCTGATCTAAAATTATTTCATCTGGACCATCTTTAGTTTTGCGTGCGTAAATTGGATAAGATGACTTTTCCTCAGTAATAGTGAAATAATAATAACCATCACTATGCCTTTTTGGCACAGACCTATCTGCAAGTTTAATTCTGCCAAGCATTTCCTTGTATAACTTATCAGTTAGGCTATTAAGGGGCTTAAAATAATCTTCGCTATAACTATTCTCAGCTTTAAGATACTCTAAAACCTTTTGATCTTTAACATTAGGCCAATTCTGATCACGCAACCAATGATATTGGTCAATTAACTCTACACCATGAATAGAAGTTTTATAAGGAATTTTCTGGGCAATAGGAATTTCAGTATTTTTCATGCGGCTTTCTATGAGATAGGTTGCTAAAAAACAAAATAATAAAGCACAATATTTTCTTTATAGTAATGCAAAATTCATATTACACTTAATTAAGTGGCGGGAGTGATGGGACTTGAACCCACGACCTCCTGCGTGACAGGCAGGCGCTCTAACCAACTGAGCTACACCCCCTTAATTAAGCCATTGCAGCAGAACATATTTTCTATAGTATATCCTGATAGAAGTAAAGTTTAATATTTAAATCGCCTTAAAAATCTATTACCTATACTAACCTCTACTAGTTACAGGCTAACCTATTAACTAGAGCTATAGTTTTTTGTTTAGCTACTGAATCACGATTGGGATATTCTGCTTCTAGCTTACTCAAAATAGCACAAGCTTTTGTTACTTTATTAAGCTTTGAAAGCGCACTTGCTAAATCTAACAAGCTATCTGCTGCTTTAGGATTATTTGGATAATTTTTATAACCCTTGAGATAGCTAATAGCAGCCTTATCATAAAGTTTCTGTTTTGAGTACGCAGTACCAATCAGATAATAAGCTTCCCCTATTTTACTATTCTTACTATTATTAACATAACCTTCTAAAGCAGCGACTGCCTTGCTATATTGCCCGTTATTGATCATCTCTTGATATTTACCAAGAGAATTTTCATTTTGTGGGTTATTCTCAATTGGCAATCGATTTATAGAAGAATCAGCTATAGAACGACCTTGTTCCAATTGCTTAAAACGATAATCAACGTCTGCTGATAATTTATTCATGCGTTCTAGAATTTTCTGGAAAGTATGATCAGAATATTCAAACTTACCATTAAGCTCTCGCATCTTCTCTTCAAGAGCGAGTAACCTAGAATGCAAAGATGCATTATTAGACGCGGAACTAGTCTGATCCATTTGTTCATGCTTTAAATCTGTGACCTTTTTTTCTAATAACAAAGTTTGATTTTCAAGTCTATCTATCTTGTCTAACAAACGTTCGTTACCTGTTGCCGCATAAGCACTGAAACTAGACAGTAATACGCATAAAACAATGCATCTTTTTATCATCACTATTAGCCTTAGTTATAAAATTAATCTACAACTGTACTAGATCTACGATTTTCTTTCCAAGCATATTCATCACTACCCATAACTATTGGACGTTCCTTACCGTAAGAAATAGTTTTAATACGTGAAGCATTAATACCTGAAGAAATCAAGAATTGCTTTGCAGAATTAGCTCTTCTTTCGCCAAGCGCTAGGTTATATTCACGAGTACCTCTTTCATCACAACGACCTTCGATAATTACATTAACAAAAGAATATTTTTTTAGCCAATCAACTTGTTTTGAAAGAGTTTCATTAGCCTCAGAGTCAAGTGAAGAACTATCAAAGGAGAATAAAACATAATCCCCAACATTAGCTTCTAGATCTGATTGTGTGCCTGGTTCTACCTTGCCATGGCGCGTACCAGAACATGCCGCTGCTGAAAGCATGATTAAAACTACACACATTAATTTTTTTAACATTTTAGACCTCTTAATTTTAAAGTTATAAACCAGTTTTCTAAAACGAAAAACAAGCTTCTAAAGGATTATAAATTGCAATTTTAAAAAAGCAAAATATTAATTTAATAACGGTGACCAAGAAGCATCAGTTGCTTCTAACGGCGTATCAATTTTTCGTTCATTATAACCAGTAATATCTATAGCATAAAGCTTTGTATGGCTTGAGTCCTTGCCTCTTGGCTTTTCTCCTTTTTCAAACATAATCACACGCCCATTAGGTGACCAGGTAGGACCTTCAACTATCCATCCTCTTGCAATAATCCTTTCACCAGATCCATCAGGCTTCATTAAGCCTATATAAAAGCCCCTTCCAGGAATAGATTTGGTAAATGCTATCAAATCTCCACGTAGAGACCAAACAGGGCTAGTATAATGACCTGTACCAAAGCTAATGCGCTTAATCCCACTTCCATCAGCATTCATTACATATATATGACGCCCACCACCCATATCTGAATTAAAAGCTATCTTGCTATTATCTGGAGAAGGTGATGGTGATGTACAAATAGAGTTACAAGAGGTTAATTGAGTTTGTTTTAATGTTTGCAAATCTAAGAAATAAATATTACTTATCCCATTAACTGCAGCTGAAAGTAATGCATTCCTACCATCACTAGTATAGCGCGGAGCAAAAGACATGCCTGGGAATGAGCCAATTGAATGAGTACGATGTGTATCCAAATCCATTACTCTTACCCTTGGTTTCCTAGGGTCTTCATAAGACAAATACATAAAGTGTCTGGCGTCAGGTGAAAATCGAGGAGTAAGAACTAAATGTTTGCCATCACTTAAATAATGATGATTAGCTCCATCCTGATCCATTACTGCCAAACGCTTTATTCTTTTATTAGCAGGACCACTGACTGCAACATAAACTACTTTGGAATCAAAATAGCCATCTTCTCCAGTCAATCTTTTATAGATCTCATCAGAAATTTTATGAGCAACACGACGCCAAGCATCAGTTTTTACTTCAAAAACTGCGCCACCAACTTGCTTCTCAGAAAATGGATCCCACATCCTAAAAGATACCTTTAGCTTTCCATAACTAATATCAACAGAACCATTGATTAAAGAAGCGGCATTGATTTGTCTCCATGCAGAAAATTTTGGCACAGAGTCCGCCCCAATTATATTCTCTATATAAGCTTTTTTATTAATGATTCTGAATAAACCAGAATTCTGCAAATCCTGGGTAACAACCTTAATAATATTTTCACTAAGTTTTTTAGCCTGATTACTTGATTCATGAAAATCAGTTATGGCAATAGGAACCGGTTCAATATTCCCTCGCGTTATATCAATGTGAGTTAAAGCAAAAGCACTTGCAGAAACAAATATTAACACTATGAACTTAGAAAATACTTTAATCATCTGCTGATCCCAAAAAAAATTATGACTTTTTATTAACCCAATAATATTCATTACGACAAGCTATCGCAAGCCTTTTTTATTCTAATCATAGCTTCCTTAATCACAGCCTCTGAAGTAGCATATGAAATTCTAAAGAAACCATCTAAACCAAAAGCACTTCCTGGAACCAATGCAACTAAAGCATCGGTCAACAAATATCCACAGAAATCATTATCATTATTGATCATATCTCCTTTAGGAGTTTTCTTACCAATAAAACTTTGGCAATTTGCAAATAAATAAAATGCTCCACCAGGTATATCGCATTTAATACCCTCTACCACACGCAACATAGATACTACCAAATCACGCCTATGCTTGAAACTCTCTCTATTGGTCTTAATAAAATCTTGAGGGCCGTTAATAGCTTCTAATGCTGCATATTGACTAATGCTACAAGGATTAGTTGTGCTTTGTGATTGTATAATAGCTATCGCTTTAATAAGGCTTTCTATACCGGCTCCATAACCTATACGCCATCCTGTCATTGCATAAGACTTTGAAACACCATTTACAGTAAAAACTCTATCTATAATATCTGGCGCCACTTCAGCAATTGTATAAAACTTTTGATCATAAGTAATATGCTCATAAATATCATCTGATAATATATTAACCTGAGGGTAATTCCTTAAAACCTTAGCGAGTTGTTGCAATTCATCCATACTGTATAGCCCACCAGTTGGGTTGCTAGGAGAATTAAGAATTAACCATTTAGTTTTGTCTGTAATTGCGTTTTCAAGTATCTTTGGAGTCAACTTAAATGCCACATCTTCTCTGCATGATACGATTACTGGCACCCCCTCGGAAATTGTTACTATCTCTGGGTACGAAACCCAATATGGCGCTGGAACAATAACTTCATCCCCAGGATTTAATGTTGCCATCATGCAATTGTAAATGACTTGCTTACCACCATTACCAACCGTAATCTGCGAAGTAGTAAAGTCTAGATTATTTTCACGTTTAAATTTTTTACAGATCGCTTCTTTTAACTCAATAATACCATCAACAGCTGTGTATTTTGTTTTGCCTTGAGCAATAGCTTTGTTAGCTGCATCCTTAATATTAATCGGAGTGTCAAAATCAGGTTCTCCTACAGTCATATTCAATACATCAATACCTTTAGTTTTCAACTCATTTGCTTTTGCAGATAATGACAAAGTAGACGAAGGTTTAATATTAGATAGACGTTTAGCAATTAGAGACATTGACAACTCCTTATTTTCAATATTCAATGAATTAGTTAACCTGCTAAGATCAGGAGAAATAACTTTAAGAAATATTGGTTTTTTATGGAAATATCAATGACAAAGAAACTAAAACAACAATTTAATAAAAATGTTGTTCTTGGTTACTTTAATAAATTTGTAGAAAATGTTCATGACAAGATAAACAAACTTAGAAATTTAACTGAAACCAATTACTTGCTAGGGCTACATCATAGCAGATTAGATAATATGAGCGATGCTGAACTACGCTTTAGAATAGTATTGTTTTTAAATCCACAACATCCAGAGGCTTTATATCAATTTGCCAAATGCCTATTTATTAGAGGTCAAAAAGAAAAAGCCTTAGCAAACCTAAAAAAAACTCTAGTGCTAAAGCCTGATTTTGCGGAAGCTGAATATTTACTATGCGTAATAACAAATAAAACTCACATAAAAATTATTCCAACATCAATTATTGAAGATTATTTTAATCTCGCAGCCCCTCGATATGACAATGAATTCAATTTAAAAACTGGATGTACCGCGGCAAAAGACTTAATCACCGAAGTCTCAAAGCATCTAGATCAAAAAAAAATCTATTCTATTATTGATCTGGGTTGCGGTACAGGACAATGCGGAAAGCTAATTGCTCAAAAATTTTCTACCAATGGTTTATATGGAGTAGATATTTCAGAAAACATGCTAAATATAGCTTCCGCCATTCAAAAATCAAATAAACCAATATACAAAAAATTAGTTCATCAAGATTATCATTCATTTTTAACAAAAACTAGGAATAAGTATGACATAATTGTTGCAGGTTTATCTATCCATTTTGAATACTCTTTTTCCTCTACTCTGAAGGAAATGAAAGATGTTTTAAACAATCATGGGTACATAGCATTCACTGTAGAGAAATCAATAAAAGAAGAGTTAGACGCAACTTTAAATAAAAATTTTGAAAATTTTTGCTATATTGAAAGTTTTGTAAGACACGAAATAAAAAATGCTGGACTGAAATGCATAACTATGACACAAACTACAATCAAAAACGAGGTAGGAGCATTTTTATGCATTTGTATAAAATAATTCAATTATTAATGATTATAACTATTAGCTTGTGCACAAACTCTGCTTATGCGCAAGCTCGAAACTCACAGAATAATGGCCAATGTTATGAGGTAGTGGATTCATATGAAAAATTCAATCGGGCAATGTTTGAGGTGGATTTAACTCTTGATCACACAATCCTAAAACCTATATCAATAATGTACAAGGAAACCGTTCCTAGCTGGGGAAGAGACAGAGTAAGAAATTTTATTGGAAATTTGAAATCACCCCTAACATTATTAAACAACGCTGCTCAAGGAGATTCAAATTCAGCATTTAGAACATTTTGGAGGTTTGCTATAAACTCAACTTTTGGATTAGGTGGGTTGTTAGACTTCGCTAGCGGTTTTGGTTTAACAGAAAACTCTCAAACATTTGGGGATACATTTGCCTATTATGGCGCTTCTTACGGTTCATACTTAGTACTACCAATTATTGGCCCATCAACAATTAGAGATGCCACAGGAAAAGTTTACGATATAACTCTAGATCCGTTAAACTTAGTCCTTAATTATAAAGAGCAAGCAGGAATTTTTGTGGGGTCAACTGTTAGCAATCGTACTGATTATCTAGATTTATCAGATTCACTTGAAAAATCTTCTCTTGATTATTATGCTCAGGTGAGGAGTATGTACTTACAAAACAGAGCCAAGAAAAATCTTGCTTGTGAAAATAGGCAAATAGACTATGATATGTATAATGAGGAGATAAAATAATGAATAAAATACTTAGTAAGATAAAAACACTTCTTTTAGTAGCTACATTATTAGTGAATACTAATACTGCTTTTGCTGACCAAAACCAAGTTGTTAAAGATTACATAAATACATTAGCCAACCAGGTTATTGCTATAGTAAAAAATAAGTCTGAGGGACAGCAAGATAAAACAGATGAGCTATTCTCACTCTTAAAAACTAATTTTAATTTAAATTGGATGGCAAAGTTTGTAATTGCTCAAAACTATCGCCAATTAAACTCAAGTCAACAAATAGATTATCAAAATACTTATGCAAAATATTTTCTTTATAGCTATTTGCCAAATCTAATGAAATACACTGATGAGTCATTTAAAATCATCAAAGTATCAGAACAAACACCAGGAAATTTTACTGTTGAAACTCAGATACTAAGGAATGGTCAACCTCCTATATCCATTAACTATCAAGTAAAACCTAAATCTGGTAATCCAGGAGAGTATCAAGTAATTGATATGGTGGTGGAAGGCGTAAGCGCTATTATGTCGCAACGCTCAGAATTCTCTTCAATTGTGCAGCAATCAGGAGCAGATGGTTTTATTACAAAATTAAAAACAAAAGTAGTTCAGCTGGAAACAAAATCTAGCGGCGCTTAGTTTGAAAGAAATCTTTCAATAATTTGGAAGATTCTTTCTGTAAAATACCGCCATAGACTTCTGGCGAGTGATGACAGGTTCTTGATTCAAAAAATCTTACACCGTTTTCTACTGCACCGCCTTTTATATCATATGCACCAAAATACAACCGCCTTATCTTAGAATGAGAAATGGCAGATGCACACATCGCACATGGCTCTAAAGTAACAAATAAATCACAAAATTCTAACCTGGTTGTTTGCAATATTTCACAAGCTTTCTTTATCGCCAGAATTTCTGCATGCGCTACTGGATCAAAACCACTTTCTACTTGGTTAAAACTTCGGCTAATAATTTGATTATTACGGCTATCTACAATCACTGCACCAACAGGAACTTCATCTCTTTCTATTGCAATCTCCGCAAGAGCTATTGCCTCCAACATATAATGCTGCTGCATAGAAATCATAGGATATTAAATTCTCTTTTTTCATTAACACCTTCAGGATCTTGATGAATAATAACTTCTGCATTCTTAAACTTCTGTTTAACCAAGCTCTCTACAGCTTCAGCAATGGCATGGGCTTTATAAAGAGATACTTTACCATCCATTTCTAAATGAAATTGAATAATTGGTTTACTGCCAGAGTGACGAGTCTTTAAATCATGGAAACCTTTTACATCTTTATGAGAAATAATAATTTGTTGTAATGATTTCTTATCTGCTTCAGTAAATTCATGGTCCATTAAATTACGAAAAGCTTCTTTGAAAAGTTTAGATGCCTCATATAGCATATAAATTGCTATCATTATTGCAAAAATTGGATCAATAATTTTACTTTTAAGAAAAATAGAGAAAAACAAAGAAACTATTACAGCACCATTGGTAAAGAAATCCGTAAAATAATGCAGCCTATCAGCTCTAACAATATTAGAAGAAGTACGTTTAATTACATATGTTTGATAGAGCATCAATAAAACTGAAATCACTAGTGAAAATACCACTAACCAAACACCAAGCTGACTATTATCAATTTCCTGAGGAACTATTATTTTTTTAATTGCAATAGTCGTAACAAAAATACCTGAAATAATAAAAAATGATGACTGAACCAAAACTGCTAAATCTTCTGCTTTGCCATGTCCAAAACGATGTTCGCTATCAGGAGGTTGCATTGCATAACGAGCTGCGATAAAATTAATAAAAGAAGAAATAATATCTAACAGAGAGTCTATAAGTGAGGCTAGCACCGAAGACGAATCCGTTGCAATCCATGCTATCATTTTTGCAATTATAATAACTGCTGCCGTAGCCATAGATGCTACGGTTGCTCTAATTACCAATTTGTTTCTGTGGTTCATATATCTCAAGTATTGTCATTAAACTATTACTATGATATATTACTTATATATTGTTTTAATAGCAAATATATACTAGGGGACATAAAAAAAATGAAGAAAATTTTATCCTTACTATTCTTATCTTTATTTATCTTTGGTTGCGCTGGACAAGGCGGGGTGAATAAGCAAGGGGCTGGTACGATTATAGGTGGTATAGCTGGTGCAGCGCTTGGTTCACAATTCGGTAAAGGTAGCGGTCAAATGCTGGGCATTGGTCTTGGAGCTCTTGCTGGAGGTTTCGTTGGCAATCAAGTTGGTGGTTATATGGATGAACAAGATAAAGCCCGCATGGAAAAAACTGCAAATAATTCTTTAGAAAACACACCTTCTGGACAAACATCAACGTGGAAAAATCCAGATAACGGTCATAGCGGGTCATTCACCCCTACTAGAACATATCAACAGCATGGTCAATATTGTCGAGAATTTACTAATCAAATAAATGTGGGTGGTAAAAAACAAGAAGGATATGGCACTGCATGTAGACAACCCGACGGCAGCTGGAAAATAGTTCAGTAATATACTATTTTTGAATGTTTTTTGCTAAAGTATCAAACTGCATGAGGGTTTTAAGCAAATCTTCTAAATCTGACAGCTTAACCATATTAGGGCCATCGCTTGGAGCGTTATCTGGGTCTTGATGTGTTTCCATAAAAACAGCAGCAACCCCGACAGCTACAGCTGCTCTTGCCAAAGTACTTACAAATCTTCTTTCTCCGCCAGTAGAATCACCTTTACCACCAGGTTGCTGAACTGAATGAGTCGCATCAAAAACTACAGGAACTCCCATATCTGCCATGATTTCCAAACCACGCATATCATTTACCAAAGTATTATAACCGAAGCAAACTCCGCGCTCAGTAATCAATAAATTTGAATTAGAAAAAGCATCAAACTTATCAACAATATTTTTTACATCCCACGGGGCAAGGAATTGACCTTTTTTTACACTAATAGCTTTACCTGTTTTCGCCGCAGCCTCTAATAAATCAGTCTGCCTACATAAAAAAGCTGGTATTTGTAAAACATCGACATACTCCGCTACAATAGAACATTGCTCAATTGTATGAACATCTGTTTGAACAGAACAACCAAATGTTTGTTTTACTTTTTCAAACACCTGTAATGATTTTTCTAGACCAAGACCTCTAGCCCCTTTAAGGCTACTACGATTAGCTTTGTCATACGACGATTTATAAATAAATCCTATACCCAGCCTATCAGTCATTTTAACTAAAGCATCTGCCATAAATAAAGAATGATCCATAGATTCAATTTGACAAGGACCAGCCATTAGAACAAAAGGCAATTTATTACCTATCTTTACATTGCCAACTGTTACTATTTTCTGATTAACTCTCACGCTTTTTACTCAAATGATAATTTTTAGCTGCCTCGATAAAAGAACAAAATAAAGGATGAGGCTCAAATGGTTTAGATTTAAATTCAGGATGAAACTGCACCCCAATAAACCATGGGTGATTTTCTAACTCAACTATTTCCATCAAATTTCCATCTGGTGACTTTCCTGCAAAAATCATACCATGCTTTACCATAATTTCCTTGTAATTCATATTAAATTCATAACGATGTCTATGACGTTCATAAATCTTTTTACTATTGTAAATTCCTGCAGTCTTAGTATTGGCCGTTAAATCACACTCATAAACTCCTAACCGCATCGTGCCACCAAGATTGCTTTTCTCGGATCGTTTTTCAATAACATCTTTTTGGCACCATTCTGTCATCAATGCAATTACAGGATTGGATGTAGCTCCAAATTCTGTTGAAAGCGCGTCTGATAAATTACAAACATTGCGTGCAAACTCTATAACTGCCACTTGCATCCCAAGACAAATACCAAAATATGGAATATTATTCTCTCTGGCATATTTTACTGCCATAATTTTACCTTCAATCCCATTATCCCCAAAACCACCTGGAACTAAAATTGCATCAACATCGTTAAATGTTTGCTCCAGCCCTTCTTCTTTTAACCGACGTGCATTCACCCATTTAATATTAAGTTTTGTACAATTATGAATGGCAGCGTGATTTAATGCTTCTATCAATGATAAATAAGCATCATTACTAGTATATTTATAAATAATTGCTACCGTTACCTCATCAACAGATTTATTTATTTTACTAATTATATTACTCCATCTGCTCAAATCTGGCTGCTGCACATGATCCAAACCAAATGCATGTAGCACTTGTGTATCAAGACCAGCTGCATGATAAGTTAGAGGGACTTCATATATCGTTCTTACATCCAATCCTTCAATAACATTTTCTGGACGAACATTACAAAATAAAGCAATTTTTCTTTTATCACTTTCTGGTATTTCTTTAGAACTACGACAAAGTAATAAGTCAGGCTGAATACCAATTGCCCTAAGCTCTTTTACAGAATGCTGGGTTGGTTTAGTTTTTAACTCTTGAGCTGTAGTGATATATGGTAATAAAGTTAAATGTATAAACTTAACTGTGTTTTGTGGTAGTTCATTATTAATTTGTCTAATCGCCTCTAAAAAAGGTAAAGCTTCAATATCACCAACAGTTCCACCAATTTCACATAACACAAAGTCAAATTTCTCGGTATTACGAAAAATGAACTCCTTAATTAAATTTGTTACATGTGGAATTACTTGTACTGTTGCACCTAAATAATCTCCGCGGCGTTCTTTCTGTAATAAAGTGGAATAAATTTGCCCAGTGGTTATATTATCAGATTTTGTGGTATTTACTCCTGTGAATCGCTCGTAATGACCTAAATCCAAGTCAGTTTCAGCTCCATCTTCGGTTACATAAACTTCGCCATGCTGTGTTGGGCTCATTGTACCAGGATCAACGTTTAGATATGGATCTAACTTACGCAAACAAACTTTATAACCTCGAGCCTGTAATAAAGCGCTTAAACTTGCAGAAGCGAGTCCCTTGCCCAATGAAGAAACTACGCCGCCTGTAATAAAAATAAATCTCGTCATAATTTATTGTGCCGTTGGAATCGGTATCTCACCTTGATCTTGTTTATGCTGTTGCCCTTTATTAGAGAGCGATTGTTCTACAGTTATCTTCGATACTATACTTTGGCTAGATTGTCTTAAAGAAAGATTAGCTAAAACCAAGCAATTTATTATAAATAAAGTAGCTAATATCATAGTAATACGTGAGAATAAAGTAGCTGAAGAGCGCACAGACATTATTCCACTAAACCCAGAGCCACCGCTTAGTCCTCCTAAGCTATCTTCGCTAGTGCGCTGTAGGAGAATAATCCCTACAAGCAGTACTGCTATAATTAAATGAACCACCATTAAAACTGTTTGCATATAATCCCTATCACGCCTTAATTAAGATATTATAAAAATCTTCACTTACCAAGCTTGCTCCACCAACCAACAAACCACTTACATTAGCTATGCTTAATATTTCTTTACAATTATCTGGATTAACAGATCCACCATAGACGATTCTAACATCTTTTTCAAATAAAATACCATGAAGTTTTATAAAATCTTTTACACAATCTTTAATATGGGTATGCATCTCAGCAATTTCATTAATAGTGGGTTTTTTACCAGTGCCAATAGCCCAAACTGGCTCATATGCAATAATAATATTCTCCTCTGACATAGATAATGGTAAAGAATTATTCAATTGATCCTCAATAACAGCAAGGGCTTGTCCTTTGTCTTTCTCTAAAGATGTCTCGCCTACACAAATAATGGTAATCAAATCCTGCAAATGAGCTGCCTCTGCTTTTTCCCTTATAATAAACGATGTTTCACCATGAAATGATCTACGCTCAGAATGACCTAAAATAACATAATCACATCCACTATCCTTCAGCATAGAAGCACTAACATCACCAGTATAAGCTCCAGATCCTTTAAAACCACAATCCTGGGCTCCAAGCTTAACTAAACTCTCACTAATAATTTTTGAGACCGCAGATAAATAAGGAAATGACGGACAGAGGACAACTTCACAATTCACAGGTTTTTTGTTTATACGATTATGCAGATCAGTAGCCAAATCTAAGCTGCCAGCAAAACCCTTGTTCATTTTCCAATTTGCAATTATCACCGTCATTACAGCATCTCACGCAACTAACGATTAGTGGCTTTTATTTGATACCGGACGGGCTTCTTTACTCAAATTAGTAATAAGATTATCCAAGGCAGTTTGCGTACATAGACCAAGTAAAACTGGGTCCTTTTGCCTAAGATTAGCCATATTCCAATGCGCCTTATTACGTATAGCAGTAATTGTAGAGTGAGTAGTGCCAATAAGCTTAATTATTTGTGAATCAGAAATATTTATGCAGTTTTTTAGTAACCAGAAGATAGCATCAGGCTTATCTTGTCTTCTTGCTATAGGGGTATAACGCGCAGCTTTCTTCTTATTCGCGCCCTTAATAATAAATTGCTCGTTAAGATTCAGTCTAGCTTTTGGATCTTTTTCACATCTTTGTATTTCTTCGCGAGTAATCTGGCCGTTAATTACCGGGTCTTGACCAATAATACCAGTTGCCACCTCGCCATCAGCAATACCTTGCACCTCTAGTACATGCATACCACAAAATTCTGCTATCTGTTCAAAGGTCACTGCTGTATTATTTATAAGCCACACTGCTGTAGCCTTTGGCATCAATGGAAGTTTCATATATTTCAATTATTTTATTAAGTTAAAGATCTAGCAAAGCACATTACAGCAAAAACTATATAGTTGTCAATTCTGATGAATAGATTCTACTTAACTTCACCCTTAATCCAATCCAAAAAATTCTGATGTCCATTTATTATTGGTAAAGCAACAATACAAGGACATTTATACGGATGTAACGTTAAAATAAACTTTTCTACCTCAGCAAACTTAATGGCCAAAGTTTTTATTATCATAACATACTCTAAACTTTCTTCTATTTTTCCCTCCCATATATAAATAGTCTGACTTTTCGACATTATATTTACACATGTGGCAAATTTTTTCTCTATTAAACCTCTGGCAATATTTTTTGCTGCTATTTCATCTGGGGTAGTAACATAAATAAAAATCCACTCATCGTTCATTATAAAATCTCTTAAATAATTTTTATTGATACATTTCCTCAAGAAAATTTAAAATATGTAATTTTTATAAAGCTAATTTATCAAAATAAATAAAACATGCGACTAAAAAGTCACACTATTTTATATAGTGTAACATAAATTCAACTTTATTGATTATTTTAACTTTTAATTAACTAGAGTATTTCATACTCCCTACTAATGATAAACTTTTACAGTAGGAGTGTTATGACGGCAGTTGAGAAAAATTCTAAACTAATAAATGAAGAAAATGAATTAGCACTTCATTCCGCAATAATTGCTGGCGATAAAATAACAACTATAAGTTTTTTAGAACAAGATAATGCGATAATAGATAAAGCAGACAAACAAGGTAATACCCCTCTGCACCTTGCAACATTAAATAACCATCACGAAATTATATCTGTACTTATTAACTCTTCTGCTTCTACCATTATTCGAAATTCTGAAGGCAAAACAGCATTGCAAATAGCGCAACAATTAAATCATGAAAGATGTGTTGAACTATTATTAGAAAATGAAGCTATTTTCTCAAATAAAATATCTGTACAAAACAAAGAAGGAAATTTGCATGATCGAGCAAAAGAACTAGTTAAGCAGTTAGAAAAACTAGTTACTGATTCAATTGCTAAAAAAGTTTCTAAAAAAGAATTTTTTAAAAACACCTGTACAATGATGGCCACAAAATTTAATCTTAGTGAAATTAATTTTGATGATCAAAAATTATTAGAGATCATGGGTAAAAACTTTGAGCTCATAAAAATATTAAGTACAGAACAAAACTTAATTACAAAATATCATAAGACTTTAGGTATAGTAAGAAAAACTATTGCTGGTATAGGTGACTTTTGTATGAAAAATTTGCAAAAAAACCATACTTCGGAAATTTATTTTATAAGCAAAGCAGAATCCCTGATAGAAGAAGCAATTGTACGCGCAAAAACTACACAATTAGTTAAATCAAATAATTCTCTCAAACCACGATTAGATCGGTATAAAGAAAATAAGCATGGTGGCGTTGAAGAATTCAAGTCCAAGGCTAAGAAAGGTAAAAATAACTCCATAATCTATCTATCCTATCTAGAATCTCTAAAAGAAAAGATTTTATGCAAAGTTTGGGGTTTGACGATCATTGGAACGAAAAGTAGCTCTAAGGACTTTTTATTTCATTTAATTTTCTCAAATTCCAATCTCACATATGGTTCTGGTAAAGGCTCACAGATGTGGTACGTACAGTAAGTCACATTGGCGCATATTACATACTT
>CAMCSP010000023.1 GCA_945877755.1 Rickettsia typhi | reverse complement strand
ACTTTTTTATCAGTTAATACAACAAGCGCTGACAATTGATCCAGTACCAGCTAAATCACTATATACTACATGTAGTAGCTAGTGGAGTAAACTGCATAGCCAGGTTTAATATTATAGGAAGAATAATCAAACTTAACAAACCTGGTACAAATGCTCCAACAGCCCAATCATTCCAGCTTATACTTACGCCTTGTAATAACGCTAATTTTACTGTAATGGGATTTGCAGCCATTGCAGTTAAGAACATAGCACTTGTAATAACGTTTGTATGGAAACAAAGTAATGTTAAAAATTCACCAATTTGTTTTTTATGTTTTTCAGAATGATTTCCCCCCTGTTCTGCATATTTATTGGTTAAAGATTCTACCATAGGCAATATGATGCTACCACCTCTAGCGCTAGCACTTGGAATTACAGGTGCTAGGATTAATTCAGTTAAGATTAACCCGTAAGATATACCTAAAGTGCTTTTACCAAATTTAGACATAAAAAAATATGCAACTCTGCTCCCTAAACCGGTTTTAATAAGCCCTCTTGCAATGAAAAAAGCGAACACTACAAACCATACTATATTAGAGCTAAAACCACTTAATGCTTGATTTAAAGGTATAAGATGAAATGCTATGCAAAATGCTGTACTTAGAAGCGCTATTATTCCTAAGGCAAGTATGTTTGTCATTATTGTTAGTATGGTTATAGCAAAAACTACTAGTAAGTGCCATGCTTCTGTTGTCAATCCATTTGGTTGTGGTATAAACCATAATACAGCGCCTAACATCACTAGTAAAAATATTATATAATTATTATTAATTTTTTTAAGAGCGTTTATTAAATTCAACATAATTTCCATCAGTTAAGTTAATTGAGCTTAGCTCTAAATATAGAAAAGTTAAACAAACTTTGTGAGTGTGTCATAAATTTTTTCCAATTCAACAGTTTTTAATTAATAATTATATTTTTGAATAATGCGTGCAATAGTGAAAAGATTGTAAGTCTGTTAAGGCAAGCAGACGTTCAATAACTTCAAAATGATTATATCCGATAATAATAGGAAGCTGGAGCTTATCATGCCAGAGATATATTCATTTAACCAAGCTTTCTTAGAGTAATTTTGCTTAAATACGCTATTCACCTCCTCTTTAGCTTGCTTAATTATCGATATAGTGCCATTAGTGGCTTCTTCAAACCAATATACATCACTATTAGTAGAATTCTCTATTTTAATTTAATCATTCTTACCACGATAACGATAATCTATGACAGGCCTACCAATATCCCATACTCCTCGGTGAAATATGATTCATTGCAATGGTTTGGGGTCGTTGTAAGGTCCATGGTTACATCATGTGCGTCATAATCAGATATCAGATAATCATACAATTTAATTGCTTTATCCATAACAGATAGAGTAATCGCAACAGAGGACACTAGGTAAATAATGCTTTCTGCTCCCAGGAATTTTAGCATCCCTGCTGCTATGTACTGAGTAGCTACATAAGAAAAATCACTAATTTTTTGAGTGCCGTAATATAAATTAACTCCTAGATTAATAGGAGCTATAATTGCAAAAGCAGGATGTAGATAATTAAACACTAGGCCTACATTCAGTAAAGATGTTATCAAACCCATATAATTATTATTAGAATTACCGGTATAAAAGCTGACGCCTTCTAATAGTAAATCACTCATAGTCATAACAGAATTATATTGACCTAAATAGTCTGTCATTAGATTATCTTGCGATGGGATTGAAATTTGGACTTTTCTATTATAGTAATCAACAGCTCGTTCTAAAATGAAGTTAGTTGGAGCGGACTGAGGTGAACGAAAATTATTTAACTGTAAATGTTCTAACAGAAGCAATTTTAAATCTTCTTTCTCTATTGGTGGAATGGATGTATAGTTCGTGCATATAAATCATGATTAATGCTTGCACCTGCTTCTATGAGCAGCTTTGCAATTTCATACTGTTGTAATCTACATTTCGCAAGATCCCCAATGTGAGCATACTTAAGATAATAAAATGGATTCTTTCGAAATGAATTAATCATGTGTTCTAATGGAGTTGGAAGCCCTTTAGAAGCCCCAAAATTTGGATTAAATCCTTGCTCAAGCAGATCTTTAATCCCTAAAACATCCAATTCCACTATAGATTGCATTACAGAGCTATATATAGTAATACCAAGAAATTCGTCAATATTTTTGTATTTTGCAATATCTTTAGATTTCATGAAAGTTACCATTGATAAAGTTAATTATAAAATGCTTTCGTACAGCACATTAATGTTTATTACCGCAACGTCAAGTTAATATATTAAAAATACTTTATTATGAAGTAATAAAAGCCGACATTGCTCTGATGGGTTCAATGCTTTATCATCATTTTATGTCTATAGATAAGGCAATACCCAAATTTTCTTCTATTGTCTATATACCATAAATTATTGACATAGAGTAAGGACTATGATACATAACAAACAAATTCTATAAAACTTACCAAAGGTAAAAGTTGAATTCTAAAAATTTAAAAACCCCTCTCATCTTCGCGGGTATAATTGGCTCTTTTATTGTTAATTATAGTATTTTTGATCTTAGTAAAGATATTACTACCGGCTTTAGTAGCATGAATGAAATTATGCTTTTGTCTTTAATGGTGGGCGGCTTATCTGGACTTGCAGGGAAGTCTTCTAAAGAACTTGCAGACTATCTATCAAAAATAATTGCTAGACATGGTAATTACAAATTAGCACAATTCGCCATTGCTAAAATTGTCTCAGTTTTTGATATATTACTTGCTAATAATACAGTAGCAATAATATTTAGCGGAAAAATAGCTAAGGATATTGCTAAAAAATATCATATTCCTGCACATTATAGCGCAGCCTGGTTAGATATATTCTCTTGTGTATTTCAAGGCATAATTCCTTATGGAGCACAAATATTGCTTGCAAGTACGATAGCTGGAATTTCTCCGCTAGCAATAGTTCCGCATGTATATCTATGTTACATACTTGCGGCAGTTGCAATTATCTTTATTGCAGTGAAGAAAAAGAATATTAGTGTATAATTAATAATAAAATAGTCAGGTTAAAATTATTATCAGCGTGCCTATCATTTATTATAATTACTAGACGTTTTTTATTGATATGTATAAACTTTTATTTTATACAAAAATTGTCTTTGGTAATTAAGCCCTGAGATAGGTTATTAACAATATTAAAAGAGGTTTTAAGATGGTTAGAAAAAGTATTATGTTTTTAGCATGTGGTTTAATTTTAAACACAGCTTTTGCTACAGAAAATTATCATTCTATAGGCTTCAGCAACCCAGCATCTACTTCAGGCACATCAGGTACTTCAGGATTTGTAGGACCAGATGCAGGCGGTCAGATATCTGTGAAAGATCTATTATCACAGGCGCAAGATAATACTAGAGTAATATTGACAGGACATATTATCAAAAGAGTTTCTCATGATACATACATGTTTACTGACGGCACAGGTGAAGTTATAGTAGAAATAGATCATGAAGATATGCCTGCAGAACAAATTACACCAAAGACTTTAATTAAGATTTATGGCAAAGTAGACAAGGATTATTATTTCCCTGCTAAAATAGAAATAGATGTTAAAGTTGTAGAGATTCAGAAGTAATTCTCTTCTTCACCGTGCAAGACTGTTTTGTTGTATGTAATATGGTATTATTTATACAAAATATTACTCTTAAACTTTTTGCAAAAGAGATATAAATGAATCTGTTTGACCCACTAAAAATTGGAGCTCTAGAGTTGTCCAATAGAGTAATAATGTCTCCGCTTACTCGTTGCAGGGCAATTCAAAACAGAACCCCCAATGCATTAATGCAGGAATATTATACTCAACGTAGCTCTGCCGGGCTTATTTTTACTGAGGCTACTTCTGTTAGTCCAATGGGAGTTGGTTATCCAAATACTCCAGGCATTTGGTCAGATGAGCAAATAGAAGGCTGGAAATCTATTACCAACTCCGTCCATAATAAAGGTGGAAATATTATACTGCAATTATGGCATGTGGGAAGAATTTCTGACCCAATATATTTAGATGGTGAATTGCCAGTTGCGCCTAGCGCTATCGCGCCCCGTGGCTATGTTAATCAGATCCGACCATTAAAAAATTATGTTACCCCTCGTGCTTTAGATTTAGCGGAAATCCCAGGAATAATTAATGATTACCTCCAAGGATCAATAAATGCCAAGAAAGCAGGATTTGATGGGGTGAGCATCCACCGATGCAGTAATTTCAATTTGGGGAGCTGATCGTGTGGGTATGCATCTTGCACCACGTGGTGATTCAAATGATATGGGAGATTCAGACCCGATTAAAACATTTACCTATATTGCAAAGGAGCTTAGTAAGCGCAGTCTTGCCTTTATGTGTGTACGTGAGTCATTAGGAGAAAATGCTATTGGCTCTTTATTAAAATCATCTTTTAGCGGGACCTATATTGCTAATGAAAAATTTACTAAAATAACGGCTGAAAAAATTATCCAAGATAAAGAAGCAGATGCTGTCGCCTTTGGAAAATTATTCATCGCAAATCCGGATTTACCATACCGTTTCAAAATAAATGCACCGCTTAACGAGCCTGATCCTACGAGTTTTTATGGACCAGATGCTAAAGGATATACGGATTATAGTTTTTATAGTAATTAATACTAAACGTGCCCCTCACCCACTTCATTCAGCTTCACAGTCTTAACTTTAGATGCATATCTTTATGAGGAATGCCCGCATCCATATATTCATCGCTACAAACACTAAACCCTAGTGTTTCATAAAATGGGATGATATAGCTTTGTGCTCCAAGCACTATAATTTCAGTTTTGCTCGATTGCTTTATATCTTTAAGGATATGTTGCATTAATTTCTTACCATAACCTTGCCCCTGAAACTCTTGCAGCACTGCAACTCTTTCTATTTTAGCTTTATTTTCAATATATCTCACCCGTGTAGTGGCTATTGGCTTCCCCTCTAACAAAAGAAGGTAATGATCACTTTCACTATCACGCCCATCAACCTCATCTTCTACAGAAATATTTTGCCCTTCAATAAATACTTCTCTCCTAATATTAAAACAATCTGTTAAATCTTGAGTTAGAGAGAGTTTATTAATAGAAATATTCATAGAGTAGCCTATTTATTTTTCTTTTTCAGTACAAATTCTTTGCTACAATATGGACAGATAATTGAACCATTAGAGATTTCGAGATGTATTTTTGGATGGCCTTCTGCATTATCGCCTCCATCGCAAAATACGTGGCTTTGTTCAACGAAAATAACATCTTTGTCTCGCTTTTTCATATTATGCTCCCTGTTATTATTGAATTATCAAGCGCTGCTTTCATAAATAGCTCAGTTGCTGATTCAGGTTTTGGCCAGGCAGAATCGTCCACGCTCGGCATTGCATCTCTTCGAATTTTAGTGGCCATAATTCCTGGATCAACTAAACATACTTTCAGTTTAGTTTTAAGATTTTCAGCAGCATAAGTTTGAACCATGTTTTCTAATCCAGCTTTTGATGCTGAATATGCTCCCCAGTATGCTTTAGGTGTGTTAGTAACATCGCAAGTAACAAAAATCGCTCTACCACCATTAGGAGATTTTTGCAATAATGGATTGGTGATTCTTATAAGATGCCAATTAGCTGTTAAGTTTGTAGCAATAACCTTATCCCAAACTTTAAAATGTAAGTGATCTAAAGGGGTTAATTCTCCAAGAATTGCCGCATTTCCTACTACTATATCTAAATAGCCAAATCGCTGGGCAATTTTTTGTCCTAATTCAGCTATTTTTGGATAATCCATTAAATCAAGTTGGACAATAGTGGTGCTACTACCCTGCTCTTGTGCATAATCATCAATGGCTTCTAATCGCTTTAAATTTCTGCCAATAGTAATTAAATGCGCGCCTTCATCAATATATCTTTTAGCGACCGCAGCACCAAGACCTGATGATGCTCCAGTGATCAAAGCTATTTTGCCAACTAATTGTTTTTGCATAGTAATTATCTATGGGTGGTTGCGCTGCCATTGTTGTTAATCATCGAATTATATTGAGTGATTAGCTTTTCTATGTCTTGTGTCATTTTATGATATTGAGCACTATCGATATTTTTCTTCTGGGCATATTCATTATATTGATTGGAGATACTTTCCAATATATCAACCTTAGACGAAGAATCTACAGAAGAATCTTGCAATATGATTAAGTCTTCTGCTGAGATATTATCTAAAACTGCTACGGGTAAAGAATTTAATACGGTATTTATTTGTTTGATATTATCCAATTTATTACCTGCAAATGCTAATTGCTGCTCATTTTCATTAACTGAATCTTTAATTGAATCTTTAAGATCTCTTTTGAAATTATCAGGTAACAGATCGGAAATTGCATCTGAACCCCTTGATAATAGATTGATAGATTTAGAGTCTTTAGCCCAATCTGGAAGATCAGACACTTCTTTTAAGTTTTGAGTTTTATGGTTAACGTATAAATTTGGTAAAATAAGCGTCATAACATAAAATAATACGCAAGCAATTACACAACCTCTTGCAAAGCCAAATGCTAAACCGCTTGACCTATCAACTAATCCACCACACATTGGGCCTATAAACCGAGTTAAGATGCTATTGAAGAGCGCAATCACAATTGCCGAGCCGACAAATGTTGCAATTACCGCACCTAATTCTGACATTGAGTGGCTAATTTCATATTTTTCAATAAATGGAACTAAATGATGAGAAAAGTTAAATGCAATTATTGCTGCAACTATCCATCCTACTAAAGAGATAGATGATTTTAGTAAGCCACGAACAACACCAAACAACGTAGATATACCGACCACTGAAACGAAAGCTATGTCAAAAGCTGCTAAAGAAGAGAGTTGAATCATTTTTATTTCCAATTAATAATTATTGTAGTTATTATTATAACAGAAATTTGTTAATAGATAACTAAACACTTTAACTAATTGTGTAATTTATATTTAATTAATTATAAAATTCAAACAAAATCAGAAGAGTAAACAAAAATGATGCGATTTTTTATTATTTTTATAATTATTTTTACGTCTTTGACAGCACATGCTAATAAGGAATCAAAAACTCTAAATATGTATAATTGGTCAAATTTTATTCCTCCAGCGGTTATAAAAGAGTTTGAGCAAGATACTGGAATTAGTGTTTTATATGATGTGTATGACAGTGATCAGATGCTTGATGCTAAGTTGATGTCAGGTAAAACTGAATATGATATTGTTGTTCCCGCAGACAGCCCTTTTCTTGCTAGGGAGATTAAACTTGATATTTATCAACCAATTGATAAATCAGCTATAAAAAATTACGGTTATATTGATCCAGAAATCTTAAAGCAACTAACTGTTGATGACCCGAATAATACATATTCTATACCATGGATGATGAATAGTGTCGGTATTGGCTATAACGAAAGCAAAGTAAAAGAAATTATGCTTGATGCCCCGATAGATAGTTTAAGTATAATTTTTGATCCCAAATATGCAGAAAAATTTTCTAAATGTGGTATTGGTTTATTAAATGCTTCAACAGAGATAATCTCGGCTGCTTTAACTTACCTTCAGCTTGACCCAAACACCTCAAATTTAGAAGATTTGAATAAGGCAAAAGAAGCTTTATTAAAGATCCGTCCTTATATTCGTGAAATTGATTCTTCAAGCTATATTTCAAACCTGGCAAATAATGATTTATGTATTGTTATTGGTTATTCTGGCGATATCTTACAAGCTATACGACAGGCAAATGAATCTGATGGCAAAAATAATATAAAATATATCACTCCAAAAGAAGGTTTTATGATTGCATTTGATATGTTAGCAATACCAAAACATGCTAAACATCCAGGGAATGCTTTGAAGTTTATTGATTTTCTACTCCGACCAACGATTACTGCTCAGGTTAGTAATTATACTGGTTTTCCAAGTACTAGCAAAGAATCATATAAATTTTTAGATGATGAAATTAAGGACAGCAAATACATATTTTTGAGTCCACAACTGCTTAAAAAAAGCTATAGAAGTACTTACCAAAATGCTGAATTTGTTAGGAAGAGAAATAGAATCTGGACTAATTTTGTAAGTTCATATTAATATATAAAATAAAATTAGGTAAGAATGGCTGAACATATTACAAAAACTAGAAAAACAAAATCTAATTCAAAGCAATTATTGCGTATTGAAAATGCTACCAAACATTATAATGATGATACACCAGCAATAGATAATATTAATCTTTCTATCAATCAAGGAGATTTATTTGCGTTGCTTGGGCCTTCAGGTTGTGGCAAAAGCACATTGTTAAGAATGATTGCCGGCTTTGAGAAACCAACCGCAGGAAGAATTATTCTTGGTGATCAAGATATCACCAATCTTACTCCATATAAAAGACCGATCAATATGATGTTTCAATCATATGCTTTATTTCCTCATATGACCGTGGAAGAGAATGTTGCATTTGGTTTAAAGCAAGAAAATCTTTCAAAGATACAAATTGATGAAAGAGTGTATGAAGCTTTGGAAATGGTTGACATGGTTAGGTTTGCTAAGCGCAAACCTCATCAATTATCGGGTGGACAAATGCAAAGAACAGCATTAGTGAGAAGTTTAGTAAAACAACCAAAGATATTATTGTTAGATGAACCTCTGGGCGCACTTGATCCTAAAACCAGGGAGCAGACTCAATTAGAGTTGATAAAAACCCAATCATTGCTTGATATAACTTTTATCATGGTAACTCACGACCAAGAAGAAGCCATGGCAATGGCAGATTGTATGGCGGTGATGAAGGATGGTAAAATCTTGCAGGTTGGTACGCCACAAGAGATTTATGAATATCCAAATTCTCGCTTTGTTGCCGAATTTGTTGATTCAATCAATTTGTTTGAAGGTAAGGTCTGCAAAAAGCGTAATGATAAAAAATATGTAGGTATTCAAATTCCTGAAACTGATAAGATAATCATGGCATATTCTGAAGATGCCGAGGTTGGAGAAACGGTTTGGCTTGGGTTGAGACCTGAAGAATTAGATATAGATACTACACCAGCACCACAAACTGAGAATCAAGTTATTGGCAAAATTATTGATATAGGATTTTTAGGTCAAAAAATTATCTATCATGTTGAACTAGGAAATAAAAAATTTGTTCATGTAACAATACCAACATCAGAACGTAGCAAAAACCCAGGCTTTATCTTAGGGAAGACAGTGTATTTATCTTGGTACCACTCTGAAGGTGTAATTTTAAAAGAATAAGAATGAATTCAACCTTAAATAAAATATTTGTAATATTACCACCATTTTTATGGTTAATATTGCTATTTTTTATACCGTTTCTTATCATTATCATTGTTAGTTTTAGCGAGTATGCAGACGCGACACCGCCATATAATTTATTCTTCGATTATGATATTAATACTCATAAATATAAATTTGCGCCAGATCTTACTAACTTTAAATTTCTTATTGAAGATCCAATTTATTTGGGAGCATATTTAAATTCTATTAAAATTGCAGCTATTTCTACTATCACAACTTTATTGATTGCCTATCCGATTGCTCTTGGCATTGTCCGCACTGAGAAATCGACGCAAAACTTATTACTAATGTTGATAATGGTTCCATTTTGGACTTCTTTGTTAATTAGGGTGTATTCTTGGTCTATTATTCTTAAAACATCGGGTCTGCTTAATAACATATTGATTTACATAGGATTTATTGATACACCGTTGCAATTACTAAACAGCCAATTTGCAGTAATATTGGGAATTGTCCATTGTTATCTACCTTTTATGGTGTTACCTTTATATCTTTCAATAGAGAAAATAAATCCGGCCTTAATTGAAGCTTCTCTTGATTTGGGTTGTACCCCGTTTAGATCATTTTTACATGTCATACTTCCCTTATCTATACCTGGTATTATTGCCGGTTCAATGTTGGTTTTTATTCCTGCCGTTGGTGAATTTGTGATTCCGGAATTACTGGGTGGCGCCCAAGTACTAACCGTCGGTAAAGTAATTTGGAATGAGTTTTTCCAAAATCATGATTGGCCAATTGCTGCGGCAATTACTGTGGCATTGACAATGTCATTTATTATACCAGTAATGATTATTCAAAAATTATTAGCACAAAATAAAAATTATGTTAGATAAAATATCTTGGTCAAAAATTATGATGATTCTAGGGTTGGTATTTCTATATACGCCAATTATCATATTAATCGCCTATTCGTTTAATGCATCAAAGATTGTGACTGTTTGGTCCGGTTTTTCAACGAGATGGTATGATAGTTTATGGATGGACGAGGAGTTGATTGCTTCTGCTATTAATAGTATTAAGATCGCGGCTTATTCTGCAACTATAGCGGTAATACTCGGCACTATGGCAGGAATTGTTTTATCAAGATTTGGTTTGTTTAAAGGTAGAATTATGTTTACAGGAATGCTAGCCGCACCTTTTATTATCCCAGAAGTTATCACCGGCTTTTCCTTATTGTTACTTTTCGTTGCAGCTGAGCAGCTTATTGGCTGGCCACAAAAAGGAATCTTCACCGTGGTTTTAGCACACTCCACTATTGGCATGGCTTATGTTGCTGTTATCGTGCAAGCAAGATTGGCATCATTTGATCATTCCTTAGAGGAAGCTGCACAGGATCTTGGTGCTCATCCGCTAAAAGCATTTATGGTGATTACCTTGCCGATTATAGCTAATAGCTTGGTTGCAGGGTGGCTGTTGTCATTTACCTTATCACTAGATGATTTAGTTATAGCAAGCTTTACCTCAGGACCAGGAGCCACAACATTACCGATGCTAATTTATTCAAGAGTAAGACTTGGCATCAGTCCACAAATCAATGCTCTCGCGAGTATTATGATTGCTTTTGTAATCACAACAATCTTTATTGCTTATTTGGTCAACATTAGAAAATCAAATAGAACCAATTCAAGTCAAAAGTAGCTTATTATAGAACAAGCTTTATAATATTTTCTTTTTTGACCTTAATTTGATCATTGATTATTTTACAAGTTAGATCAAAGATCGGCAATGTTAGATTCAAACTTCTTATCATTTTACTTAGACCGTTAGTAGTATAAACCCCTTCTACATGGTGTCTTAGTAGGCTTTTATTAAAAGAACCGAATTTTACAATTTCAATACCCAAGCTGGTATTTCTTGATTGTGTGCTATTACATGTAAGAAACAAGTCGCCTGCCCCTGCTGGTTCAAATATTGTTTTAAGATCAGCTTTTTTAGCTCTAATGATTTGGACAATTTCCTTAATCCCTTTGGTTATTAATGCTGCTTTGGCATTTTCTCCTAAGTTAAACCCAATAGAAATACCACACATAATTGCTAGCACATTTTTTAATGCACCATAGAGTTGAGTACCTATTATGTCTGAATTTGGGTATAGTTTAAAATTATAAGTTGATAATTTGTCTGCTAAAAAATTGGCAATAACAATATCACCACAAGCAAGGGAAGAGATTGCTGGCAGCCCTTGACTGATTTCATTTGCAAAGTTAGGTCCTGATAAAATTGCTACCCGATTACTAGGTAGAATTTCTTGAACTATCTCACTCATTAAGTATCCTGTTTCTTGCTCTATGCCTTTAGAACATATGCAAATTACCGCATCTTTCTTTAGCTTTTTAACTGCAGAATGACAAAAACTTCTAATCGTTTGGGCTGGTGTAACTAATAAAACCAAATCATGATCTAAGATATCATTCATATTTGAAGTAAATTTTATATTACTGTTTGAATTTTTTAAAGAATCTGCTGATCTTGCTAGAACAGTAATATTTTCTTGGTTAGTATATAAGCTAGCTAAAGCTGTTCCCCAAGCACCTGAACCAATAATAGCTATTTTATCCATAGTCATACTCTTTTTAAATCAGATACGTTTAATTGTTAATTCTAAATCTTCATTATCAATTTTTATATTAGACTTATGATCATATTGCTGCAAAAGCCGATATTCTATCTCTTGACAGAGAGTTTGACTGCAAATGTAATCTTTATGCAACTTTATCGCTTTATTAAGATGATCGCTACAGCTGATTCCAAGTTTAATACGATCGCTAATTTGTAGGTCAGCGTCTTTACGAGCTTGTTGTACAGCACGTACTACGTCTCGCGCTAGGCCTTCTAGTTCTAAGTCTTCATCAATTTTAATATCTAAAATCACAATTGCATCTTGCGATGACAGTGCAACTGCTTGTTTATTAAAGGTTTCTAAAACTAGATCAAACTCTCCAGCAACTAATGTTTCATTGCAAATTAACAGCTGATTATTTGAATCTAATTTCCATTCTTTGTTCTTAACAGCTTCAATTAATAATTTTATTTTTTGTGGCAATCTTTTGCCTATTATTGGAAAAAGGATCTTTAATTTCTGCTCTGCATATTTTTCTACATCTTCAGAGATCACCACTTTTTTAACGTTAACTTCTTCTTCTATTAGTTTAAAATATTGCTTTAAGTCTTTGAAATTCTTGCCAATTATCATAAGCTGCGCTAATGGCTGGCGAATACGAATATTTTCCAGGTTACGGATATTCAACGCTGCAGTACAAATTTCTTGTACTTTATCAATATTCTCAACTAACTGATTATCTCTAGGAAATAATGTATAATCTGGATACGAAGTTAGATGAACGCTAGCCTCCCCACTTAGCTTTCCACCAACAGTTAAGCCTAAGTAGATATTTTCTAAAGTTAAAGGCAGTAAAGGTGCCGCACATTTACATAACGTACATAATATTGTGTATAATGTGTTATAAGCTTGTTGTTTATCCAGATCTTTTTGCTCTTTCCAGAATCTATTGCGATTGCGTCTGATATACCAGTTATTGAGTATTTCAACAAAACTATGTAATACCGCACAAGCATCAGAAATTTCATATCTATCCATCGCTTGTTCAATTTTTTGAACTGCTATACCAAGTTTTGACAAGATATATTGATCATTAAAATTATCACTAGAATAAATCAGTTTTGCCTGAATTTGGTCAGTATTCGCATATAAGGTAAAAAAGTTATAAGCATTCCAGATTGGCTTAATCGTAAGTCTGATAACATCATGAACCATCTGCCCATCTTTATCTATTAATAATTCTTGTCCACGCATCACTGAAGATGACATCATCAAAAATCGCAAAGCATCAGAGCCAAATTTAGCAAATAGATCCTTTGGATCAACATAATTTTGCAGTCTTTTTGAAAGCTTTTGACCGCTTTCATCGAGAATCACGCCATGACAAATACAATTTAGAAATGGGGGTTTATTAAATAATGCAGTGGAAAGAACCATCAAAGTATAAAACCATCCCCTAGTTTGAGCAACATATTCAACAATAAAATCTGCTGATGGGTATTTTTCAAATTTTTCTTTATTCTCAAAAGGATAATGTAGTTGTGCATATGGCATTGAACCACTTTCAAACCAGCAATCAAATACGTCAGGAACTCTACGCATAGTTGATTGACCAGTAGGATCATCAGGGTTTTTACGCACCATATCATCAATGAAGGGCTTATGTAGATCAGTTACTTTAACACCAAAATCACGCTCGATTTCAGCAATAGAGCCATAAACATCTATTCGTGGATATTGTGGATTATCAGATTGCCAAATTGGCAATGGCGTTCCCCAGAAACGATTACGGCTGATAGACCAGTCTCTCGCATTCTCTAACCATTTACCAAATAACCCATCTTTAATATGTTCAGGGATCCAGTTGATTTGCTGGTTGTTTCTTAGCATATCTTCTTTGATATCTGTTACTTTAACATACCATGAAGACACCGCTTTATAAATTAAGGGAGTGTCTGTACGCCAGCAATGAGGATAGTTATGAAGATATTGTTCGGTTTTGATCCAATCGCCCTGCTCTTTGAGCTTCATGATAATTCGATCATTGGCATCAAAAACGTGTAAACCAACTAGATCATTAATTTCATAGGTGAATTTCCCAGCATTATCAACCGGGCAAACAAGCTCTATACCGTTTTTAGCGCATAAAATTTGGTCATCTTCACCAAAACCTGGGGCCATATGTACTACACCAGTACCATCTCCTTCAGTTACAAACTCGCCATCTAAGATAACAAAACTATTTGGATGATCCTTAAAGTAAGGAAATAAAGGTTGGTATTGAATACCAAGCAATGCTATCCCGTTGATAATTGGATAATTTTTTTCTTCTTCGAGCATTAATTCTTTTTTATATTTTGTCAAAGAACTTCTAGCAATTATTAGACAATCGTTTTCTTTATTGATCACACATGCATATTCTATCGCCTTATTTACTGCTAAAGCAAGGTTTGAAGGCAATGTCCATGGCGTTGTTGTCCAAGCGAGTAATTTATAGTTAGTGCAATTATCAGGCGTTCCTTTAGGCTGAGTTTTTAAAATGAATGAAATCGTAACTGCTTTATCAGCTCTTTCACGGTATGAATTATCTAGCCTAGTTTCAAAGTTTGATAATGGCGTCTCACAAGCCCATGAATAAGGCATTACACGCATTGACTCGTAGACTAAACCCTTATCATATAATTGCTTAAAAGCCCAGATTACTGATTCCATATAACCAATATCCATTGTTTTATAGCCATTTTTAAAATCAACCCACCTAGCTTGCTGAGTTACATAATCTTCCCAGTAGCCGGTATATTTTAAAACTGATTCACGGCAATGAGCATTAAAATTAGCAATACCATATTTTTCGATTTGTAAATGACCAGAAACACCTATTTCTTTTTCAACTGCCATCTCAGCAGGCAACCCGTGACAATCCCAGCCAAATCTTCTCTCAACCCTCTTACCTTTCATGGTTTGATAGCGAGCGACTACATCTTTAACAAATCCGGTTAATAAATGGCCATAATGAGGTAAACCATTAGCAAATGGTGGACCATCAAAAAAGATATATTCATTTTCCTGTCCAGCTGCATTAATTTTTGGACGAGATTCAACTGATTGCACAAAAATATTTTGTGCTTGCCAAAATTTTAGCATTTCATTGCTTATTTTAGCAAAATCAGGATTAGAATCAATATCTGGGTAATGCTTAATCACTTTAATAATTTCCTTTATTTAATTAATCTAATAAATGGAATCTTATTTTTTATTTTGTTCAAAGCTTGAGGTATATTCTTAAAATTACCTATTTTTAGAACATCCGCAATTCTCTTATCTAAAAATTCCCAAGTCTTCTGATGTTGTTCAGATTTGTCTGATAAATAATATATAAGAGTTGAGCTGTAAACAGCTGATAATAATAATCTTTTGGTATAATAGTTATAATCTGTAGATTGATCACCAGCATAATACCAAATTTTATCGACGGTATCCCACATATTCTTTATGCCTAGACTAACATTCAACGGGTTCGAATAAAATTTCATGAGCTTGCTTAATACTGCTTTATTAGTTTTACTTCTGAAAGTTATACGAGTTTTAACTCCTAAAGCAACTTTTTCTCTAACGCGTAATTCTTCTTTATGTTTTGCTAAGTCATCAAGCATAGCTTGATCTTGCGTTTTTTCATAAAAAACTATTAGATCTTTTATTCCCCCTTCAAACAGAATCATACTATAACCTGAGTCTAGCTCCATCTTTTGCTCAATCACTTGTAATAATTCCTCTGTCCATCCTGAGAATGGAACTTCGGCAACAGCCAATAATAAGAATTTAGATCTCAACTTACTAACATTATCTTTCATAGATACAACCTGAATGATATTATTATTTGCTTTTTACAATAAAATTAGTTATAAAGATATCATATTTATCTAATTCATAGGTAAATTTGTAGATAAACATTTTAGTAGTTCTCAAGAAAGGGGTAATTACACTGGTATACGTTAGCATTCACTCTGGCAATATAGAACAAGCTCTTCGCATGTTGAAAAAAAAGATGCAGCGCGAAGGATTATATCGAGAAATGAAGTTAAGTCGTCATTTTGAGCCACCTTCAGCAAAGCGAAAGCGAAAAGCTGAAGAAAACGAAAGACGAAGACGAAAAGTCGACCGTAAAAGAATACAAGAATCATAATTTTTTAATAGTAAAAATTAAAAAACCCACACATAATATGTTGTAAATAACCTAATGTGTGGGTTTTTAACAAATGTTGGCGAAATGGAGAGCACAGATTCATTATTTCTTTTAACGGCAACAGTTATGACGCCATTATTTATTTATATAATAATGGGTTATGTTGGCGGTAAATTCTTAAAACTTGAACGTGAAACAATTGCCACATTCTTATTCTATTTAATTAATCCTCTCGCGATATTCCATAATCTAGCTCATACAAAAATTGAGCATACTTTATTTTTAATACCAATTATATTTTTTGTCTTATCATGCTTGATCTGCATTATATTTTATTACTTAGGCAAAAGGATATGGAATAATGAAATTCAAAACATAATTGCCTATTCTGCTGGCACTGGTAATGTGGGATATATGCTGTTTCCGATAATTATTGCATTATTTGGTCAAGAATATGCTGCGCCTTTTTTCCTTATAGTGGTCGGCATATCTTTATATGAGAATAGTCTGGGATTTTATATTTCTGCAGCCGGCAAATACACAGCACGTAATAGTTTAATAAAACTGATGAAATTACCAACTCTTTATGCATTTATACTTGGAGCAAGTTTTAGTTATTTTGATATTCAAGTCTATAGTGTCGTTACCACATTCACCAATAATGTTAGTGGCTTATATACTGTTGTTGGCATGATGATGATTGGACTAAGCTTGGCACCAATTAAACGTTTAAAAATAGATTTTAAATTTTTAGGTGTCTCGATATTAGCGCGTTATATAGTATGGCCGGCAGTTATGTTTGGCATAATAATAATTGATCGAAATATAACTCATCTTTATTCAAACAATTTGCATCAATTATTTATGATTTCTGCTTTTATACCAATGGCTGTTACCTCCTTAGTTCTAGCAACAATATTTGAGATACACCCAGAAAAAGTAGCGATGTCAGTGATGATTACCACAGTTACAGCTATAATTTATATACCATTAATAATTAAATTTATTTTAACGTATGGAATTGCAATATAAAGAATGTTTAGTTAGAGACCCTTCAAAATCAAGTCATCAACGTAAATTAGCTTACCTGGCTATGCAGTTGACTCCACTAGCTACTACATGTAGTATTGGTTATTATGAATATTAAACCGTCAAATTTGATTGAATTAATGGATATGTTTCCAACTGAAGAGTCGTGTTTAGAATATTTGAGTCTGGTACGTTGGCCTGAG
>CAMCSP010000022.1 GCA_945877755.1 Rickettsia typhi | reverse complement strand
ATTCAATCGAAGAAAATCTCGTTCAAGGGGAAAACTTTTTTATCAGTTAATACAACAAGCGCTGACAATTGATCCAGTACCAGCTAAATCACTATATACTACATGTAGTAGCTAGTGGAGTAAACTGCATAGCCAGGTTATTTTATATTTGAAGTTAAACCATAAATACACTAAACAATATAGGTATACATTAAATAAGAGGCAATAACAAAATGCACATAATGAATGCCCAGATGGCGGAACTGGTAGACGCACTAGCTTCAGGTGCTAGCGATCGCAAGATCATGGAAGTTCGAGTCTTCTTCTGGGCACCATCTGAATTTTTGATAAAAGCTAAGGAGATCTAGATGAATATTTTTGAACATAAAAACGACCTGCCACAAGATGTTGAGCTCAAAGGTGACTTAGCAATCGACACCGAAGCTTTAGGATTAAAGAATAATCGTGACCGCCTGTGTGTATTACAAATCTCAAATGGAGATGGTAATGTCCATTTGATCAATTTTGAATTTGGAAAATATGAAGCCCAGAACCTAAAAAAACTGCTATCTAACCCAAATACTGTAAAATTATTTCACTATGCAAGATTTGATGTTGCAATAATTTATAAATATCTTGGTGTGTTAGTGCAAAATATTTATTGCACTAAAATAGCGTCAAAAATAGCAAGAACTTATGCAGAAAACCACGGTCTAAAAGATTTATGCAAAGAGCTGATAGGCATACAAATTTCTAAACAACAACAATCTTCTTATTGGGGAACTGGCACTTTATCCGAGGAACAACGAGAATATGCAGCTACTGATGTATTATATTTACATCAGCTCAGAGAGAAACTTAATGTTATACTAGAAAGAGAGCATAGAACTGACTTAGTAAAAGAATGCTTTAAATTTATACCACATAGAGTATTGCTAGATTTAGGTGGATGGGATGATACTGACATCTTTGCATGGAAATAAAAATGGAATCAAAAAAATTTATCGATATTGCTAAACAAATCATAATCAAAGAATCACAGGGATTGAACCTGCTCGCTGAAACTATAGGAAAAGACTTTTTCTCTGCACTACAAACAATAGTAAATAGTAAGGGCAGAGTAATAGTAAGTGGCATAGGTAAAAGCGGCATTATAGCACAAAAAATTTCTTCAACTCTTTCATCAACAGGCACCCCTTCATATTTTATACACCCAGTTGAAGCAAGTCATGGAGATTTAGGCATGATTCAACATGATGATGTTATGGTAATATTATCTAACGGAGGTGAGTCTATAGAGTTATTTGACTTAATAGATTACGCCAAAAATGCTAATATTCCAATTATTTCCATAGTTGGTAGAAAAAACTCAACATTAGCTCGCTCTTCAAATACAGTGCTTTCATTGCCCGAAACAGAAGAAGCATCTAACACACCAGCACCTACCACTTCAACTACAATGATGTTAGCACTTGGTGATGCATTAGCTGTAGCACTACTCGAATATAAGAAATTTACTATAGATCAATATAAAATATTCCATCCAGGCGGAAGAATAGGCACTCAATTATTAAAAGTAAAAGATGTGATGTGTACCGGAAATAGGCTTCCAACCGTACTACCTCATACCAAAATGCCTGAAACCCTTATTGAAATGACTGCTAAATCTTTGGGGTGTGTTGTAATAATAAATGAAATAAATGAAGTATTGGGCATCATAACAGATGGAGATTTAAGAAGACATATGTCGGAAAAACTTCTAAAAATGAACTCTGAGGAAGTAATGGGGAAAAATCCATATACCATAGATGGAGAGTTGAAGGTAATAGAAGCATTGCAGATAATGAATAAAAGAGTTATTACCAGCCTTGTTATAGTTAAGAACAACAAATTAACAGGCTTATTGCACATTCATGATTGCTTACGTATTGGACTAGACGTTATCAATAATAATAGTGATAATTTGTAATGACTAATAAGCATAATCATTTTGTAAAAATTATAAAGATAGCATGCGGAACTATTATAGCTCTTGCCTTGCTTTTACTATTAATAACCATAAACACAGGAACCCCTAATAACATTAAGTTAAAAAATAACAAAGATAAAAATGCTAAAAACCAACCATCAACAATAATTAACAACCCAACATTCTTCGGGTGTAATAAGGATAATAATAATTATACACTTACCTCTGAACAAACTACGCAAATAAGTGAATACATTTATAAGTTCAACAAAATACAAGGCAAATATTACCTCGACCAAGACCACAAAGAATATATAGCCATCGCAGCAACTGAAGCTATTGCTAATTCAAACCTTAAGGATATAGAATTAATAAATGACGTAGAAATAGTTTTTAGTGAAGGTTATAGGATGTTAACTGAAAAGTTGAATCTCAACTTTAACTTAAAGCAAGCAATCACATCTCAAATAGTTACGATCACAGGAATTAAAGGTAAAATTATAGCATACAATGGGCTACAGCTCAAAGATAAAGAAAAAACCATAGAATTCTATGGGCCAGTAAAAACTATATTATACTGAACTGACATGAATAAATTCTATAAATTAATAGTAATATTAATACTAACATATACTCAATCAGTTAAAGCTGTTTCTCAAGAAACAGTTAGCACCGTAATTGACTCAGACAAACTAATAGTAAATTATGAAAATAATACTGCAGAATTTTATGGTAATGTAAAGATTGTGAAAAACGATACCACAATAAATTGTAAAAAAGCGATAATTTATACAGCCAAAGATAATAAAGGGGAAAACACCCAATCACAGCACATAAAAAAAATAGAATTATTTGAAGATATAATAATATACCAAGCTAATAAGATAGCCAAAGGCGATATTGGTGAATATAGTGTAAAAGAATCAATGGTAACACTATTAGACAATGTCTCCTTAAAGGAGAATGGCAACTATCTAGAAGGCGACAAACTAACTTACAATTTAAAAACTAAAACTGCTAAAATAATTTCTCTAAAAAAAGGTCAAAATACTCAATCAAAATCTGCAAAAGAAAGAGTTAGAGTATTTATTCCAGATAATTAATCGGTAAAAAATGAAAAAACCAAAAGAATTTCTATCAGCTAAAAATCTAGGTAAAACTTATGATAAACGCCCAGTTGTACGCAACTTCAACATTCATGTACAAAGTGGCGAAGTAGTGGGATTACTTGGCCCAAATGGAGCTGGTAAAACCACTTGTTTTTATATGATTAGTGGTCTTATTCGCCCAGACATGGGACAAATTTTAATTAACGACCAGGATATAACTAAATTGCCTATGTATAAAAGAGCGCGCATGGGCATAGGTTATTTGCCTCAAGAAGCATCTATTTTTAGAGGTCTAAGCGTAGAAGATAATGTTATGGCAATATTAGAAATTGTAGAACCTGACTTTAAAAAACGTCAAGAGAAGTTAGAAACATTATTAGCAGAATTTGCTATAACTCACCTTCGAACCGCTATGGCTGTAACATTATCAGGCGGCGAACGCCGTAGATTAGAAATTGCAAGGGCATTAGCATCTGATCCATTATTTATATTATTGGATGAACCTTTAGCAGGAGTTGATCCAATTGCTGTGGTCGAAATTAAACATCTAATTTCTCACCTCAAAGATAGGGGAATTGGTGTATTGATCACTGATCATAATGTACGAGAAGTGCTAGATATAGTTAACCGCGCATATATAATTAGCGATGGCTCTGTAATCATGGAGGGCACACCTAAAGAAATAGTAAAAAATGAAATAGTAAAAAACGTTTATTTAGGAAGTGACTTCAAACTATAAAACTCAAAATCAATAAAAATGCCCAAATCTGATAATAAAAAGCTAGCTTTATCACTAATTATGCTAATTATTGGTATGAGCTTACTTGCTTATGCATCAGTACCTTTATATAATTTATTTTGTAAAGTAACAGGCTATGGTGGAACAACTCAAATAGCAAAAAACAGAGCTGATCATATTGGAAATCGTAAATTAGAAATAAGATTTGATGCAAATACGAGCCCTGATTTACCATGGGAGTTTAAACCTGAACAAAACAGCGTCAACGTCACCACTGGCGAAAATATGCTGGTATTTTACTTTGCATATAATAAATCATCACAACCTATAATAGGTACTGCCGTTTATAATGTTACTCCTCATAAAGCTGGTAAATATTTTAACAAAATCCAGTGTTTTTGTTTCTCAGAACAACTTCTTACACCAAACCAACAAGTTCATATGCCAGTTTCATTTTTTATTGACCCTGAGTTCGATAACGATCCAGAAATGAATGATGTCAATAGCATCACCTTATCATATAGCTTTTTCAAGGTAAAATAAATTAGTCAACCTGACAAATGGATATAATCCCTTCCGGTAGATTAGCACTAGAGAAATGAGCAAGGTTAGGATAATAAGTGTCTGGCAGTTTCATGTCGATTATGTTATCCTCAACATGAACTCTTAAGGTAATTCCAACCTTGCCTACTCCCTTATCCTCATTGGTAAGCCACTTTTTTACCATGTCTATAGATTTAGGGTTATCAATTTCAATTAGCCAATTAATTTGCTGATTAGATAGATATAGCTCTAACTTAGATATAGCACTCGCAGTAAGCCTGGCCCCACCAGCATCTTTACGCACATCAGCTGTAATAAATAAAGAGGTTTTGGTATATAACATATCACGATTTTTTTCTAACAACTCATCATCAAAAATAGAAAGTTCAAATGAACCAGTAGGATCAGACATTAATACAGATACAAAACGTCCCCTTGGAGATACTTTAGTACGAACACTAATAGGCACGGCTGCCATTTTAACTTTAAAAACACCCTCAGAAAATTCATTAAGTATGTGAGCAATAGTAACGATCTTATTTTTATCAAACATCCGTCGATATATATCCAATGGATGTGCTGATAAATAAAAACCAAGAGCAGTACACTCATGTTCTAAAAGTTCACTACTATTCCAATTATCTAATGATGCAAAACTTGGCAAGTTCACTACCATACTTTCATCCGTACTAGAAAAAAGGCTTATTTGTTTTGTATCTTTTTCTTGATTAGCTCTATTATTATATTTTGTTAGAATATCTATCGCCTCAAATAATTGCCTACGATTACCATACAAAGAATCAAACGCTCCAGCTTTAATCAAATGTTCTAATTGCCTTTTATTCATAATCTTAGGATCACAACGTGAAATAAAATCAGAAATATCTTTAAATATACCAGAATTGTTACGATTTTCACATAATGACTGCATCGCACTGACCCCAACATTCTTTAAGGCTGCAAGGCCATATAAAATCACCCCTGCGCCACTCTCATCATAAATAATAGTAAAATATGCTTCAGAACAGTTGATGTCAGGAGAAATAACTTTGATCCCTAAATTTTTAGCTTCCTGAATAAAATAGCTAACCTTATCAGTGTCATCAATCTCAGTATTCATCAACGCCACTAGCATTTCTACAGGATAATTAGCTTTTAAATAAGCAGTTTGGTACGATATTAAAGCATAAGCTGCCGCATGCGATCTGTTGAAACCATAGCCAGCAAATTTTGCTACTAAATCAAAAATATAGGTTGCTTGCTGTTTTTCAACACCACGCTCCACCGCACCATCCACAAACAATGCTCGTTGCGCGTCCATTTCCTCAATAATTTTCTTACCCATCGCTCGTCTTAACAAATCCGCTGCTCCCAAAGTATAGCCAGCTAAAACCTGTGCAATTTCCATTACTTGCTCTTGGTAAATTATTACTCCAAAAGTTTTATTCAAAATTGGCTCAAGGCTTGGGTGAAGATAGTTGGGTTTTAATACGCCATGCTTACACCCTATATAAGTTGGAATATTGTCCATCGGACCAGGTCTATATAATGCACCAAGTGCAATTAAATCCTCAAATGCATCTGGTTTTAACTTCCTCAATGCATCGCGCATACCAGCACTTTCAAACTGAAACACCCCAACTGATTGACCCTTTGATAGCATTTCAAAAGTTTTTTTATCCTCAAGAGAAATCTTACCAAGCTCAAAATCAGGAAATCTATTATTTACTAATTTCACACAATTGGATAAAACAGTTAATGTTTTTAAACCCAAAAAGTCAAATTTGATTAAACCAGCTGCTTCAGCATATTTCATCGAATACTGCGTCACCAACATATCCGATTTCTGATCATTGTATAATGGAATAAATTCGATAAGATCCTTATTAGCTATAACTAAACCAGCAGCATGTATTGATGCATGACGATTCAGCCCTTCTAACCGAAGCGCAATATCAAGCAAATGTCCAACTTCCTCATCTCCTTCTTTAGCTTGTTTTAGTTGTGGTTCCATATTTATAGCTTGTGATAAAGAAACCGGACTAACCGGATTGAATGGTACCAACTTTGAAATGCGATCTATCTGGGTATAAGGCATTTGCAATACTCGTCCTACATCACGTATTACAGCCCTAGCCTGCAATTTACCGAAAGTAATAATTTGAGCAACGCGGTTAACGTTATATTTCTGCTTTACATACTCTATAACTTCGTCACGACGATCCTGACAAAAATCTATATCAAAATCTGGCATTGAAACACGATCAGGATTAAGAAACCTTTCGAATAATAATCCAAATATAATAGGATCAAGATCTGTAATTTCTAAACTCCAAGCTACAATTGAACCAGCGCCAGACCCTCTACCTGGCCCAACAGGAATATTATTCCTTTTACTCCAACGAATAAAATCCGAAACAATCAAAAAATACCCTGGAAATTGCATCCGGATAATAACATCAAGCTCGTATTCTAAGCGATCATAGTAGGATTGCTTAGAATAATGCGCCAAATTTTTTATTGCACTTAATCTTTCTTCTAAACCGCGCTTCGCTAAGATTCGTATTTCATCTTCTTCATCACGACCAATCGTAACCTCATACTTAGGAAACATTGGTGGAGATTCCTCCGCCTTCACTGCACAACGCTTAGCAATTACAATAGTATTTTCAATTGCCTCTGGTATATCCTTAAACAATACAACCATCTGTTTAGAAGATTTAAAATAATTATCTTTACTAGATTTTCTACGGCTTGCATCATTGATATACTTACTATCTGCTATACATAATAATATTTCATGAGCTTCATGCATGTCTTCTTTTAGAAAATACACATCATTTGTAGCAACTAGTGGAATATTATGTTTAAAAGCCATCTCAACAAAATACTTTTCAGTATTAATCTCCTCAATCAAACCATGACGCATCAATTCAACATAAAGCCGATCATTAAAAATACGTTTCAAATCTAATAGAAACTTCTCAGCTTCAAGTAGCTGATTATTCAGTATCATTCTTCCAATCGTTCCCAAAACCCCACCTGTTAAAACAATAATACCTTGAGAATGTTCTTCCAGTTCTTCTAGTGTTATGTGAGGATCTTGATTTTCTTTGGCGTTTAGAAAGCTACTACTCACTAGCCACAAAAGATTCTTATAACCATCATCATCCATAGCAATTAAAACTATTTTATCATAAAAACTCGCTTCACTTATAGAGTTGCTGATTTTTAGTTTTAGGATTGAGCCAATAATTGCTTGAACACCATTTTTAGATGCCTCTATTGAAAATTCCAATGCAGCAAATAAATTTCCACTATCAGTCAATCCAACTGCAGGCATTTTGTTTTTTTGACAAGCTGTGATTAAGTCAGAAATCTTAATAGCTCCCTCAGATAAGGAGTAAGAGCTATGCACACGTAAATGAATAAAATTATTATCTAGAGACATTATAAATAACTATTACAGCCTAATTTATATAACTTAATTCCAGAATCTAGTTTGTTCTTATCAATCATATCTCTGAGGTCATATATCGCAGGAACAGCCATTAATTTTTTTAATCTACGGTAGTCAATATCTTTAAATTGATCCCACTCTGTTAAAATAACCGCTAAATTTGAATTTTCTAAAGCCTTATATAAATCATCACAAAAAACCACTTTATTTTTCCAAATCTTTTCTGCTCCATTAATTCCTTCAGGATCATAAGCTTGAACAATCGCACCATGGTCTAACAAAAAATTTATAATATCAATTGACGGGCTACAGCGAACATCGTCTGTATTTGCTTTGTAGGTTATACCTAATATGCTAATAACTTTGCCGGTAGCAAGTGTATCACAAAATCGCAGAATATTACTGGCAATCAACGATTTGTGAGCATTATTAGAATGAGTAATAGCGCTAATTAAATGATTATTACAATCTGTATCTTTAGCAATTTGTACTAAAGCAGCTAGATCCTTAGGGAAACATGAACCGCCAAAACCAGGACCAGGCGATAAAAACCTGCTACCAATCCTAGAATCTAAACCAACTCCATATGCTACCTGATTAATATCAGCACCTAGTTTCTCAGAAATATTTGCAATTTCATTAATCAACGCCACTTTCATAGCTAATGCAGTATTAGAAGTATATTTAATCAATTCCGCTGTTTCATACCCAGTAAATAAAATCGGCTTTTGTCTTTTTATATGATCATCATAAAGTTGTAAAATCATTGATTTTACACCTGAATTACAACCAATAACAATGCGATCAGGATTCATGAAATCATCAATTGCATGACCTTCACGTAAAAACTCAGGATTAGAAACCACATTACAACTATAACTACTGTTTTTATTAAGAGTTTCACTAAGTTTATTACAAGTGCCTATTGGTACCGTTGATTTTACAATTACTATAATGTCCCGAGTTAGAGATTCTTTAATTTTAGATGCAACTTCTTCAACATATGATAAATCAACTTTTTGAGTCTGCTGATTTGTTGGGGTACCTACTGCGATAATAACAATATCAACAGAGCTAATTGCATCAGACAAATCAGTAGTAAATTTTAAATTACCTTTGCTAAAATTTCTGCTTACAATTTGATCTAAACCAGGCTCAAAAATAGGAACTTTACCTTTACTCAAACCAACAATCTTTTCAAGGTCATTATCAACGCAAATAACCTCATGACCTACTTCGGCAAAACATGCCCCTGAAACTAACCCAACATAACCTGCTCCAATAACTGCTATTTTCATAAAAAACTACTATAATTTCTAAGAATTTTTTTTACTTCAGTATTAATATTTTTATCGGCTAAAGCATAAGATATATTGGCCTCTAGAAATCCAACCTGATTCCCACAATCAAAACGTGGTCCAGTGAATTCCAATGCATTAAATTTCTTACCAGCACTTAACATCTGTTGCATTGCATCAGTTAACTGAATTTCATTACTTCTACCAGGCTTTGTTTTTTGTAAGAAATTGAAAATTTCAGGTTGCAAGATATATCTACCAACAATTGATAAATTAGATGGTGCTGAGCCAAATGTAGGCTTTTCAACCATCCCTTTTACTTCTACCATCTCACCAACAGATTTACCAATATCAATAATACCATAATTTTTAGCTTGTAATTCCTCCACAGCGCCCACTCCTATAACATTGCCACCATGTTGTTGGTATTGACGTTGCATTTGTGATAAAAACCCGTGCTCACACTGTAGCATCTCATCTGCAAGTATTACTGCAAAAGGCTCATCACCAATAACATCTTTTGCACATAAAATTGCATGACCTAAGCCAAATGCACCTTGTTGCCTCATGAAAATTATTTTTCCAGCTTCTGGAACCCAGTCTCTAGTTAATTGTAACTCTATTTTTTTATCCTTCTCAGATAAAATATTTTGTAGCTCATACGAATGATCAAAATGATTTGAAATTGCACTTTTATTACGACCCGTAATAAAAATAAATTGTTCAATACCTCCATCTACCGCCTCTTCAAAAGCATATTGAATCAAAGGCTTACTTGCAACTGGCAACATTTCTTTGGGAATAGATTTAGTTGCCGGTAAAAATCTGGTTCCAAGGCCACCAACAGGAAATATTACTTTCTTTATCTTATTATATTTCATACTCACATAAATTAAATTATATGTTATTATCAACAATATATATAATATTGCTGTTAAATAATAAACAACTTTATGATTCAAAACAAAGCACTCAACTATTATGGAGTAATCTGTAAAAGCATACTTATAAGCTTAATGTGCCTAAATGCCTTAGCATCTGAAAGCATTATTAGAATCTCCGGCTCGTCAACGGCGTATCCATTCATAACTACAATAGCACAAATGTTCTCTTTGGCCCATAGTAATGATAATATTATAGTTGAATCAACCGGCACAGGTAGTGGTCTACAACTATTCTGCTCAGGTAGGGATGAACGTTACCCAGCTCTAGCAAGCGCTTCAAGATCTATAAAACCATCAGAAATAATATTGTGCAAATCTCATAAAATAAACAATATCTTAGAAATCAACTATGGTTACGATGGAATTATAGTTGCTAATGCTAATATGGAGAGCAATATTAACATTTCCCGCAAAGAGTTGTTCCTAGCTTTAGCAGACACCGTTCCTATAAAAGGCAAACTCATTAAAAACCCGTACCAAAAATGGTCAGATTTAAATCAATCTTTACCCAAAGTAAATATAGAATTATATGGCCCTGCAAGCACTTCAGGAACTAGAGATGAATTTGATCAAATAGTCATGGAAAATTCATGCAGCAATTTTCCAGAATATATCAAAGAACAAAAGAAATGCCCAGGTATTCGAACAGATGGAAAATACATCGAAATTGGCAATAACGAAAACTTAATTATTCAGAAATTAAAGAAAAATAAAGATGCATGGGGGATCATTGGTTACAACTTCTTTAGAAATAATCTAGAGGATTTAAAATATATCACCATCGATGGTGTTACACCTTCCCCAGATAACATTAGGGATAGAGATTATGCTTTGTCCAGGCCATTATTAATATATGCAAAAACTGATGATAAAAACAAGCTTGCTAAAAATGTCAAAAGCTTTCTCCAGACAACTACATCAGAATCTATAGTTGGAGAAAATGGGTACCTTACTAGCAAAGGCTTGATTTCTCTTGAAAATAAGGATTTAAAAGAGATGCAGGAAATAATATCAGCACATTAATATATTTTGTGATATTCTTTAAATAAAAGTAAGTAAAAATCATGAAACTTTTTAAAACTATTATAAAAACGTTGTTGTATACATTGCTGCTTTTGGCGGTCTTGTCATTTACTATTGCTGGATCTGCATATTACAGACTAATTTACCAAGAAAAACCCATAATGTTAAGTTCTATAAGTCTGGAATACAAACTTTACCATAATACGATGTTAACTATTGATGCAGACGAAACCTCTGTTTACATAAACAAATCAACCAAATGCTTTGTATTTAGTGGTACAAATATAAACATAAAGAATAACCAAAACCCATTACTCGCTATAAAGTCATTCAATATCACAGCGTCTTTATCTGGCTTTTTCAAATCCTTAAACATACCAATTGATGTTTCCTTTTCTAAGCCTCAATTATTTTTTAAAAATTTACCTATAAACCCAAACCCTGAAGTAAATCAACAATTGGAGTGGGATAGAATCTTACATACAACTCATGCTTTATTAAATAACATCTCTCGACAGAAACTTCTTTTTGTTGAAAGAATTAACATCAGCAATGCTATCCTTTACTACAAATCATCAACCTATGAACTAAATATAAAAAGCACTCTTGCCGCCCAAAATCAACTAAGCGGAACAATAACTATGAAGGATCAAAATTCGAGATCTCAAATAGATCTAAAAATAGATAACAACAAAAAATACATAAATACTGAATTAAAATTTGATAACTTCCCGATAGAATTAATTACTAATCTTATACCTGAAAAATATAACGACGAACTCCTCAAAAGTGGAAACAATGGCTTGATTCTAAATGGAACTTTGCACTATGCCATCAATAACACTAATAATAAAAATTCTTTAGCTGTTAATTTAAACAAAAAAACTTTACCAGATACTAAAAATTCTTTGCAACAGACAATTGATCAACTTGAATTTTCTATAATAACAGATGACAATTTACACCATACATCAATTGAGAATTTTTTATTAAAACTTTCAAACAATACAATATTGAAAATTAAAGGACAAATACTGAAATTACCTAAATTACTTTCAAACTTATTTAAAATAAACGGAATAATTACAGCCCAAAACTTACAAGTAAACAACCTAGGAATGCTTTGGCCAGAAGAAGTTGCTAGTCCCGTAAGACAATGGTTTATTGAGAACATGCATAATGGTGTCGTAAAAAATGCCTCTTGTGAGCTCAATATTGACAATGTTAAAAATATCTCTCCTAAAGATATTTTAGCTAGTATGCAATTTACAAACATAGACCTCAAATATGATAAAGACTATGACCAGCTTACTAAGCTTACCGGAACAGCTTCATTTGACGGTCACAGTGCAAAAATAAATATCACCTCTGGTGAATTATTAACCTCTAAAATCACTGAAGGCACTGTAGAAATTATCTATGATGAAAAAAATATACCTTTAATAATTTCAGCTACTACTGAAGGAAATGGTAAGGATTATTTAAGATTTATCGGCGCTGAAAATCTACAACTTATTGAAGCAAAGGGCCTAGATTTATCAAATATTCAAAGCAATTTACAAGGTAAAGTTTATATTAAAATACCTCTGAAAAATGAAATATCATTAGCTAATACTACTTTAGATATAAATGCTACATTGAAAAACACAAGCGTAAATTTTGGTAAAGATTTTAAGTTAAGTGATGGCAACTTGACTTTATTCATAGATAACAAGTCTGTCCATGTTTCTGGTCCCGCAAAAATCAATAATCAATTAGGAAAAATAGATTGGATAAGTAATTTTGATAATGATGATAAGAATAACTTTGATCATAAATTAGATGCAACCATAACAATTAATCCAGGATCGTCGTTTGAACAAATTTTAAATAAAAATGCTCAAATAACTGCTGGAGAAGCCATTGTTAAAATTGAGTATATGAGCTATCCACAAAATGAAACGGTAACTTCAACAATAGATCTAAGCAATGCTAGTTTTACAATACCTATGATTAGCTTAGTAAAAGATATAAATCAAGAATGTCTATTCAATTTAGCGATGAGTAATACAGAAAATAAAATTTGGCAAACATCGAAGTTAGACCTAACGTCAGGATCCAACATAAATATAACAGGATATGGTGAATTCGAGAATAATCTAGAAAGCGTACGTACTTTCAACAGCGATTTAAAATTCATGGGAAATGACTTTAGCATTAAATATCACAGCAATAACAATCAAAATAATTTGCTGCTAAATGGTCAAAAAATAAACCTTAAAAAATCAAATTTTCTTGAAATGCTAAAGAATAATAACAATAATTCTCAAACCGTCATAGATATAAATCTCAAAAAAGTTGAAATGCCTAATAATATTGAATTTAATAATTTTACTTCAAATTTTGAGTGTGCAAATGGGTTATGCACCAAAGGATATCTTAATTTAGAAATGGGATCAGATACATACACAAAAGTAACATTAGTTAATAAAAACTGGAGACTTTATACCAATGATGCTGCATCTTTTTTAAAAGCATTAAATATTTACAAAGATATGGAAGGCGGTGAATTAACAATTGACTTAAGCCCTGTTGAACGCTCAAAAACAAAAATTGATTCAGTGTATAATGGCACAATTGAGCTAAACAATTTCACTGCAATCAAAACCCCGATTCTGGCTAAATTGCTTTCATTCAGCTCATTCCGTGGGATTTTATCAATCTTACAAAACTACCAATCTATCCCATTCCAAAAAATGCATGGTCATTTTATTTATGCTAAAGATATTATAAGAATCAATCAAACATATTTTAGTGGTGATTTCCTAACATTATCGCTTAATGGCACTATTGATTTAAAAAAGGAATATATTAATTTTGCAGGAGCAGTTATCCCTCCAGTATATGGATTTAACCGCGTATTATCTTTTATACCATTTATTGGTCATAGTCTTGCAGGAGAAAATGGTCAAAAAGGCTTAATATCTGCAAGTTACACAATTAAAGGAAAGTTTGGCCATACCCAAACGTCAGTTAATCCAATGAGTATATTCTTACCTGAGTTAATAGCTAATGGACTAACTGGATTTACTGGCTTCTTTATACCATAATATCATTGAGTGCATATGCACAACAATGGTGGGCTTGGGGGGACTTGAACCACCGACCTCACGCTTATCAGGCGTGCGCTCTAACCAACTGAGCTACAAACCCACAAAGGGAAAAACTGAGCTTGATAATTAAATCCTTAGTCTTTAAAAGTCAAGACAATTAAAAAAATACTGTATATTCTATGTATAATGAACAAAAATTTTTTTAACGATAATATGATATTAGACCCTATACAAAAAAAGTTGTCTAACTCACTGTTAGATCTTCAAACTAAAATTAATAATACCAAGAAATCTAGGCTAACCTCTATATTTAAAAAAAATTTTAACTACAACCTTAAAGGAAAATACATATATGGTCCTGTTGGCTGTGGTAAATCAACTTTAATGGAAATATTCTTTCAAGGATTAAATACAAAAAAAAAGCTTTTGATTCATTTTCATGAATTTATGCAGAATATTCATAGCCAAATTTTTCAAATAAGACAAAAAGAAGAAAAATACTCACCAATTACAGTTGTTGCTAGAAAATTAGCGCAAGACTATGAAATAATTTGTTTGGACGAATTGGAGATTAACGATATCACTGATGCAATGATCGTCGGAAAGTTATTTAATGAGCTATTAGACTGCAAAGTTATAATAATCACCACTTCTAATAGACATCCAGATGAATTATACCAAGACGGGCTACAAAGAGCTAAGTTCTTAGAATTTATCGAGGTAATAAAACAAAAACTTGATATAGTCTATGTGAATAACTACATAGACTATCGACTGAGCAAAATTAGCGCTAAACAACAAGTGTTTTTTATCCCAAATAATAAGAAAAACCAAAAAGAAATTGATAAATTATTCCAAATATTATGCGAGAATCATCCATCGGTTTCTCATATAATTAATTTTAAAGGGAGAGAGCTCACTTGCAATCACACTTATAAAAATATAGCGAAGTTTACATTTGAGGAATTATGCCTTAACTCACTTGGTCCTGCAGACTATATAGCTATATGCAAACAATTCAGAGTAATTATAGTAACTGACATCCCTAAATTATCAGCTGAAAACAATAACGAATTAATGCGCTTCATCAATCTGGTTGACGAAATATACGAACATAGTATACTGCTGATATGCAGTGTAGAAGTGCCATTTGAACAACTGTATACCAAAGGCAGACTAGAGTTTAAATATCAAAGAGTGTTATCGCGGTTATCTGAAATGCAGTCTGAAGAGTACGTTAATAAAATAAAAAACTTACATTTATGAACAAAGATATTCAAATAATATTAGCATCTCCACGTGGCTTTTGCGCTGGTGTTGAACGGGCTGTTGATATCGTAGAACTGGCGTTAGAAAAATACGGAGCCCCAGTTTATATTAGACATGAAATCGTCCATAATAAATATGTGGTCAATAGTCTTAAAGCTAAAGGGGCAATTTTCGTTGAAGAATTATACGAAATCCCGGACAATGCTGTAACTATTTTTAGTGCCCATGGCGTGTCTGACAAGGTTGAAGACGAAGCCAGACATCGTAAGCTATTTGTTATTGATGCAACCTGTCCATTAGTAACCAAAGTCCACCTTGAAGCAAAGAAACACGAATCTATGGACAAGCAAATAATTATAATAGGTCATCGAGGCCACCCAGAAGTCGAAGGAACTGCTGGAAGAGTAAAAAGTGAGGTACTGATTGTATCTTCAATAGATGATGTAGATAGGCTGGAAATTAAAAACCCTGATAATTTAGCCTATGTAACTCAAACTACCTTAAGTGTTGACGATACATCTAAAATTATTAACCGGCTTAAAGAAAGATATAAGAATATTACTGGACCAGACTTAAAAAACATCTGCTATGCCACTCAGAATAGACAAAATGCGGTAAAAGATCTAGCAAAAATAGCAGACGTGATTTTAGTTATCGGTGCACAAAATAGCTCCAACTCTAATAGACTAAGAGATTTAGGTGAAGAAATGAGTGTACCATCTTATTTGGTTGAAACCCCAGAAGATATTAATTTGAACTGGTTAAAATCAGCCAAAAACATCGGAATCACCGCAGGAGCGTCAGCACCTGAGATATTGGTGAATAACATCATTAACTATATACAAACACTTTATAACAAAGCTGAAGTGCAGACGCTTGACGGTATCATCGAAAATTTAAAATTTAAACTTCCAAGTGAAGTAAGATAAATCTTAGCTCAATATTCCTTAGTTAAGAAAAATACTCTAAGCAACAATTCACCAAATTGAATTTATATTGACTTGATTCGCACATATTTACACACTACACCTTCACCTTAGTTAATAGATGAATTAATTTATCTAAAACTTAACAAACCATGCTCTTTAATAAATAATTCTGTTTCGGTAATGGACCGAGGAGTACCGATATGGAACCAATAACCGCTATAGATGGTTGCATAAACATCACGATAATTTAGTCGTGCATAAACATTGAAAATATTACACTTCTCTAACTTTTCTTGCCAGATGAATTCAGGAGAAATAATTTGAATGCCAATATAAACAAAAGGCAATGGCTCTGTTATTGGAAATACAACTCTACCATCTTGATCAAAATTAAAATCACCCTTACCCTCATAACCAATCGCCTGCTCTTTAGGATAGAACAACAACAATGCATTCATATCTGTTTCTTGCCATTTTGAATGTAAGCAATCAAAAATATCTTCACCCCTATCAATCCAATAATTATCACCATTGACAATAAAGAATGGTTGGTTGTTCATATATGGCAAAATCTTTTTTACCGATCCCCAAATTTCATGTAATTCATCCTCAATCACAAAATGAAGATCAAGATCAGAGAAATTATTTTTCACATATTCTTCCACATGCTTTTGTAAAATTTCACCTTTATAAAATAAATTAATAACAATTTTTCTAATTGAAAACTTATAAAGCTGATCAATAATTTTAGTAACCAATGACTGCCCCAAAATCTCTACCATTGGCTTAGGAATAGTATCAGTGATTGGATGCATTCTTGTGCCTAACCCTGCTGCAAGTATTAATGCCTGTTGAATCATAAAAAAACTATGAATTTAATGTTGTAATCGAAACCTTATCAAACCAACTTCTTAAAGGCAATAGCAAAGGATTATTAAGGTGATAGCGAATATATGACCATACTCTCGGCAATAATTTTAAATAACGAGGATCATTATCACGCAATGCCTTACGAGCACAAAAACCTAAAATTTTACAACTTCTCTGTGTTCCTAAAATAATATAATCAGCTAGAAATTCCTTACGATTATGATTAGTTATTTCAATATAATAATTCCTGGCTATGCAGTTGACTCCACTAGCTACTACATGTAGTATTGGTTATTATGAATATTAAACCGTCAAATTTGATTGAATTAATGGATATGTTTCCAACTGAAGAGTCGTGTTTAGAATATTTGAGTCTGGTACGTTGGCCTGAG
>CAMCSP010000021.1 GCA_945877755.1 Rickettsia typhi | reverse complement strand
AACGTACCAGACTCAAATATTCTAAACACGACTCTTCAGTTGGAAACATATCCATTAATTCAATCAAATTTGACGGTTTAATATTCATAATAACCAATACTACATGTAGTAGCTAGTGGAGTCAACTGCATAGCCAGGTTAAATTATATGGGGAAATATAAGAAAAGTTATAAGATTATTAAAAGAATTAAGGAGCAAGAAGCTAGTCTCCATAGTGATGAACATGAAATGCAGGCAAGGATATTAATACAATTATCTAGGGCAGAATTGGGTTTAGGACTCGTGGATTCGGCTTTAACCAGTGCAACCGCTACATGTAATATTTATCAGAAAATAATTGATAATTATAACATAACGGCAGTAATAAATATCGATTTTGCTGCTGCTTTAGTTGCTAAAGGAGATGCTTTGTATAAGAAAAATGAGTTTGCTCAAGCATTAGCAGCATATAATGCAGGAGAAATTATTTATTTTAGAAGATATAGCGATAATTATTACCGTATGGATGATATTTCTTATTTGCTATCACAGGGCGCTAAGGCTTCATGCCTTAGTAAAAATATCTTTTGGAAAAGACATTTTTATGATCAATTAATAGCAAATTTCAATAATAATCATCCAAGAGTATTGGATACAATTTTATTTTGCAATAAATCAGGGTTTTAGTGTGTCTAAAGAGTAATATTTCATAATTGACCATTTTACAAACTGACTGTCTATACTAGTGCTGTTAAATTGTTCAGCATATGAATATACTTCAAGAATCAATAGAAGTATAGCTTCGTAACTAATTTTGATATCTTGTGGCAATTGTTGAACTTCGAAAATGACCTTTTGGCATGCCTCAAGTAATAATTTATAGTTATTGATATAATTGGTATTGCTTTGGTCTTCTAGTAATTCTTTATAATCAACATTAAGTGTTTTAGATATTTTTTGAAGCAAATCAATGGAAGGGTTGTTGCTTTTGTTGCGGAAGATATTATGAATATTTCTGTTAGTCCCCGCCTTGCGCTCTAAATCTTGTAGTTTCCAACCTCTTTCATGTAAAATTCTACTTATATTCTTTTTTAATGTTTCGGCTTCCATTTCAATTTCTTCTTTATATTAATAATATTAATTTTTTCTATTTAAAGTACTTGACGCGTAGTATTTTTAATAGCATACTCCGTTTATGAGTATATAAGCTCATTATTTTTATTAAATTTATTTCATAGATTCAGTAAAAATATATTTTTTATAATATGAAACAATTTAGTAGAGCATACCAAATTAACTGATTTTATAGAAGAAAAATAATTAATGAGCTCAATTACCTAACGTTACAGTAGTTACTCTTAATTAGAATAATATATTTCAATCATCTTAGGGCAATACATAGATTTAAAATTATGTTGGCTATTAATAATAGCTACAAAAATTATGGCTAAAATTTGGGAAAGGAAAATTAAATTAAATTTAAAAGATAAGGAAATGAAATCAACAAATGGTGATTTTAACCTCAAGGTTTAAAGAAAGTATATAGCTCTCTGCTTAAGATATAAAGTTATGGCTTTATATTCCATAGTGACTTGTTGCAGGTAGTATTAATGGCTATACGGTTGGCAGGCTTGTTGTTTAGTAAAGTTTATACTTAACAAAAGCTGATGAATATACTGCGGTAAAAACATTGAAGCCCAGTAAAATAGTTGGGAAGAAGTTGTGTCAAATAGTAGCTGAGCAAAAATAAGGTGTTAGGTTCATCTTTCGGTTTGAAATAAAATATGAATTAAAGTGAGTTTCAGCAGTTGTTGACAAGATATAAAAAGACTAAAAATATAGGAGGTTATTTCATGAGAATTGTTCTAAAAACAAGAACTTTTTTGATAATTATTTTAATTCTTACGCTGCCTATATTATTTGGTGGCACTTTGTATGGTACTGAGTATTAGGAGATTTTATAAATCCAGTATTGATATTTGTTGGAGCTATATTTTTCTACTTTCAATATATCCAATTAAAGTAAATTCCAAGATTTTTGTATCTTGCATTATAAAATTTTCGAATTGAAGTTAATTGTATTAAGTTATTTACTACAATTTCTATATCTGTGTTATCTGCCATAAAGCCTCTCTAAAAATACAGATTAATAGAACGATTTTTCAGAAAGTCAACAAATAATTAATTAATGTTAATTCTACAGGTTCATTTCCAAATATTCCTGAGCATGCTTGCTGTAATTATTAGCTGATATTTTTATATAGTCTTGTTCTGCCGGGGTGAGTTTACGAAAAAATTTAGCTGGCCTACCTGCCCAAATTTCTCCAGATTTTATAATTTTTCCTTCGGTTACTAAAGATCCAGCAGCGATCCAGCCACCAGATTCAATTATGGCTCTATCCATAACAGTAGAACCCATACCTACAAAAGAATAATCTTCTAATGTACAAGCATGGAGCAAAACCTTGTGACCAACGGTTACATAAGAGCCGATTATAGTTGGAAATCCATTGCGTGAAACATGAATTACTGAGCCATCTTGGATATTACTATTATTACCTATGACGATCTTTTCCACGTCTCCACGCAGTACTGAATGAAACCAAATTCCCGAATTGGCACCAATGGTTACATCGCCAATAATTGCAGCAGTTGGAGCGATAAAGGCAGTTTTATCAATATTTGGTTTTTTATTAAAATATGGGTAAATATTAGACATCTTCTGCCTCCGATTTTGGTTCATTTTGGTCATTAATATAATCATCAACATCAATCAATGCTACTTTATTAGAAGAAATTACTGTGAGTCTGTCTAGCGAAGAAGGGAGTGATTTGTTTTTTTGCAGATGAATACCAAGTTTTTCTAAATTGCGTGCTTTAGGTATTAGGCTTGAGTTAAAAGAAGCAGCGAATTTATCATAATTATTAGTTGCATTTTGCAGACTTCCTCCGACCTTTTTGGCATACTCGGATAAGGTGACAAATGAATTTAGCAATTTCCTAATTTCTTCAATAATAATATGATGATTTTCTGCCTGCTTATGGGTTGCAGTTTGGAATTTAGCATGAGAAAGGATATTAATCAGACCAGTAGGGCCGACTGGGAAAACTTCTTGCTCCCAAGCTTTAGTCATAAAATCTTGGTCGATTTTACCTAATTTCTCAACCGCAGTTTCACTTGGCAAAAACATGATGCTAGCAATATGTTGAATATTGTGTCCTTTTAAGTGATGGCGTAAAGCTTCTTTATAATCTTTCCCAGTTAAGGATTTTAGATGATTACGCATGGTAGTTTTTAATTGAGCAAAGATCAATTGTTCAGATTCTAAGCTATCAGCTTGCGCCAGCTCAGTAAAGAATTTGGATGCTTTACTATCAATAATAAATGCATTATTTGCTGGTAAAAAAACTACTGCATCTGGTCGTAATTTGGTGTTATCTTGATCAGCAATAAGTGAGTATTGCATAATGAAATCACGCCCTGGTTCAAGTCCAGAAGCCTTCAATATATTTTCTAAAGTAATCTCTGCTAAGCTTCCTGCTCCACCAGGCGATAGTAGTGAGTTTTTTACGATCTCTACAGTTTGTTTCGAAGCTTTAATTTCATTATCTAACACTGCAACACTATTTAAGATTTTTTCAAATTGAGTTTGTAACTCAGATGTAGTTTGAGAAATTTTTGTTTGGGACTCCTTAGTTTCAGTTTTATGTTGTTCAAGCAATTGATGAGTAAGTTTGCTACCAGCTTCAAAAATTGCAGCTTTAGCATGATTGATTGCTTCTAGGCGAGAAGATTCCCAATCGGCCATACGTTTTTCTATTTCTTGCATGGCTTGGTTTTTTAACTCCAGAGCTTTTTGATAATGAAAGACCTCTTGCTGAATTTGCTTAGCATGATCTCTTGAAACAGATATTTCTTCTTCTAATTTGTTATTTTTTTCATTCAAGTAATCGATTTGTGCATACGATTTGCCACTGCGTTCAATGTACTCTTCTAGCTTAAGCTGTAATGTTGATTTTTCCTGAAACAAATCATTGATTTGTTGAGTAAGCTCTACGCGTATTTTTTCAAAGTTATCGTTAGCTTGTGTTAAAATAGCTATAACAACCTTGCTTTTACTAAGTTTGATATAAAGCAACGCACATAATATGCATAATAATCCAAGAGAGACAGGTATTGCGTAAAAAAAGACCATAACCACACTATGTAATATAAAATATCTCTAGTAAATACTACTATAGATGATATAAATATTATAGCAAAATTTAGGGTAATATTAATGAACTTATCAGTAATTATACTTGCAGCTGGTGAAGGGACAAGAATGCGTTCTACATTGCCAAAAGTGATGCATAAGGTTGCAAATAAACCTATGATTAGTCATATTCTTCATAACATTAAGCGTCTTAATCCTAATGAAGTTGTAGTTGTGGTTGGGCCAGACATGCCTGGTCTTGAAGAAACTGTTAGATTAGAGTTTGGCAGTGCTAGATGTGTTGTTCAGAGTGAAAGAAATGGCACTGGCGATGCGGTTAAGATTGGTCTGGAACAGCTGCACGAAATTAGCAAGAATGATATTTTAGTGCTTTATGGAGATCATCCTCTTATAACTAGCCATACTATGGAAAAAATGCATTTGGCATTATCTTCAAATTCAAAATCTGCATTAGTACTAATAAGTTTTCTAGCTACAGATCCTGCACAATATGGTCGGGTTATTACATCTGTTGATAATAAGTTAGAGCAAGTAATCGAATATCTAGATTGTAATGATAAACAAAAAGAAGTGAATTTATGCAACTCTGGCGTTATGTTGATCAAAGGTCAAATTATCAATGAATTGATAGCCAAAATTGACAATAAAAATTCTAAAAAAGAATATTATCTAACCGATCTTATTGCTATAGCTCGGAATACTGGTTGGCAATCTCAGCACATTACTATTGATGAATCTGAAGTTGTAGGTGTGAATAGTCGTCAAGATTTAGCTGTAGCAGAAAAAATTATACAACATCGTTTGCGTCAGCATATGTTAGCATCAGGGGTAACATTAATAGATCCTGAAACTATTTATTTTTCAGTAGATACAATAATAGAACAAGATGTAATTGTGCATCCGCATGTGATTTTTGGTAATGGTGTTGAGATTAAGTCTGGTGCAGAAATTAAATCATTTTCTCATCTTGAAGGCGCTACAATTGGTCAGAATGTAAAGGTTGGCCCATTTGCGAGGATTCGTCCTGGTACAGAAATTGAGGAGGGCGCTACAATTGGTAATTTTGTAGAAATTAAAAATAGTAAAATTGCTACTAAAGTGAAAGTTGGCCATCTTTCTTATGTAGGTGATGCGAATATCGGTAAAGAAACAAATATCGGTGCCGGTACAATTACCTGTAATTATGATGGGGCGAATAAACATCATACGGAAATTGGAAATGACGTTTTTGTTGGTTCAAATACCGCGTTAATTGCGCCGGTGACTATAGAGTCTGGTGCAATAATTGCAGCAGGTAGTGTGATTACTAAAGATGTTGGTGTAGATTCACTAGCTATTGCTAGAGCAGAACAGAAAAATATGCCTGGTAAGGCTAAAAAAATACGTGCAAGTAAAAAACACAAGAGTAATCTTGATCTCAAAATGTAGAGCGAATGGCAGAGAAAGAGATAGAAAAAAGGCTAATTATCATTGACGGCTATAGTTTGGTGTTTAGGGCGTATCATTCAATGCCTGCATTATCAAGACAGGATGGCACACCAGTAGGGGCTGTTTATGGCTTTGTCTCTATGATGCTTCGTTTATTATCTGATATTAAGGCTACCCATATCGTTATGGTTTTTGATACTGGGGGCAAGACTTTTCGCCACGAACTTTACCCGCAATACAAGGCTAATAGGCCGCCTGCACCGGAGGATCTTATTCCTCAATTTCCGTTAATGCGCTTTGCAGCTCAAGCACTTAATATCCATATTCTTGAGCAACAAGGATATGAGGCGGATGATATCATTGCTACTTTGGCAGAACGGGCGCTAGCCAATAAAGAAGAAGTTTTGATCATTTCAAGTGACAAGGATCTAATGCAATTAATCAATGGTCATACCAAAATGTATGATGCAGTTAAAGCAAAAATTATTGGTGCAAAAGAAGTTCAAGAAAAATTTGGGGTTTTCCCAGAAAAAATGCTGGATCTTTTATCTATGATTGGAGATACTGCGGATAATATTCCTGGTATTCCTGGTATTGGTCCAAAAACCGCAGCTTTACTTTTAGAAGAATATGGTACTTTGGATAATATCCTTGCCAATACAGCTAATATCAAGCAAGAAAAACGTCGTCAGTCAATTGAGCAAAGTCGTGAGATTGTAAAATTATCCAAGCAACTTATTACCTTGCATAAAGACGTAAAGTTAAGTGTAGCTTTGGATGACCTTAAAGCTCTAGGGGTGGATCCAAAAAAGTTACTAGCGTTTTTAGAGGAGCAAAATTTTCGCAGTTTAGTTGCTAGGGTTAAAAAAGATTTTAATGTTACCGAAGAACAGGGGCAAGTGACTAGACGCAAATCAGCTGCTGCTAGTATCATTATCGTCAATGATAGATCTGAATTGGAAAACATCAAATCATTAGCAAAGCAATCAGGTAAAGTAGTTTTTTATATTCAAAATAATTTCACTCATAATGAATACATCAAAAACAGCCAAGATATTGCAGGCATCGGCATCACTGTTAATGAGAATAATAGTTTTTATGTTCCATTTATTGACAAAGAATCATCAAATCATAACTCGTTATTTGCTCCAAATGGCCAGATGCAGCATGTTTCTTTTGCTGAGTTTATCCTGGCATTTAGTGAGTTATTTGCGGATTCGTCAGTGTTGAAAATAATGTATGATCACAAAAGGTTTTTGCATTTAATCGCTGAAGTTAAAAAACCAATACTGACAACAACAGAAGATGTGATGATCATGTCATATGCCTTGGGTTGTAGCATGGTGAATACCGAATTCAAACATTTGATCTCTCATTTTCTTAATCAGCATGATATCCTATTAGACCTAGGAGGAATAACTAAATCTAGGGCAGCATTTAATGATCTAGATTTATATTCCATCGCTAATTATGTGGTTAAAAAAACTTCATGGTTAGATCAATTATATCGCACTATCAAAGATCAATTAGCCTCAGAGCATTTGGTTTCTATATATGAAAAAATTGATCGCCCATTGTCAGAAATTGTTTATGAGATGGAAGAAAGTGGTATAAAAGTTAATCCCATTATTCTTAGATCTCTATCAGATGAATTTGATAGCAAGCTTCAGGTGTTAGAAAAAGAAATTTTTAAGATTGCTGGTCATGAATTTAACATTGCATCTCCTAAGCAGCTTTCTGATGTATTGTTTAACAAGATGGGGATTGATGCTGGTAAAAAATCTAAAAGTGGAGCATTAAGCACTGGTGTTGAGGTATTGGAATTGTTGCAGCAGCAAGGTCATCCAATTGCTGATGCATTGATAGAATGGCGGAGATTTTATAAACTAAAAAATACTTATACTGATACTTTAGTAAAGCAAATTAACCCAAAAACAGGAAGGGTTCATACTAATTTTGCTATAGCTGCTACCTCTACTGGTCGATTTAGTTCAAATGATCCGAATCTACAAAATATTCCTATTCGTTCTGAATGGGGCAATAAAATTCGTGCTGCGTTCGTTGCCAAATCTGGCTATAAGCTTTTATCTGTCGATTATTCACAAATTGAACTACGCATTTTAGCTCATCGTGCCAACATTGAAGGGTTAAAAAAAGCATTTGCTGAAGGTAAGGATATTCATTCAACTACCGCTAGCGAAGTTTTTCATGTTGATCTAGACAAGGTTCATTCTAATTTAAGACGTCAGGCAAAAGCGATCAATTTTGGAATCATTTATGGCATTAGCGCTTTTGGTTTGGCAAAAAATCTTGGTATTGATAGAAGTGAAGCTGCTAAGTATATAAAAAGATATTTTGAGGAATATCCTGGAATTCTTGAATATATGGAACAAGTGAAAACTTTTGCCCGCACTCATGGCTATGTGGAGACCATATTTGGTAGAAGATGTTATACTCCTCATATAAACAGCTCCAATGCTACGCTCAAATCATTCGCTGAGCGTGCAGCAATTAATGCTCCGTTGCAAGGAAGTGTGGCTGATATTATTAAAAAAGCGATGATCAAAGTTGCTCGAGAATTAAAGACTTCTGATTTTGATGTTAAGATGTTATTGCAAGTTCATGACGAACTAATTTTCGAAGTCAAAGAATCTGATCTTGAAAAATCCATTGTATTAATCAAACGATTAATGGAAAGCGTGTCTAAGTTAGATATTCTGTTAACAGTCGACTCTCACTATGGAGACAGCTGGGTTAGAACTTAATATATTATAAAAGGTTCTTTTTGCCTTTTGCCTTAGAATTATTGGAGTTTTGTATAAATAGTAAGGAAGTTAGTTCTCACCTTATTATTTGATATTAGGGATATATCTCTTAAGCAGGAACTTCTTCGCAAACGCTGATTAAGTTATTTTAGCTTGGGGCAGTTTATTATTCACCAATGGCTTCTTGTAATTGCGATTTTACATGCTTTATGGTTTGGATAATGTTGTTAATAGTAGCAATTGCATCTTCTGGCAAAGTTTGAGTTGAATTGGGTGGGTATGTATTCGCATGCTCAGGTTTTTCTGACAAATGCGCAATAACGCCTGTTATAGTGAAACCTTTTGTGTAGAGCAAAAATTTTATATTTTGGATTATATCAATATCTTGTGGCGTATAATAACGTCTGCCATTATTTTTATATGGGGAGATTTGTTTAAATTTCTTTTCCCAAAAACGTAATACGTGAGTAGGAATGTCAAGAGTTTCACTAACCTCACCTATAGTTTTATATGCTGTTGGTGATTTAATAGACATTTTATTTGTTAATAAGGTTTTTTAGGGTATCAGAAGCGCGGAAGCTAGCAACTTTTCTAGCGCTGATTATAGCTTTTTCTTTAGTTCTAGGATTTCTGCCGATACGTTCTTTCTTATTTAATACTGTTAAAGTACCGAAGTTAGTTAGTTTAACGCTGCCGGTATCATTAAGGCCATCAATCACACTGCTAAAAAACTGGCTAACTATTTTATCTGCTTCATTGGTGGAGAGCCCAATTTGTTTATGTATTTCAAGAGCGATATCGTTTCTGGTTATTGTTTTTTCATTCATTATTTTACCATCTCAGTAACATTGATCCCCAGGTAAACCCGCCACCTGCGGCAGTTAACATTATTAAGTCACCCCTTTTTAATTTACCTTGATTATAATGATAATTCAAGGCTAAAGGTATGGTGGCGGCAGAAGTATTTGCCTGATCTTGTAATGTTATCACAATTTTTTCTGTTGGTACATTAAGTTTTTTTGCAATTGCACTGATTATTCTAGCGTTTGCTTGATGTGGTATTACCCAATCTAAATCTTCAACTTGCATATTTTGTGAAGCAAGAACTTCCTCCATGGATGAACTCATTTTCTCAACAGCATTTTTAAAGACTTCTCTCCCATTCATAATGATATGTCCAGCGGTCTTGGTGGAACAAACTTCGCCATCTGTATAAAGTATATTTTCTAAATTTCCATCCGCTAATAATCTTGACTCAATGATTCCACTATTATTTGATTGAGTGTTAGTTGTTAAAATTACTGCACCAGCACCATCACCAAATAAGATACAAGTACCACGATCGTTCCAGTCTACTATTTTTGACATTTTATCTGCACCTATTACTAGTATAGTTGATGCCGATCCTGATTTAATCATGCTGTCTGCAACTGAAATTGCATATAGAAATCCTGAGCATACGGCTTGGATGTCAAATGCACATAAGCTTTTTAACCCAAGCGCTGCTTGCACTTTTGGGGCTGTTGCTGGAAAAATTTGATCTGGAGTAGTGGTGGCAACGATTATGGTGTCAATTTTATCTGCTATTTCTGGATTTCTAGATATAGCTTGTTTAGCAGCTTGGGATGCCATGAATGTAGTTGTTTCTTCTTCATTTGCGATGTGTCTGTTTTCTATGCCAGTGCGCTCAACTATCCATTCATGAGAGGTTTTAACAGTTTTTGCTAGATCATCATTTGATAAAGTTTTCTTTGGAAGATATGATCCACAAGATAGAATGAAAGATTTTTTATTCATAATTCTTAATCTTCACTTTTTATTTCCAAAAGCTCATCAGCAATTTGTTTGTTAATGTCAGCATTAGCAAGTTCAAAAGCTACTTTAATTGCATTGGCCAGGCCTATGTGATCCATAGAGCCATGGCTTTTTACAACTATTCCGTTTAAACCAACGAACATTGCACCATTATATAATCTATGGTCAGCAGTTGTTGCTAATTTTTTTAGTGCTGGTTTTGCTAAGAAATAGCTAATTTTAGTAAGTAAAGAATTAGAAAATGCATCTTTTAGAAAATGCTTAAATAGTTTTGCAGAACCCTCAATAGCTTTTAATGCTACATTTCCTGAAAATCCATCTGTTACGATTACATCAACTGTGCCCTCAGCAATATCATTAGCTTCAATATAACCATAATAATTAATTGGCAGGTCTGTTTCTTTAAACATAGTATTTGCTAATTTTACAGAGTCTTTGCCTTTCACTTCTTCTGAGCCTATGTTAAGTAGGCCAATAGTTGGTTTTTCTATGCCAAATATAATTCTAGAAAATGCTTCTCCCATAATTGCAAATTCGAATAGATTAGTTGCATCGCATTCAACATTTGCTCCAAGATCAAGCATTACAGATCGTCCTTTGATTGATGGCATGATGGCTACGATTGCTGGTCTAGTAATTTGTGGAAGTGTGCGTAGCGAGATTTTAGCCATGGCCATTAAAGCTCCGGTATTGCCAGCAGAAACCATAGCCGCTGCTTGCTCGGTCTTTACCGCGTTTATTGCTAGTTGCATGCTCGATTCACGGCACATTCTGATAGCAACGGAGGGTTTTTCATGCGCAGATACTGTTTGAGTTGTATGAGTTAGATCTGAGCTGCTACGTAGAAGTTTGGTTTGTTGTAATAAGGGGTTGATATCATTCTGATTTCCAAAGAGCTTAAAGAATACTTTATTCTTTGGTAATATTGATAATGCAAGTTCTGCGCCCATTATTACTGATTTTGGTGCTTGGTCTCCACCCATGCAATCCAAAGCTATAATAATCTCACTTGTTTTAGAGCTATTATCCATTACCTAAATTATTTAGTTGGTTTCTTCTGAGCTGGTACTTTTTTGAGTAACAACTTGTTTGCCTTTGTAGTATCCATCAGTTAAAGAGATATGATGTGGCAATTTATATTCACCAGTTGTAGAATCAGTTATTATATTAACAGGCGTAAGTGCATGATGAGATCTTCTCATGTTACGTTTAGACTTAGTAGTTTTTCTTTTTGGAACAGCCATTTTTTATATCCTTAATAAATCAGTTGCTTTGATATATAAATAATTTTATATTGCAAGTAAACAAGAAATCTTAAATTGTCGTATAAGTTATTATACCTTATTTTAACAAATGGTAAAGAGATACATTATGTCTATTAGAATAAGAATTTTTTCTACAGTGTGTGTTTTGGCTGCTATAGTCCTTTGTGGCTGTGTCAGTAAAGATATTACTCGTGGTTATCCTGAGGATGAGTCAATAGTTACAAAATTAAAAACTGGTACAACTACAAAAGAAGCTGCGGTTGAGCTTTTGGGTGATCCAAGTACTAAGTCTACATTTAATCCTAATATTTGGTATTATATTTCCACCCAGATGAAATCTGTGGGCTTTTTAAGGCCTGAGATTGTTAGGGAGCAAGTTATGCAACTTAGTTTTAAAGGTGATGTGTTACAGGAAGTAGCTTTTTTTGATAATTTAACTAAGAAGAAGATTGTATTCCATAGGGGACAATCTCTTACAAATGGTGACGACTCAGGCGTGCTTAAAGATTTTTTCCGTAATTTTGGTCGATTTAATAAAGGTCAAGGACGAAAAAATACTAACTAGATTGTAGTTTATTATGCTTACTTGATCAAAAAAGACTTTACGGCATCTAATAAAGAACGCTACTATTATAATATTATGAATAGTATTTATTTCGGTTTTGGATGTTTGATTTATTCAAGAAAAAAGATGGCGTTGATGATGGATTAAGGTTAGAAGCGCCTGTTCCAAATTTCATTCCATATGCTTGCCATTATAATGGTAATACCATTTTAACTAAAAATGGTGAATTGCTGCAAACTATAAAAATAGTCGGGTTTACTTATGAAACTCTTGGAGTGAGTAGTCTCAGCCTGCGTGATACAGTTAGAAAGGCTGTATTAGAGCAAGTTAAATCATCTAATTTTGCTTTATATTTTCATACAGTTAGGCGTAAGCATAGTTTGGATTCTCATCCAAAATTTTCTGCATTTTTTGCTCAAAAACTACATGATCAGTGGGTAAAAAAAAATAGCTGGGATGATCAATATATTAATGAACTATATTTGACTGTTATTCATTCGGGAATATCTTTAAAATTGAGTTCTGTGGATTTATTAAAATACTTTAGATCAGGAAAGCTTTATAAGGAGCATGAAGATCATCTAGAAGAGGCTCATGCGATTTTAGAAAGCACAACTCATAATTTATTAGAAGAGTTGGCTCATTATGGTGCTATAAAGCTAGGGTTGATTTTACATCCTGAACTTGGTTATTGTTCGGAGCTTTTAAAATTTTTTGGTAAAATTATACATCTCGAAGAAGATGATATGCCGGTCCCTATGGCTGATTTATCTAAATATCTTGCTAAGTACAAAGTTGCATTTGGTAACAATGCTTTAGAAGTTAAGAAAGATCGAGAAAAATTTTTTGGTTCTATTTTATCAGTCAAATCTTATCATGATGTTTCTGCTGCTGTGCTTGACAAATTTTTGCAGCTTCCTCAGCAATTTGTTGTTACTCAGATGATCAACTTTATAGATAAGAAAAATACATTACCTTATTTTAAATATCAGAATTATATTCTGGATGTTAGTGGTGACCTGGAATTTAAAAAAACGTTAGGATTAGATTTATTGTTTGATGATTCCAAGATTTCTCCTGTAGATTATTGTGAAAGTCAGTTAACTGTTATGGTTATTGCAGAGAGCTTGCTAGACTTAGAAAGCAGACTGAAATCTTCAGCTAAGGTTTTACTAGACATTGGGTTGCCTATTGTAAGAGAAGATTTGAATTTGGAGCATTGTTTTTGGTCACAACTACCTGCAAATTTTGCATATGTCACTAGAAAAAGTCCTATGTCTACCTCGCTAGTTGCTGGGTTGTCTTCTTTGCACAATTTTCCGATTGGTTCTTTAAGTTCAAAGTGGGGCGAGGCCATTACGCTGTTGCGAACTGCATTAGGGACTCCTTATTTTTTCAATTTTCATGTTAATGATAACGGTCATACCATAATAGTTGGACATGATTCTGCTGGTAAGGCTACTTTACTTAATTTTCTAATGTCTGAATCGCTAAAATGTTGTCCAAGTATTTTTTATATAGATGCTAGAAGAGAATCAGAAATGTTTATAAGGGCGCTTGGAGGTAAATATTTATACTTTACGGTGAAGCCATCTAAAGATTGTGTAAAACTTAATCCACTATTACTTGAGGATAATAATGATAATAGAGAGTTTTTAAAAAATTGGTTGCTGTATTTAATGGACAAATATATAGATCGTGAGCAATTAGAGGAATATACAGCTGCTGTAGTGGCTGCTGTGGATATTATTTACGAGCTTCCAGTTGAAAAAAGAAAGTTATCTAATGCTGATGAATTTTTTAGCTTATCAAACTATAAATTAATTAATAAAGCTATCGTTAAGAAGTTATCGAGATGGTATGGTAAAGGTAAGTATGCTCATATATTTGATAATGATCAAGATGAATTGGTTTACAGCAAGGATATTTTAGCTGTTGATATGGCAGAAATTTATGATACGGACATAGCTTTTAACCTTCCTGTGTTATATTATTTTATGCATTTTTTTAAAATTCATTACATAGGAACCCCTTCGATTTTAGCTGTTTCTGGCGGCAATAGGATATTTAGTAACCTCTACTTTGAGAAAAATTTGGGACCAATGTTAGATAGTTTTACCAAAGCAAACTCTATTATGATAGTTACTGCCTCTTTCAATAGTAAAAATGTTAGCTGGAGTGAGGTTATTGCTAGTATTTATCATGAGAAAATGGCTACGAAGATATTTCTACCAGATGATACTTCTTATGATATTGTTAAAAGAGTATTTAAATTGACTGATCAAGAAGCAATGTATTTAGAAGCTTTGGAGCTATCCAAAAGGCAATTTATTATTCGTCAATCCGATGTTTCTATTGTTTCTGAAATGAATTTAAGAGGTTTTAATCTGGAACTAGCCTTGCTTTCTTGTGATGATGATAAAACTAGGAAAAAATTGAGCGATATTATTGAAACATATGGTGATTCCGATAGTTTATGGGTTAGAAAACTTTATGAACATGAGAGCTCGTGAAGAAAGCCTGACTTAAGAGTATATTAATATTTATAAAAAATATCTTTTTAGTTTTTAATCATTATAGTATAAAACTTCAATATAAGAGAAGGTGTTATATTTTTGCTATTATTACTAGATATAGTGTCTTAAAATAAAAAAACACTATATCTTCTAAAATATATAGACAGTTTTTGTTAGTAATGTTATTTTGAATTATATGGATATCTGTCTCAAATATTCCACAAGGATATCCAAAATAGTTAATTTATCAATAGGTGCTTTATGAAATTTAAAATCAAAATCGATTCAAAAAACAATAATAAGCTTTCTGAATTTGGTAAAGCAGTGCTTAAGGATAGATATTTACTGGAAGGTGAAGATTTTCAGGATTTATTTGCACGAGTAGCAGCATTTTATGCAGATGATAAGGAGCACGCGCAGCGTCTTTATGAATATATAAGTAGTCTATGGTTTATGCCTGCTACGCCAGTTTTGAGTAATGGTGGTACTAATAGAGGATTACCTATTTCTTGTTATTTGAATGAAGCTTCTGATAGTTTAGAAGGTATTGTAGATTTATGGACTGAAAATATATGGTTGGCAGCTCGTGGTGGCGGGATTGGTAGTTATTGGGGCAACTTACGTTCGATTGGTGAAAAAGTGCGAGATAATGGTAAAACTTCAGGAGTTGTACCATTTATTTGTGTACAGGATTCTTTAACTTTAGCGATTTCTCAAGGAAGTTTAAGACGTGGTAGTTCGGCTTTATATATGCCTATAACTCATCCAGAAATTGAAGAATTTATTGATATAAGAAGGCCTACAGGTGGAGATCCTAATCGGAAAGCGCTAAATATACATAATGCAGTGGTAATTCCAGATGCGTTCATGCATGCGGTTGAAAAGGGTGAAGATTGGAATTTATCTAGCCCGCATAATGGCAAAGTTATATCTACAGTAAAGGCTCGTGATTTATGGGCTAAAATCCTTACTACTCGTATTGAAACTGGAGAGCCTTATTTGTTATTTATCGATACTGTGAATAAATATATACCAGAACATCATAAGAAATTAAATTTACTGGTTAAAACATCTAATTTATGTAATGAAATTACTTTACCAACAGGCACTGATCATTTAGGTAATGAACGAACAGCTGTATGCTGCTTGTCTTCTTTGAATCTTGAGTATTATGATGATTGGTGTGAAAATAAATTATTCATTAGAGATATAATGCGATTTTTAGATAATGTATTGCAGGACTTTATAGACAATGCGCCTGATAGCATGAGCAGAGCTAAATATTCCGCAATGCGTGAGCGTAGTGTTGGACTTGGTGTTATGGGCCTGCATTCATTTTTACAAGCGCATAATACTCCGATTGAGTCAGTGATGTCAAAAGTTTGGAATAGAAAAATATTTGAACATATTAAGAAAGAAGTGGATGAAGCTTCAGTAAGTTTAGCTCAAGAAAAAGGTCCATGTCCTGATGCTGCTGATTGTGGTATTATGGAAAGATTTAGTAATAAAATGGCAGTTGCTCCTACAGCTTCAATTTCAATTATTGCTAATAATTCTTCTCCTGGTATTGAGCCGTATGCGGCTAATAGTTTTACTCAAAAAACTTTGTCTGGCTCTTTCATTGTGCGCAATAAAAACTTAGTACAAATATTAGAAATTAAAGGTATGAACACTGAGAAGATATGGTCGTCTATAGCTACTCATGAAGGATCTGTTCTACAGTTAGATTGCTTAACGCAGGAAGAGAAAGATGTATTTAAAACTGCACAGGAAATTGATCAAAGGTGGCTTATTGAATTAGCTGCAGACAGAGCTCCATTTATTTGCCAGGGTCAATCTTTGAATGTCTTCCTGCCTGGTAATGTGAGCAAGCAGCATTTACATGATATACATTTTGCTGCATGGAAAAAAGGAGTTAAGGGAATGTATTATGCTCGTTCTACGTCTTTACAACGTGCAGAAAAAGTTGGGCATAAAGTAGTAAGGCAAGAATTAGCAAATGATCTTACTGTAAAAACGAATAATAACTATGAAGAATGCTTGTCTTGTCAGTAATAGGGTAATTTTTAGAATCATAAGGAGAATAATATGGGGCTTTTAGACGCAAAACCAATTTATAAACCATTCCTCTATCCATGGGCCTATGATGCTTGGTTAATGCAGCAGCAAATTCATTGGTTGCCTGAAGAAGTGCCTTTGGCTGATGATGTAAAAGATTGGAAAAATAATCTAACACCAGGGGAAAAGCATTTGCTTACTCATATATTTCGTTTTTTTACTCAAGCTGATATTGAAGTAAATAACTGTTACATGCGTCATTATGCAAAAGTGTTTAAGCCAACAGAAGTTCAAATGATGTTAGCTGCATTTTCTAATATGGAAACGATTCATATTGCTGCTTATTCTCATTTACTTGATACAGTAGGTATGCCTGAGACTGAGTATCAAGCATTCTTGAAATATAAGCAAATGAAAGATAAATATGATTATATGCATAGATTTGGTGTTGAAACAAAAGAGGCGATTGCTATAACTTTAGCAGTATTTGGTGCTTTTACTGAAGGTCTACAGCTATTTGCATCTTTTGCTATTTTATTGAACTTCCCGCGTTTTAATAAAATGAAAGGTATGGGTCAGATTGTTACCTGGTCTGTTCGTGATGAATCTTTGCATGCAAATTCAATCATTAAATTATTCCATACATTTATTCAAGAATATCCTGAAGTATGGACTGAAGAAGTGCGTAGTGAAATTTATGAAGCTTGCGCTACTATTGTGCATTTTGAAGATGCGTTTATTGATCTAGCATTTGAAGTTGGTGATTTAGAAGGTTTAACTGCTAGAGAAGTTAAACAGTATATTCGTTTTATTGCAGATAGACGTCTAATGCAGTTGGGGTTAAAAGAAATCTATTTGACTGATCATAATCCACTGACTTGGTTAGATGAGATTCTTAATGGAGTGGAGCATGCTAATTTCTTTGAAAGTAGGGTAACTGAGTATTCTAAGGCTGCTACTATTGGAACATGGGATGATGTGTTTAATAAGTTGGATGAGGATAACAATGCCTAGTTTTGATATAGTATCGAAAATAGAATTACCGGAAGTTGAAAATGCTGTTCAATCTGTTAAAAAAGAAATAGCCCAACGTTATGATTTCAAGAGCAGTATTGCTACAATAGATCGTAGCGAGGATGCAATAACAGTTGTTGTTGCTGACGATTACAAGCTTGAAGCAATTCATGATATGTTAAAAACCCATATTACTAGGCGTAAACTTGATGTAAAATCATTAGATTTTGAAAAGCCACAGAAAGCTTCGGGTAATACGCTGAGACAGGTCATAAAGATTAAGCAGGGTATAATGGTACCCAAAAACTGGACTGCTAAAATTGTAAAATGAGATATAATTTCAAACAAAAAAAAGGAAATTATATGTCTAAGAAAGCAAAGCAATATAGCGCAACAGAAAAAACGAAAATTGTTTTAGAGGCAATAAAAGCTGAAAT
>CAMCSP010000020.1 GCA_945877755.1 Rickettsia typhi | reverse complement strand
CTTTTAGATTCAATCGAAGAAAATCTCGTTCAAGGGGAAAACTTTTTTATCAGTTAATACAACAAGCGCTGACAATTGATCCAGTACCAGCTAAATCACTATATACTACATGTAGTAGCTAGTGGAGTAAACTGCATAGCCAGGTTTTTCAATTATCTTGAAAGAGTTAAAAGAAAGTTTTTGAATGTCAATTTTTGGTTGCATAGCATAACATTATTATAAGATGATTCACAATGTTATTATACATCACAATAGTGTCTCGTAAAATATTATATGATATATTTTTGCTGTTAGTCGACGAGTTGGTGCTAGTGGTGCTGTGGTGTTAATTTACACGGCAGGCTCCTCAATGGCATGTAACTGAAGTAATTACAGTGAAGCTCTCTGGAGTCTAGGCTATGTCTTGCAGAAGAAAAGAATCACATTTAGAAATAATTGCAGCGATATTAGGTCTTCAAGTGGTAAGGTATTAATCGAATTCAGCTTCAGTGCATATTCTTAATTGCTCTATATTGACATCTGGAGCCATTTCTTTTAATAACATTTTGCCATCGATGAAATCGAAGATTGCAAGGTTAGTGATCAGGCGGTTAACTACTCCAACACCTGTCAATGGCAGTGAACATTGCTTCACCAATTTGGCTTCGCCATTTTTTGCTGTATGCTCCATCATAATAACTACTCTTTTTGTCCCGGCAACTAAATCCATAGCCCCGCCCATACCTTTAACCATTTTACCAGGAATCATCCAGTTTGCTAAATCACCAGTTTGTGAAACTTGTAATGCACCTAAGATTGTTAAGTCTATATGTCCCCCTCGCACCATAGCAAAAGAATCAGCACTACTAAAATAACTTGAATTAGGTAATTGAGTTATAGTTTGTTTGCCAGCATTAATTAAGTCTGGATCTTCTTCTCCTTTATAAGGAAACGGACCCATACCTAACATACCATTTTCACTTTGCAACAAAACATTGACTCCATCAGGCATGTGGTTTGCAACATCAGTTGGTATACCTATACCAAGGTTCACGTACATACCATTTTTTAATTCATATTTTGCAGCTATTGAGCAGATTTGTTCTAGTGACCAAGCCATACATTCCTCAAATTTTTTCTCTTACTGTTAGTTTCTCAATAGGTTTACGATAATTTATTCCTTGGACCAAGTGATGGACATAAATACAAGGTGTGTGAATATTATTTGGATCGAGAGAACCTGATTCAACTATTTCTTCTACTTCAGCAACAGTAGTTTTTGCCGCTGTAGCCATCATTGGATTAAAATTCCTAGCAGTTTTATTATAAACAATATTACCTGCTTTATCGGCCTTCCAACCTTTGATAATTGCTAAGTCAGCATGTAACGCTGTTTCCATTATGTATTTTTTCCCATTGAATTCACGAATTTCTTTTCCTTTTGCTACGACTGTTCCATATCCTGTGGCAGTAAAAAATGCAGGAATACCAGCGCCGGCAGCACGTATTCTCTCAGCTAATGTTCCTTGAGGAGTTAATTCTAGTTCAAGCTGACCATTTATTGACTGTTGCTCTAAAGTTTTATTTTCTCCAACATAAGAGGCAATCATTTTTTTAATTTGGTAATTTTTTAGTAATGGTCCCAAACCTTCCTCATCTGTGCCACAATTATTACTTATAATAGTTAACCCAGTAATTTTAGAATCGTATATTGCTTTGATAAGATTTTCTGGTATCCCGCATAATCCAAAGCCTCCAGCCATAATAACTAAGTTATCCCTTAGGATTTCTTTTAGTGCAGCTTCTGCATTGTGAAAAATCTTGGACATTCTAACCCTATTTAAAACTAATGATTATACTTTACATTATATTACTATAACTTAAGAAATTGCAACTATAACTTGCTTAGCTAAATTTAAATAAATTTCAGCTATTTTATTATCTTCAATAGCTGATTTCCCAAGATCAGCCATAACACGAATTTTCATATCTAGGGATATTTCTGCAAGCATTTTTAGGTTTAATTTATGAGCTAATTTCTTTGTTCCATCTTGTCCAAAAATATAGCTTTTGTTGCCAGTATCTGGATCAATAAAATAGCTCATATTTTCTACACATCCAATAATTGGAATATGCATTTTTTGATACATACTAATTGCACGTACAACGTCAGCTAATGCAATGACTTGTGGGGTGGAAACAATAATTACGCCATCTATACGATAATTTTCTGCCAGACTAAGATGTATATCTCCTGTTCCTGGAGGCATGTCAATTATCAAATAATCTAATTCTCCCCAGTTCGTACCGTAAAGCACCTGATGTAATGCCTTTACTGCCATTGGTCCTCGCCATATAGCTGCTGAATCTTTTGGCACTAAATAACCCAAAGACATAGTTTTGATTCCATACTTACTAATTGGCATCATTTTTTGATCGTTAGCTTCTGGTTTTTCATCTATTCCCAACATCGTTGGAATTGATGGCCCGTAAATATCAGCATCAGCTAATCCAACTTTGTACCCAATTTTTGATAGAGCTAGTGCTAAATTAACCGCAGTGGTAGATTTTCCAACTCCACCTTTACCAGAAGCTACAGCAATAATTTTTTTTATTTCTGGTAGGATAACTTTTTGTTTTATAGGATTAGGTTTTAAATAATTGTGTTCTCCAGTAAGGACGATGTTAACTTTTTTTATTCCATGAATTTGAATAAGTAATTCATGTATTTTTTTCTGTATTTCTTCAATATACTGATGATTTTCTTGAGTTATATTAATTGCTAATCCAACCTCATTATCTTGAACTCGTACTCCAGAGATATATTGTGAGACAATTAAGTCACAGTTTTTATCTTTAATAGTTATAGTTCCTAAAAGATGATTGATTTTGTTGATTATGTTTATCATGGGCTTGCGTTATTTTAAGATAATGCTATATATTGAGAGATTAGGATATACTGAATTTGAGTAATAATCATTAAAAAAGCAGAGGGATTTTAGGTGTTTGACGATAAAAATTATAAGTCGCCTTGGGGAAAGCCTGCGAATTCTTCCAACAAAGATACTTTTGAAGATATCTTGAGAAAACGTGCTGGCAAGTTTGGCAATGTATTTAAGGATAAAAAATTTTCTCCTAATAAAGCTTTCTTTTCATTATTTGGAATTATTGTTCTCATACTTTGGTTGGCTTCAGGATTATATATTGTTAATGAAGGTGAACAAGCTGTAGTAACTCGTTTTGGTAAATTTGTGCGCACTGCAACTGCCGGACCAAACTATCACTTACCTATACCTTTTGAAGAAGTTCAAGTAGTTAATGTAGAGCATAGCCAGAAAGAAGAGATAGGTTTTCGTTCAGTTACAAATAGTGGAAAGAATAATAGTTATGTAAAAATTACTGGCAATGATAAGCTAACTTTGATTCCTCAAGAGAGCTTGATGCTAACTGGCGATGAAAATATCGTTGATATCAATTTCTTTGTACAATGGCATATAGCTAATCTAAAAGATTATTTATTTAATATAGCTAATGTTAAAGATACAGTTAAAAGCGCTGCTGAGAGTGCGATGCGTGAAGTAATAGGCAATACTCCGATTGCTGCAGCACAAACTGAAGGTCGTGCTAAAATTGAAGAAGAAACAAAAAAATTATTACAAAATACTCTTGATAAGTATCAGAGTGGTGTAATTATTGAAAATTTGCATCTTTTAAAAGTTGATCCACCGTCGGAAGTAATTGCAGCATTCCGTGATGTGCAGACTGCACGTGCTGATAAAGAAAGGCAAATTAATCAGGCTGAATCATATCGCAATGACATTCTGCCAAAAGCACGAGGTGAGGCTGCCAAGATGATTCAGGATGCTGAAGGTTATAAATCTAACGTTGTGGAGAGAGCTAAAGGTGAGTCTAGCAGATTCCTGGAAATCTACAAACAATATACAAGCGCCAAAGATGTTACAAAAAAACGTATGTATTTGGAAACTATGGAAGAGATTTTAGAAAAATCTACCAAATTTGTAATTGGTGATGAGGCAGGTAAATCAGTTGTGCCTTATTTACTTTTGAATAAAGATAACAGTAAAGTAATTAGCAGTGCAGAAAATGAAGGATAAAAAAATCATATATATAGTATCAGCTTTTGCGGCTGTTATTCTCTTATTTAATCTATTTTTTGTTGTTGATCAAACTCAACAAGCAGTGGTATTGCAATTTGGTGAGTCTGTGAGAATAGAAAAAGATCCTGGTTTGCATGTCAAAGTTCCTTTTATTCAAAATGCTATGTATTTTGATAATAGGTTATTGAATGTAGTGGCTGACGAAAAAGAGTTGATTGCTAAAGATCAGAAGCGCGTTATTATTAGTGCTTATGCTAAATATAGAATCACTGACCCTTTAAAATTTTATCAAACTGTTAAAACAGTAAAAGGGTTGGAGGCTAGGCTTAATAATATTTTAGACTCATCGCTTAGACAAGTTATAGGAGATGAGCCATTAGCAATATTATTAACAAATGCCCGTTCTGCAATTATGGAACGTATTCAGCATATTGTTAATAAAGAGTCTTTGAAATTTGGTATTGATGTAGTTGATGCTAGAATTCTTCGTGCAGATTTGCCAAATGAAAATAGTTCGGCTGTTTATAAAAGAATGCAGTCCGATAGGGAGAAAGAAGCAAAAGAATTTAGAGCTCAAGGGGAAGAAGAAGCACAAATTATTCAATCTACTTCTGAAAAAGAAAAAACTATAATTTTAGCCAAAGCATATAAAACTGCTCAAACACTTAAAGGTGAGGGGGATGCTACTGCTTCAAAGATTTATTCTGATGCTTTTCGTGCTGATCCAGAGTTTTATAATTTTTATCGTTCGTTAGAAGCTTATAGAAAATCATTTAATAACAAAGATAATACTTCTATAATTTTATCACCTAAGGGCGAGTTTTTACGCTTTTTTAATTAAAGAATAAAGAATAAGGCATGGATATGAAGATAGGAATTTTTAGTTACTCTCAGAAAATATTATTTGGACTATTAGTAATAATTACTACGATGACTAATTCTACAGCATTTGCTGCTGTTCCTCCTGGTTTTGCTGATTTAATAACACCTCTTGTTTCAGCGGTAGTAAATGTTTCTACTGTGCAAAAGCCTTCAAAATCTACCGGTGGTCAAAGAATGTTACCTTTCCCTGAGGGCTCTCCTTTTGAGGAGTTTAATCAGTTTTTTGAAAAATTTGGTCAACCAAATGGTGGTGGGTATTCCGAAGAAGATGATGATGACCGTAAGGCTGTTTCTCTTGGTTCAGGTTTTGTAATTGATGCGGATGGTTATATTGTTACTAATCATCATGTAGTTATGGAAGCAGACGAGATTGATGTTAAATTTAGCGATGGCAAAAAATTAAAAGCAAAGGTTGTAGGATCTGACATGAAAACAGACCTTGCATTATTAAAAGTTGATACTGACAAGCCCTTGCCATGCGTTAAATTTGGTGATTCTGATAAGTCACGCGTTGGTGATTGGATTATTGCTATAGGTAACCCTTTTGGTCTTGGTGGCACTGTAACTGCTGGTATTATTTCTGCTCATAATCGTGATATTAATACTGAGGGTGGTATAGTTGATAATTATATACAAACAGATGCTGCGATTAATCGTGGTAATTCAGGAGGTCCAATGTTTAACATGCATGGCGAAGTTATTGGAATTAATACTGCTATATATTCTCCTTCTGGAGTTAATATAGGCATTGGTTTTGCAACTCCTTCAACTACAGCTATGCCTGTTGTACAGCAGCTTAAAAAAGCAGGTAAAGTTATTCGTGGACTTTTGGGTGTGAAAATCCAATCAATTACTGAAGATATTGCTGAATCTTTAGGTACTACACCTGATCAAGGTGCTTTAGTGGTAGAAGTTTCTAAAGATAGCGCTGCAGAAAAAGCTGGAATTAAAGTTGGTGATATTATTACTACTTTTAATAATCAGGAAATTAATTCAACAAAAAAATTACCGCGTATTGTTTCAGAATCTCCTATCGGTAAAGAAGTGGATTTAGTAATTCTACGAGATGGCAGTAAGAAAAACTTAAAGGTTAAGCTGAATGAAAGCAAAGATGAGCCAGCGATGGATGAGTCTGTTGAGAATGATGTAAGCACTCAATATGCTACAAAAGATGTTCTTGGTGCTAGTCTTGCGGTATTGAATGATGACCTTAGAAAGAAATTTAGTATTCCTAAAGAAGTTGATGGGCTGATAATTCTAAAAATTAATCGTAAAACACACTGGTCTTCTCGAGGCTTTAAGGTTGGTGATGTTATAGTTTCCGTAAATCAAGTGCAGTTACATAATATAGAGAAATTTGCGGATACGATTAGTAAGGCGAAATCAAGTGGAAAAAAATCAGTGTTACTATATTTGAGTCGTCAAGGTCAAGTACTTTTCATACCTTTACCAATAACCGATAAATAGAGAGTTAGTTGTTATCGAATCCTAAATATACTGAAGAAGATAGGATTTAAGACCATTTAACCACAGGCGGAAGGGACATTAATATAGCTTCGGTATTGCCGCCGGTCATAAGGCCAAACTTAGTGCCGCGGTCATATAGTAAGTTAAATTCAACATAACGCCCGCGCTTAACTAATTGAGCTTCGCGTTGTTCTTCTGTCCAGGAATTTTCAAAGTGTTTCCTGACAATTTTTGTATAGGTAGCCAAAAAGGTTTTACCCACATCTTGTACGAATTGAAAGTCTTTATTAAAATCGCCATTATTCATATAATCGAAGAAAATTCCTCCTACTCCTCTAGGTTCATTACGATGAGATAAAAAGAAATAATCATTACATTCTTTACTAAATCTTTGGTAATATGTTTTATCATGGTGATCACACATTTCTTTTAGATTTTTATGAAATAAATCAGTGTCTTTCTGATTCTTAAATATTGGTGTTAGATCAGTACCACCGCCAAACCATGTTTTTTGAGTGGTAATGTAACGAGTATTAAAATGCACTGCCGGCACTAAGGGAGATTGCATATGGGCAACTAAAGATATCCCACAAGCAAAAAACTTTGGGTCTTTTTCAGCGCCAGGAATTTGTTTTCTAAATTCTTCAGAAAATTCTCCGTGTACAGAAGAAAAATTGACACCGACTTTTTCAAAAACTCTGCCTTTCATGATAGATATTTCGCCACCACCACCACCAGGTCTTTCCCAATTTTTTCTTTCAAATTTGCCGGCAGCTAATTTTAGCGGATTATTTATCAGTGATTCCTCAATGAGCTCAAACTCTTTACAAATTTGATCACGCAAACTTTTAAACCAATTAGAGCTTTCTAATTGGTTTAAGGTGATTTTATAATTATTTTGAGTTGTCATTTTTTTTAGCTTGATCAAAAAAGTTGAAGGCTTGTTCAAAGAATTTAAGATTTTGTTTGGTTACTTCTTCAAGGCCCTTTAAAGGAGGGATGTTATTAAAATTTTGAGATTCTTTATATTGATTAAACATGCTCATGACATTTCGAAGAAACTCCTGCATCACATTATTAGTTTTTATGTTATAGCATAGAATTATTTGTTTCAAAAACTCTGTTGGTAGCAAGTTATACCCTTTTGATTCTTGATCAAGAATGATTTGCACAATTGTGCTGTGAGTTAGATCTTGATCATTTTTGGAATCAATAACAACAAAATCAACTTGATTACGAATCATATCAAAAATCTCTTGCAAGTTTATATAACTACTAGTTTTAGTGTTATATAACCTACGATTATTATATTTCTTTATTATCACTGGTTCATTTTTCATGAAATTATCTCTATCACTTTTAAATACCTGTTTCAACACTTGCTTCTAAATCTTTAAGTAAATTTTTGATTTCTTGATCATTAGTTAAATCAAGCTCTTCAGGTATCAATGATTTTTGATTGGTTGGCAAGCTTTTTAAGGGTATGCTACCTTCTTTAAAAGCTTCAGTGATAATATTTGCAATTGGCGTATTTTCGTTAGCCATGCGGCCGGTATTTAAATCTATATCATAAAAATCAAGGTTGTTAGGAAGATGGAATGGTTTATCTTTTGTATTTCCTAATATTTTTTTGGCAATGTCATTAAAGATTGGTAGAGCAATAGTTCCACCAGAAATTTTCTCTCCCAAGCTTTTTGGTTGATCAAAACCAACAAACACTGTGATAACTAGGTCGGGAGTAAAGCCTATGAACCATGCATCTTTGCTATCATTAGTTGTTCCAGTTTTACCGCCTATTGTTAGTCCTAATATATTAGCTTTTCTTGCTGTTCCTCTTTTCGTTACTCCATTTAATATAGAAATTAATTGATATGCACTTTGTTCATCTGTAACATTGGCCCTGTTATTTTTTAAGCTAGGCATTGGTAGATCTTTTACATCGGTAGTGTAATCAGTGATAGTGCATTGAGGGCACTCTCTATTATCTGCGCGATATATTGTTTTGCCGCTTCTATCTTGAATTCGATCTATTAGTATAGGGCTAATCTTATGTCCGCCATTGACGATCATTGCATAGGCGTTGGTTAGTTTTAGTGAGGTAGTATCAATTGAGCCTAGTGCAGCTGAAAGACTATTAAATGGTTGATTATATATATTAAATCTTTGGGCGATTTTAGAAATTTTTTTGATGCCAACTTTTTGTGCAAGTATAATTGTGGGGATGTTACGAGATTTTTCTAATGCCGTTCTTAGAGTTATTGGCCCAAGAAAATTATTACCATAATTTTTTGGCTTCCATAACGGCATATTTTTTCCTTGAGAGAATTCAGCGTAAGAATCATCTAAGATAGTATTGGGTTCAAAACCATTTTCTAATGCTGCTAAATAAACAAAAGGTTTGAATGCTGACCCAGGTTGTCTTATCGCTTGTGTTGCTCGATTAAATTTACTTGTTTTATAGCTAAATCCCCCTACAAGGGCTAATACTTTGCCAATATGTGGCTCCATAACTATTATGCTGCCGTTTATCTGTGGTATTTGTCTCAGTAAATAATACCCGTCGTGTGATGAGTCTTTTTCGACATAAATGATGTCACCAACTTTTAGCAACTGATTTGGTATTTTTTTTGTCCATTTTAAAGACTGCGCTGATATTTGCATTTCTTGGCCATCTATTAGGCTAATAGTAGCTGAAGTAGAATTGATTTTTAGTACTACCGCTATTTGCCATGAACTTACTGGAATTATAATGTCCTTACTTTCTGTAATAAGTTTTTTAGGCCAGTCTTCATTAATTTCAACATGATCAATAGGTCCACGATAGCCAAAATTTTGATCGTATTGTATTAGGTGCTCTTGCAATGTTTGTTGCGCAATGGTTTGTATTTTTGGCTCACAAGTGGTGTAAATGCTAAGCCCATCGCGATAAACTGCTTCATTGCCGTATTGCTCTAGGATTGTTTGTCGCACTTCTTCAGCGAAGTAGTCATCTTCAAAAGCATTTTTATTCGAACCTGATTTTAGGCGGATAGGTTTTTGTAATGCATATGTAAGCTCAGTTTGCGTAATAAAGCTATCCTCAAACATTTTGTTTATTACCCAGTTTCTACGATCTAGAGCTTTATCATAATCAAAAAATGGATTGTATTTAGATGGAGCTTTTGGTAGGGCTGCCAGCATAGCTGCTTCTGAAATATCTAATTCTTCTATTGATTTATCGAAGTAATTTTGCGCTGCTGAAACTATCCCATAAGAATGGTTACCTAAGAAAATCTGATTTAAGTATAACTCTAAAATACGATCTTTACTGATAGTTGTGCTAATTCTAAAGGACAGAATAGCTTCTTGGATTTTGCGTTTGATTGATTTTTCATCAGAGAGCAAAAAATTCTTTACTACTTGTTGTGTGATTGTAGATCCGCCAACTAAGGATTTATTTTTTTTAAGATTTGTAATATTCTGAACCAATGCTCTGGAAATTCCTTTAAAATCTATGCCCTGATGGTTATAATAATTGCTGTCTTCTGCAGCTAGAAAGGCGTTTACTACATTCTTAGGAATTGCATCAAATGGGATAAAAATACGATGTTCGGTTGCGTATTCCTCAATTAGTTGTCCATTTGCTGCATATAATCTGGTGACTGTGGATGGTTTGTATTCATAAAGCTTGTCGTAATCAGGGAGCTCTCTTGAGTATAATACAATCAAAGAAATAATGATTGTAGAAAATAGAATTAACCCGTATACTGAGGTTGAAATTATGAATTTAAGTATTTTGCTCATGTTCTAATCGCTATGTGGTATTAGATTATCTTATAGCAAGAAATATAAAGTATAAATAACAAAGATAGTTACTGTATTTTATATTTATGAGAGTATATATATTTATATTGCGGCTTAGAGATGGATGTGCACATCTATAAATAAACAGTTAGAAGGCCAAATGCTTGAGGTTGTTGATGTGTTTCTCAAAGATGAAGAGTTGCGTGCTAAAACTTTTAGGTAATTACTATTGTAATAAATTTTGTGAACCGATGATAAGTTGTAAATTGCATTATTTTATACCGCTTTGGAGTAAACATGTTTCTATGCGGTTATGTTAGTGTTTGGCGCGTACTCTCTTTAATTCTTTTTCTATCTATATAGCCTAAGTTTTTTCATGCTCACGACTTGCTCTTTTATATGCAGGTGTGGTATAAGAACAATTAAATTTAGGAAAAAAACATGGCAAAAAAGATTTTAGTAGATGGGGTCTATCCAGACGAGACTCGTATAGCGATAGTAGAGAATGGTAGGTTAGAAGATTTTGATTATAATACTGCTTCGAAAAAAACAATTAAAGGTTGTCTTTATCTAGCAAAGGTTACAAGGGTAGAACCATCTTTGCAAGCTGCTTTCATTGATTATGGTAATGACAAGCATGGTTTTATACCATTTGCTGAGATTCATCCTGATTACTATAATATCCCAGTTCAAGACAAGCAGCAAATCCTTGAACAAGTTAAAATGAGCGATCCCGCTATTATAGAAAATATAATTAGCGATTCTTCAAATGGTGATGTGGAATTTGTACAAGACGAAGAAGTTTCTTCGAAAGAAATAGCGAATGATCTATACGAAGAAGACGAAAATGCCTCGGTAAAAGATGAGGCTGAAATTCCTTCGGTGGATGAAAATTATCTGGAAAGAGTAAAAAAGCAATATATTGCAAAATATAAAATTCAGGAAGTAATAAAGCGCAATCAGATTCTACTGGTGCAGGCGATTAAGGAAGAAAGAGGTAATAAAGGTGCTTCCTTTACTACATATATTTCATTGGCTGGAAGATATTGTGTTATTATGCCAAACAGTAATTCTTTGGGTGGTATTTCGCGTAAAATTGCTAATTCTGAAGACAGAAGAAGATTGAAAGTTGTTGTTGATGAAATTAATAATAATAATTCTATTAGTGTTATTATTCGTACCATTGGTCAGAGTAGAAAGAAGGAAGAAATTCTACAAGATTATGACTATTTGGTAAAGTTATGGGAAAGTATAAAAGAGAAAACCTTCTCATCGAATGCGCCAGCTTTTATTCATGCAGAAGATGACATTATAAAAAGAATTATTCGTGATTTATATGACGATAAAACTGATGAAATCTTAATTCAAGGTAGGGATGTATTTAACTCTGCTTGTAAGATTTCTAGCATGATGGTTGCAAGTGATGATGTAAAAATACGTGAGTATAAAGAAAAATCGCCGATATTTAGTCGTTTTAGAGTTGATGAGCAAATTGCTAATCTTTACAATCAGATTGTTTATTTAGAATCAGGTGGTTATATAGTGATCAACCACACCGAGGCTTTAATTGCGATTGATATTAACTCTGGTAAAGCTACTTCTGAAAGAAACATTGAAGAGACTGCTACAAAAACTAACATTGAGGCTGCTAGGGAAATTGCAAGGCAGGTTAAGTTGCGTAATTTATCAGGTCTAATTGTTATCGATTTTATTGATATGATGGAATCTCGCAATAGACGTTCAGTGGAACGAACTATGAAAGATATGTTCCATAATGGTAAAGCTAAGATACAAATTAGCCATATTAGTAGTTTTGGTTTGATGGAGATGTCTAGACAAAGACTAAAACCAAGTTTCCTTGAATCAAACACAGTTATATGTACTCATTGTAATGGCAAGGGGGTAACTCGTTCATCTGAGGCTAATGCATTGATGATTTTGCGTACTATTGAAAGTGAAGTATGTAAAACTCGAGTTCAGAAATTAAATATCTATGCTCATCCAGACTCAGTAATGTATTTGCTTAATTATAAGCGAGCTAGTGTTAGTGAAATTGAAGCTAAATATGGTATTTCCCTAATCTTCCATCAAGATGTACATATAAGTGTTGATAGCTTTGCTATAGAAGATATAAGTCAGAATAAAGCAATAAATAAGCCTCATAAACCTCACCCAATTAAGCATGATTCTTTTGTAGAAGAGGTTATTTCTTCTGATAGCGAGTCTAGTCTCAACAAATCACAGCCTCAGGCTGTTGCTAGTTTAGAAAATAAGCCGCAAAATCGCAGAAGATCAAGGCCGCGCAAAAGATTTAAAAAACCAGCTACTAATCCTGGTGCAGAAACACCACCTTCAGTAATTACGCCCGTAGGTGAATGATTTGAAAAACTCTAATTTTGTCATTGCTATTGATGGGTTTTCTGCTTCTGGTAAGGGCACTCTAGCAAAATTATTAGCCAATCATTTTGGTTGTAAATATTTATCAACTGGTAATTTATATAGATTGGTTGCTAGAGATGTGATCAGTCAAAATGTAGATATTGATGATAGTGATAGAGTTGTTGAAATTGCTAAGAATATAAACCTAGATGATTTAGAATCAGACCTTTCTGATAGTGCTATAGCAAATGTTGCTTCTAAAGTTGCTCAGAAACCCTCTTTAAGAAAGGTTTTGAGTGCCATACAAAGAAATTGGGTGGATGGGCAGAAAATAGCTATTATTGAGGGTCGAGATATTGGGACTGTTATATGTCCTGACGCTAATATAAAGCTTTTTATGACTGCTAGTCTTGATGCTAGAGCTAAGAGAAGATATACAGAATTACAAAAAAAAATGAGTCAGATTACATACGAAGAAGTTTATGATGATTTGCGTGCGCGTGATCAAAGAGATCAATCGCGTGAAATCTCGCCTCTAGTACAAGCTGAAGATGCTTTTGTGCTAGATTCAACTAATATGAGTATTGATAATGTTCTCGAAAGTGCATTGTCTATTGTACGAAATAAGTTGACAATTGAACATGCAAAGGGTACTTAAACCCTTAAGAAATGTTTTATTAAATGTTTATCTAAACAAAATAGATAAGCTATTGTTTAACCCTTAGAAAGTAGTAATAAGATTCAATATGATAAATAATCAACTCGAAGAAAACACATTCAACACTAAAGAAAATTTTGCAGAACTTTTTGAAAATTCTATAAAATCAGAGTCAAAAAGAGAAGGTTCGCTTGTTAAAGGAACGATTGTTAGAGTAGACAGTGATGCTGTTACTGTTGACATTGGTCTTAAAACTGAAGGTAGGATACCGGTTAAAGAGTTTGTTAAAAATGGTGTGGTAGAAAATATAGCTCCTGGTGATATAGTTGACGTTTATCTTGAATCTTATGAAAACCATTATGGTCGCTTAGTACTGAGTAGAGAAAGAGCTATTCGTGAAGAGTCGTGGATTGTTCTAGAGAAAGCGCTTGAAAAAGGACAGCCTGTTGATGGCGTGGTATTTGGCAAAGTAAAAGGTGGTCTGACGGTAGACTTAAATGGTGTGATTGCTTTCTTGCCTGGAAGTCAAATTGATATTCGTCCAATAAAAGATGTAACTTTTTTAATGGGAGTTGTTCAACCTTTCATGATTTTAAAAATTGATCGTATGCAAGGCAATATAGTAGTGTCTAGAAGAGCGATTATAGAAGAATCAAGACAAGAAGCTCGTAATGAAATGCTTTCTCAAATACAAGAAGGTCAAGTTCTTGATGGTGTTGTAAAAAATATTACTGATTATGGCGCATTCGTTGATTTGGGAAGTATTGATGGTTTGTTGCATGTGACTGATATTTCATGGAATAAAGTTTCCCATCCTTCAGAATTGTTAAGTATGGGTCAAAGCATAAAAGTTAAAGTAATTAAGTTTGACGAGAAAACAAAAAGAGTATCTTTAGGTATGAAACAATTAGAGCAGAACCCATGGGAAGGGCTAGCAGGGAAATATCCTATTGGTTCTAAATTGAAGGGTCAAATTACAAATATTACTGATTATGGTGCATTTATTGAATTAGAGCCTGGTATAGAAGGTTTAGTTCATGTTTCAGAAATGACCTGGTCGAAGAGTAATCTCCATCCTAAGAAATTAGTTACTGAAGGTCAAGAAGTGGAATTTGTGATCTTAGATGTGGACGTTGATAAGCACAGAATTAGCTTGGGAATGAAGCAATGTATCAATGATCCATGGAAACAATTCTCTGATAAATATCCAGTTGGTACCATTCTTGAAGGAGAAGTACGTAATGTAGTGGAGTTTGGGTTATTTATTGGGTTAGAGGAAGATGTTGATGGTTTGGTTCATATATCTGATATATCTTGGGGTGAAGACCAAGAAGAAGATATTAAGCAATACAAAAAAGGGGACTTAATTAAAGTTGTGGTATTGGCTATTGATTCTGAAAAAGAAAGAATTAGTTTAGGCATCAAACAATTAATTGATGATCCATTTGAGAACGCTTTCAAAAACATTAAAACAGGTGGTGTTGTAACTTGTACAGTTTTATCTGTAGAAGATGGTGGTGTTAACGTTGAAGTTGCTGAAGGTATTTCTGCTTTTGTTAAAAAGTCTGAGCTTTCTAGCGATAAAGTGGAACAACGTCCTGATAGATTTGCTGTTGGTGATAGAGTGGATGCAAAAGTTGTTTCTTTGGACAAAGCAAACCGTAAATTGACTTTGTCAATTAAAGCGTTGGAAGATGAGCAGAAGAAAAAAGCGATTGCAGAATATGGTTCAGCAAGCAGTGGTGCAAGTTTAGGTGACATTCTTGGTGCTGCTCTTAGTAAAGCTGAAAAGAAAAAAAGTGACTAATCAGCTTTGTTATTAGTATTTTAAGGCGATAGAGGTATGTCTGATTATTTATTAGATAGATTGCAACTCAAGTCAAAAATATCTTTTTGGCGAAATGCAGCATTATGTATTTTAATGGCGCTAGTGATATATTTTTTTCCCAAATTCTATAATGGTAATTCAGCATCGATACTACAAGAGTCTCATATTGCTCGTATTAACATCGAAGGTGAAATAGAGGAGAATTTTTACCGTGAGCAGATCTTGGAGAATTTAGCTAAAAATGATTATGTTAAAGCAGTAATCATGAAGCTTAATACTTCTGGTGGTACGGTTTATGGTGGTGAAAATCTTTACAATTCTATACGCAAAATTTCAAATAAAAAACCTGTAGTGGCAGTTATGGGAACCTATGCAGCTTCTGCTGGTTATATGGTTGCTGTAGCTGCTGATTCGGTGTTTGCAGGAAATACAACTACCACTGGCTCAATTGGTACAATACTTATTGCTGGGGAAGTTAGTGAATTAGCAAAGAAACTGGGCGTAGATTTTATTGTTTTAAAGTCTGGTGAATTAAAGGCTGAGCCATTATTCAATCATAAAATGACTCAAGAGGTTAAAGAAGTAACAATGGAATTGATAATGGATAATTATAATTTTTTTGTTGATACGGTTAGTGAACGAAGACAAATTCCAAGGGAACAGGTCTTAAAGCTTGCAGATGGTAGGGTTTTTACCGGTCGCCAAGCTTTGGGAAATAAGCTGATTGATGCAATAGGGGGCGAAGATGAGGCTGTGGATTGGCTTGTTGTAAATAAAAGCATAGTTAAGGATTTGCCAATTAAAGATTTTACTTTGCATAAAGAAGAAAAGATATATGAGAGATTTGTTGAACCATTAGGTAAGATGAATATCATTCTGGACTACGCTGTTAATCTTGTGAAATCGAGTCAAAATCAATTGGTATTTAGATGACTACTAAAAGACAATTAATTAACTTGTTAGCTGTTAAAAATACACAACTATCTATTAAGCAGGTACAAGATATTGTTGATATCATTTTAAATTTTCTTACTATGTCGTTAGTTAATAGAAAAAGAGTAGAAGTTAGAGGCTTTGGTGCTTTCACTATACGAAAGCGTACTGCACAATTAATGCGTAATCCTAAAACTAACCAAATTATTTCTTCTGCTGGTTTGAATAGAGTTTACTATCGTCCAAGCAAAAATATTTTCTAGTTTTCTTGCGTTACCTCAAAATGAATAATATTATTCTGGAAAAAGATGGGCAAGAAATACTAGTATTGGTGCGTGTTAGTTCTCGTGCAAAAACTATTAGGCTTGGAATCAATCATAATCACGAAGTTGAACTGGTTCTTTTTCGCGCTTCACAATTGCGTCTTGGAACTGAATTTGTTCATAAAAAAATAAAATGGATTTTTGACAAAGTTAATGCTCGCAAACAAGATTATATCTTTCTTGTTTCTGGTGCTGTTATTCCGATTTTAGGTAAGGAATACATTATTAAACATAACGCTCAGCTTGGAGGAGTGACATGTTTAGAAGGCGATATGCTTGTAGTGTCTGGGTTAGAAAGACACATAATCATTAAAGTTAAAAAATTACTTACACAAATATTGTTACAAGAAATAAAATCTTACTCTGAGCTCATTGCTATAAGACTTGGGGCTCAAGCAAGAAAAATTTCTATAAGGGATACAACTAGTCGATGGGGGAGCTGTAGTAAAGATGGGAACGTTTCCTTCTCATTTCGGTTGGTGTTTGGTCCCATTGATATATTGCGTTATGTAATTGTGCATGAATATTGTCATTTGTTGGTTCATGACCACAGTAAGAAATTCTGGGATTTAGTGGAAAGTTTGTGCCCAGGTCACAAAGTATTTAGGCATTGGCTAAAAAAGAATGGCAGTTCTTTATTCAAATATCGTTAAGATTCATATTTGGGAAATGCCTGATAGTATGTTTGCATTGCAATAGCTGTGGCAACTGAAACATTTAGACTTTCAATATTTGATGACATTTTGACTTTTGCAAGTAGGTCGCATTTTTCTTTAGTTAGTCTGCGCATGCCACTATGCTCTGAGCCTACAATAAATAATGCCTTATTAGGAAGTTTTATTTGGTGCAGATATTCTTTCGCATAACCATCTAATCCTACTGACCAGAATCCTTGATCTTGAAGATATTTTATAGTGTTCACAAGATTCACTACTTTTATTAGAGGGACGATTTCCAAGCCACCACTAGCGGATTTTGCAATATGACTCGTTTCTGCAGAAGTATTGTCGGTTAAAGTTATTATGCCATCTATGTCAAAAGCAGCAGCAGATCTGATTATTGATCCTATATTATGTTGGTCGGTGACCTGATCAAGTGCTACTAAGCAGATATTGGGCTTATTAGGGTCTAATTTAAAATTTTCGATACCATCAATTATTACTGTTGATGTTTCTAATGCTATTCCCTGATGAAGAGAGTTTTTTGGCAGTAATTGTTCTATTTGTTGTGGTAGAACCACCTGAATTTTTATATCTACTAGATCTTCAAGCGCTGATTTAAGCTCTGTTTCAACCTGTTTGGTGATAAGTAATTTATGATGTTTTCTGTTTTTATTATGCAACGCAGAAATTACTGTGTGTTTACCATAGATCCATAGTGTATTAGATGTTCTGTTCATAGTTTGCTGTTTTTAATTTTGTTATTTATAAAAAAGTTGTGTTTCAGTGATTGACATAATGACATAATTGTATTAAAAAGTAACGCTCAATCGTATCTTGTAGATACAAAAATATGTGTGTGGCTTTGTGTGGCCAAGAATAATTTAGAGTATGCATAACTTGACAGGGAGGGGTGGTCGAGTGGTTAAAGGCAGCAGACTGTAAATCTGCCCGTGTATACGTACGTAGGTTCGAATCCTACCCCCTCCACCAATTTAGAGGATGGGTTTGATCCTTAGGTATGCGGGTGTAGCTCAACGGTAGAGTCCCAGCCTTCCAAGCTGGTAGTGTGGGTTCGATTCCCATCACCCGCTCCAGTTGAGTGGTAATTTTATGTTAATTGGTTTAATTTTTTTTGGATGAGAATTTATTATGACAAAAGAGAAATTTAATAGGACGAAGCCACATTGTAACATAGGAACGATAGGACACGTGGATCATGGTAAGACGACATTAACAGCAGCGATTACGAAAGTATTAGCTCAGGCTGGTGGTGCTAAGGAGATGAAGTATGATGA
>CAMCSP010000019.1 GCA_945877755.1 Rickettsia typhi | reverse complement strand
TTTAGATTCAATCGAAGAAAATCTCGTTCAAGGGGAAAACTTTTTTATCAGTTAATACAACAAGCGCTGACAATTGATCCAGTACCAGCTAAATCACTATATACTACATGTAGTAGCTAGTGGAGTAAACTGCATAGCCAGGTAATAATTAATCATCTGTTGCACTACATTATCACTAACATCTCTTCTAGCATCTTCTAAAAGTGATACCATATCATAAACCACAGAACCAATAACAGCATCTTGAAAATCCAATAACCCAACCTTTTTATGCCCTACTCGATCCTCAAGCCACATCAGATTATCTGCATGATAATCTCTAAGCACTAAACAATTATTTGGAAAACGCAATGATTTTAGAAGTTTAGTCCAAATCTCAATATACTCATCTTTGAAATGAGAAGCTAACTCTTCACCATTAAATGCCTGAAAATACCAATCTGTAAGCAAGCAACCTTCTTCTAACAATTTTTGATGATCATATATAGGTAACTCAATTGTTACATCAGTTTTATGTAATTTAACTAAAACATCAATTGCCTTACGGTATAAAGTACTTTCAGAAATATTTTCAACCTGGCCAGACAAAACTCTACTATAGTGGTTATTGCCAAAATCTTCTAATAATAGCAACCCATTCTTCACATCTTGTTTTATAATTTCTGGAGCAGAAAAATCGTTTTTATATAAAAACTCTCCAACTTTGACAAATGGCAAAACTTCTTCTTGATGTGGCGGAGCATCCATTAAAATATAGGTTTTACCATCTGCATCAACCCGTTCATAAGATCTAAAAGATGCATCTGCAGGCAATTTGTTATTATTATAACCTAGACCAAAATGCTCATCTAGAAAATTTTTCTTTATAACTTCTCTACTCATAATCCCTTATTTATTTTTACAAAAAACCCCTTCTGTAGTTACTTCTGCGATTCTATTATTAGAAGAATTTTGAAAATTGATAGTCACTTTATTACTAACTTTTAAAACATCTTCTATTAGCTCAGGCCATTCTATTAACGCCACTCCATATTTCAAAGCATCCTCTAAACCAAGTTCAAAAACCTCTTCAATATTTTTTAATCTATACAGATCAAAATGCCACAAATCAAAATTAACAGATTTATACTGATGTACCAAGTTAAATGTAGGGCTAGTTACCACATCTTTTATTCCACAGATTTCGTAAATAAAAAATTGTGCAAAAGTGGTTTTACCAGACCCTAAATCACCTTTTAGTAAAATTACACTGCCCTTATTAACTTTGTTGGCAAAGAAAATTGCAAGATTTTTAGTTTGCTCAATATCATCAAGACTCACACGATATTTTTGCATATTACATCAACTTACAAATGATTGTTGAATTTTTTTCAAACTTTTTGCAACTAAAATTGAATCGGTCACATCATGATAACTTACTAAAATTCCACCATCCGGGAGCGGAACAAATAATATATCTATTATAGATTCATCCGTAAGCTCTATACCAATATTAGATGTAACCCTTGAAGAAATCTTGAGAATAAAATTATCTTTAAATGAATTCCAATCAATACTGGAATGAATTGATCTTTGCATTCTACTCAACAGTTTGGAAATATGGGGCTTTGATTCAATAAAACTTTTCCTGCATTTCCACATTTTTAAGAACTTAGGATTGCTCAATTCTAATTTACCATTCTCACCAAATATAGTTATACCGTCATTTAAATTATCAATAGTCTCCTTTTGTACCGCACCAAGAGTCTTAAATGAGCGCTCTAATTCAAAATGATCTGTCATATCTTCATAGGAAAATAATAAACCTCCCAATGCATGCTGTATTACTATTACCCTCAGATAACGCCCATCAGGAAGGTAGAAAAAATCATTATGAGTAACCATAAGATCCGTAAATAGCTTAAGCTGATCATTCTTAAATTTCTGAAAATCTATTTGCTCTGGTAATTTACGCTTATCACGTAACTTTTCTAGAACTTGCCCATATGTAGGTTTAGTTAATAACCAATGCTCATCAAGAGCCCATAATTTTATAAATGCCTGATTAAAAAATTGTAACCTGGTATCAGAACCATAAATTACTGTAGCACTAGCAGTACTTTCAAGTAAATTAGCTTGAGCTGCAATATGCCGAGCTAAATCTGACCTTACGATATCATTACTAGTAATATTATATGCCATACCAACCATCATACCTTCATTAGAAATAGGTTTTTCAAAAAATTGATATAAATACCTTTGACCATCAATAATTATATAACGCTCTTCACATTGAACATCCCATTTTTCCTGAGCTTTCTTTGCAAAAAATTTAGATTTATTATCAATCTCTAATGAATGACAGTCTAATTCATTATTTTCTTTATAAGAAATCATCTTTTTAAATTCATTATTAAAATAAATAATATTAAGATCCTTATCACGCATCCATACCGGACACGGCAATAGATTAATCAAGTTATTCTTAACAGCAAGGTTTGCCTTTAAAATGTCTGTTTCATGAAATATTTTATCACATTGATTCACATATGAAGTAATGTCGGCAAAAAATATAAAGAAACCACATGTAAATCCAACATGATCTTTAAGAACGAGATGCTGACAGCTTAGATGTTGCACCCCAACTTGAGAAGGACCATCTTCTAATTCAAAGTTAATGCCTGGATTATTTTTATAAATATCAATGCCATCACTAGAATTGCTAGTATTCATAAGTTTGCTATATAAATCAGAAAATTTTTGCCTATCCTCAAAAATAAAACGATTAGTAATTGAACTTATAACATTTTCATAATCACTTAGCCCCAAAAAAACCTTTAATGAAGATGAGATATGCTCCTCTCCCGTAATCATGTTTCTATAGTAAAAAGGCTTACTGCCCATAGCTTGTAAATTAAAAGCTCTGTTTTGAGAAACTTCCTTACGAACAAGGTAAACCAACACCATAACAACTAATATTAAGGCAAAAACGCCCATCTGTGCAGCGAGATACACTACATTTTTATCCCATGCAAAGGCACATTTTGCATCAAATAAAAGGAAAATAATAAATAATACGTGCCTGAAATAACTACTCATTACACTCAAAGGCTTTTCTATTGGTTGTTTCGACTATAACAAAATAATTTGTAATTTCAACAAGCTTGCTTTATATTATCCTATTATTGTCAAAGCTTTAGAGGATTATGGAAAATATAAAATTACAGCAAGTCATCGAACATGGTTGGGAAAATATAAATATATTGCCAATGACTGAAGAATTAATGCATTCAGTCAACACAACTTTAGATTTATTAGATAAAGGTGAAATAAGAATCGCAGAAAAACAAGATAATTCATGGAACGTAAATACATGGATAAAAAAAGCTATTTTAATTTCATTTAAAATGAATAGTAACAGCCTCATAAGCAGCTCAATAGTTTTCCCAGAAAGCTTTAACTACAACTGGTTTGACAAAGTAAAATTGAAATTTAGCGGTTGGTCACAAGCAGATTTTTTAAAAGCAGGCATCAGAGCTGTTCCTGGTTCAATTGTCAGATATTCTGCTTTTATTGAAAAAAATGTTATTTTAATGCCAAGCTTTGTCAACATAGGTGCTTTTGTTGGAGAAGGATCAATGATAGATACTTGGGCTACAGTAGGAAGTTGTGCACAGATTGGTAAGCATTGTCATATTTCTGGTGGCACTGGTATCGGAGGAGTCTTAGAACCTCTGCAAAGCAATCCAGTTATTATTGAAGATAATTGTTTTATCGGTGCAAGATCAGAAATCGCTGAGGGTGTTATAGTCAGGGAAGGCAGTGTTATATCAATGGGCGTTTTTATAGGCGCATCTACAAAAATTATAGATCGTGCAACAGGCAAAATATTTTATGGCGAAGTTCCAGCTTATTCAGTAGTAGTACCAGGAGTATTGCCCAATAACAATGAAAATCAACCACTATTAAGTGCAGCAATAATCGTAAAAACAGTAGATCAGAAAACTCGAAGCAAAACTTCAATTAATGAGATTTTAAGATCTTAATCATAAGATTTAGATCAGCAAATATAAAAGCTTAACTATGGAATGGTCTGATCACGGTGTTATTATAGCAATTAATAAGTACAGCGAAGAATCTGCTATAGTTTCATGTCTAATGCAAAAACGAGGATTATGCCGTGGATTTATCAAAAATATTCATAGCAAAACTTTTGGTAAATCAATATTTATAGGCAATATAGTTCATATTTCTTGGAGCGCAAGATTAGAGCAACACTTAGGATCCTGGAAAATTTTATCTTATGAAACATTAGCTCCATTCTTTTATCATGATAATAAAAAACTTACTGCAGTTGGCAGCATATGCGCAATCATAAACACTCTATTAGCAGAGCAAGAGCCACATGAAGAATTATTTAATGAGCTTATTAGATTTCTTTATTCCATAAAACTTGATAATTATTGGCTAAAAGAATTAATTTTTCTAGAATTATCACTATTAAGTGACATTGGTTACGGGCTAGACTTATCTACTTGTGCAGTTACAGGAATCAGTTCAGATCTAATATACATTTCCCCTAATACAGGCAAAGCAGTATGTTCTGAAGCAGGAAAGCAGTACCACTCTAGACTCTTTCTTCTTCCAAAATTCTTAATTGATTCATCAATAAAACAACCAACTCACCAGGATTTATTATATGTTCTTAGAATTACAAAACATTTTTTTGAGAAATTCATATCATCACAGAAGAATTTAGCTATTCCAAAAATCAGAATAATGTTAGAGAATGTATTATAGAGTTAATTTTTGAGTAAAGAATAATGATACTAGCTTGTGAAAAATGCACTACCAGATATCTTGTTAATGAGAATTCCTTATTACCAGATGGTAAAAATGTAAAATGCGTAAAATGCGGCTATATTTGGTTTCAAAGAGCGATCACAAAACAATATATCCCAGAAAAGCCTATTGAAATTCAACCAATACCAAAAAATTCTTCTTTACCAGTTATAATTGAAGATAGTATTTCGGTATGGCTTAAAATTCTACCAGCATTTTTTGCATGTATGATTTTTATTACAAGTATAACGTTATTTAGAGACAATATTATAAAAACAATTCCATCATCACACATAATATATGACACGTTCAATATCTCTACTACAGCAAACCTTAAGTTAGACAATGTTTCCGTGGTTAAAAACAAAGACTTCGTAAATATCAATGGGTTTATTGTCAATAATTCAAATGAAAAAAGAAAAGTTCCAACTATTTTAATTACCGTGTCTGATGAAAATGGCAAAAAATTAATGTCTTCCTTAATGAAATCTCCACAACATTACTTAGGAGTAAATGAAAAATATCCTATTCACAAAAGACTTTTTAACTTACCAAAAAACTCATATTATCTAACTATAGATGTAGCTGATTTGTTTAATACATTTTAAACTCGGAGAAATTTTATGGAAGAAGAACAATCATACCTAGGCTTAGTCCAAACTACTTTGGAGCAAGTCTCTGACTCATCTGAAAAAGATGCCAAAGAAGTTATAGCCTCAGCTATTGTAAAAATTAATGAAATAAGAAAGCAGATAGAAATGGAGAGCATTACGCCACAACAAGCTGAAACTACTACTCAAGATATAGTTGCTGGTATTATAGAGATTCCAGGGATAAGCCAGAACAATATTAACGCACTAAAAAGAGTTGCAGCAAAAGAAGAAGAAACTGCAAAATCAAAAGAGGTAGCAAATGAAGATGTTCAGGGGCCAGGAGCACATACTAAGCTGACAACCACTATGCAAAATGACCAGAATAAACCTTCTAAAGGTCCTGGATTATTTGAAGGGGTAAAGGAATTAGCAAATAAAATGATGAAAGGATTTAAAGTTATGCTCGGATCTTCTTCACCTGGCGCATTGCATCCAGATCCAACTCCACAAGAAGGGTTACAGTCAGCAAGAAAAACACAAAAAGATTCAAAAGGTAAATCTTAAAAAATTATCTTGTAATAGCAACTAGTTCTCTTTTTTCCATGGTAATTGGAGAAAATTCATAAAATTCTAACGCATTCGGTGTATCAACCAGAAGTATTAGTTTATCTTCCATTGATAAAGAGAAAGATTCTCCAGCATTCAAATGCCGACTCTCCAGTAGTTTCCCTTGATCATTATGAACTTCAACTTTCAAATCTGATTTCGCCACAACTGCTACTAGAGACTTATTATCTCCTATATTTTCAAGAGAATACGTATCATCAGCATTGATAAAAAGTTGAGCAACATTTCCAGTTTGCTTATAATTTATCTGTGTATTGTCTTTAGAAGAAGGTTTTATGTTATAAACTGCCACTACAATAACTGATAAACAAATGCAAAAAACCGCTATACTAACCGTAAGTAATGGTGGTTTTGTTTGTTCTAAGTATGATTCTTCTACAGGAGAAAACTTTGACTCACTCTCAACACTTAAATCTTGTAAATATTCTTCTATATCAACGCCTAAATACTTAGAATACGCCCTAATATAACCAATTTTATATACACTAGGTATAGAACTGTCATTACCATCTTCAATATCAATTAGATACCTTGGTCTAATCTTTAACTTAGATGCAACTTCCTTAAGCTTTAATTTCTTCTCCCTCCTAGCGCGTTTTAGAGCATAACCTAAATTTACCACTACAACTCCCAAACTAAAAACCCTATTATAAAATCTAGATCTTAAATCAGCCTTTTGCAATAGAAAATTTATACTTAAACTAGCACTACGATTTTAGTTTATTAGGAATATTAAGGAAATTAAAATATGAATAACTCCTTAAGCCAATTATGGAAAGTTCGGTGCCACGGCTCATCTATAGCAATACTAGAAAGGTTAGTAATCACCCTATGTTCAGCTCGATCTTGTGCAGCCATAGTTTCCTGATGAATGGTACAAAAATAATTACACTTTAAATCTATATTAAAATACCTTTTAATAGGATCAAAAAACTTATCATGCATCTCTATGTTTAAGTAAGTTGTCGGTAAAATAATAGCTCTATTAACAAAAGAAATATTGTTTTCAATAGCATGGTTAAAAGGCATCATCGTACGTTTTATTGCTAAATGAATAATATCACCTTTCTTTTTCTTACTTTTATGTTTAGCTTCTTCCCGAAAATTACTTTCTACCAACCCCCAATTTTTTCTAATTCTCTCCAAAGTATCTTTTAGAATAATATTATTTGAGACTGAACCGATAATAGAATTAGCAATATAAATATTGCTATCACCATCAATTATTGGTTCTATGCCTGCATAAAAATGATATATATGGTGCAACTCATCAAATTTTTTAAACGCCTTATAATCCATGTCCACATAAAGTCCTCCATACTTATATAAAATTTCATAGCGCAAAATATCAGCTTTTTCTTGATAAGAAGAAGCTTGGTTAAATAAATCTTTACTAGCAAAATCCCACGATACTATATCTTCTTCTTGCCATAACTTATACTCCCAATCTGGATGAAGCGATTGCCAAGTTTTAGCATACTCTTTGTATAGCTTAGGTATTGGCTTTGGACCAAGCCAAATCTGATGAATTTTCCTAGGGATAGTAAGGTCAGATAATGGGCTTAAATGGTTAGGGTTATTACGATCATATAACTGCTCTAATTTCTTATAAAATGAATTTTTCTGAACATTACCACCAATGTGCATAGATTGATCAAAATCTACCACGAACATTGCAGCATTAACCGGCAATATCAGAAAAAATAATTGTAGAATTATAATTACTTTATACACACTAATCTCAATTTAGTAAATTAAACCAACGCAAAATACTACTTATGAGTCAATATCTCAATCTGCTTTGTTACTACAACTAATTTATTAGCATCAAATTCTGCATCATTTTTTATAGAATTAATAAACTGATCAAAAATGCCAACTCTTTTTGCGTTAACCTTAATCCACTCAGCCAAACTTTTACCGATATCGTCAGAAGACTTTATAATCTGCGAGGTTAAACGTCTTTGCTGGTCGTAAATATCGTCTTTAATAGTTTTAATTAACATATTATTCCAATAAGTATTAGCTGGCAGCTGTTCCGCAACATGTTTTAACCAATCTAGACTAAAACGATCACCTATTGAAAAATATACTTCAGAAACTTTTGTAGAAGGTATTGAATGCTTAGCTGTCACTAAAATAATATCCATAGCTGAATATAACATTTCAAGACTAGCTAATTGCTGGGCTAAAGCGACTGGAACATTATTTTCAGAAAAATAATTATACTTCTTAACGAATCTTTCTTTAACTTCCCCAGTTAAAAATTTTTCTGCATTCTTTATTAGTAATTTTGTTTCAGAACCAAATTCTTTAATACTTTTCTCGATATTTAGAATTTGTGGCCTATAACGCAGAAACCAGTAAATTGATGTTTGAACAAAAGATTGAATATTATGGAATAATTCAGTTTTAATAGAACCGCCTAATTTATCAACCTCATCCCATAATTTTTCTAATTCAAAAATCTCCCAAACTATACAAAAGGCTCTTGCTATATCACAGCCATTTGACCCTGTATATTCCTGAGCCGCATGAAAGAAATAACTACCAAGATGATTAACTAATTTGTTTGCAAGCATTGTAGAAATAATTTCTCTTCTTAACTGATGGTTGAGAATTTCATCCAAACACTCATTTTGCATTTTTACTGGAAAATATGAAACAAGATACTTAGTGAAATATTCATCATCTACCAATTTTGACTTGATTAAATCTTTATCAATTACATTTTTACTATAAGCCATTAACACTGATATTTCAGGTCTTGTAAAACCAAGATGCGCACTTACACGGCTGGCAATGACTTCATCACTTGGTAAAAATTCAATTTTCCGATCAAGAAGTTTATCTTGCTCTAACTGATACATTAACCTCACATAAGACTCAAACATCTTAACACTATGCGATGATGAAATAGACAATGATTGGTTCTGAATTTTATTATCGTATAATACTAACCCGGCTACTTCATCTGTCATTTCTACAAGTAATTTATCCCTTGCATTTAAAGTCATTTTTTTGGTAACAATAGCTGGGCTCAAAGCAATTTTTATATTAACCTCATGATCAGAACAATCAACACCAGCCGAGTTATCTATAGCATCGGTATTGATCTTACCACCATTGAATTCATATTCTATTCTAGCTAATTGTGTAAAACCTAAATTGCCACCCTCACCTACCATTCTGCACAATAGGTCACTACCATTAACTCTTAGATTATCGTTGCTTTTATTACCTATTTGCTCATTAGTTTCAGATTCTGCTTTAACATAAGTACCAATACCTCCATTCCATAAAAGATCTACTTTTGCAGTGAGAATTTTACGAATTAATGCATCAGGATCAATTGTATCAGATTCTATTTCTAGCAATTGCTTAATCTGGAGAGAAAGGTTGATAACTTTTGCGCTGCGCTCAAACACACCTCCGCCCTGAGAAATAATTTTATGGTCATAGTCCGACCAATTAGAACGAGGCAAATCAAATAAGCGCTTTCTTTCTTCAAAACTGCGCATAGGATTTGGGCTTGGATCAATAAAAATATGAAGGTGATTAAATGCGGCAACTAGCTGTATGTTCTTGGAAAGCAACATACCATTACCAAACACATCTCCAGACATATCTCCAATACCAACAACAGTAAATATATCTTTATTTAAGTCAAGCCCAAGAGCCTTAGCATGCTCTTCAATAGAAATCCATGCTCCGCGCGCTGTAATACCCATCTTTTTGTGATCATATCCAACAGAACCACCTGACGCAAAAGCATCACCTAACCAAAAATTATATTCCTGAGACACTTGATTAGCTATATCCGAAAACGTTGCTGTACCCTTATCAGCAGCAACTACCAAGTAAGGATCATCACCATCTAAACATACCACATCTTTAGGATGAACTATATGCCTGTTAATTACATTATCAGTAATGTCTAACATCCCCCTTAATAGGATTTTATAACATTCCATACCTTCAGCTAAATATTCCTCTCTACTAGTAAAATTATTCGCGTTATTTACAAAGAACCCACCCTTAGAACCAACTGGTACAATAATAGCATTTTTGCTCATTTGCGCCTTCATAAGAGCTAATACTTCAGTACGATAATCCTCTCTGCGATCAGACCATCTAATCCCACCACGAGCTACTTTTCCACCTCTTAAATGAATACCCTCCATACGAGAGGAATATACAAAAATTTCTACAAATGGTCTTGGTTGAGGTAAACCCTCTATTTGAGTAGAATTAAGCTTTATAGAAAGATATTGTTTCGGATGATTATCGGCATCTTTTTGAAAATAATTTGTACGTAAGGTGTTATTAATTAAGTCCCATACCTTTCTAATAACCTTATCTTCAGCGCTATCAAGTATTTTGTCTAATTCATTCCTGATTTTGATTTTAAGTCTCTGTATATTTTCTGACAAACGATCTTTATCAAGCATCGCATAAAACAACTCCACTAAATATCTAGCAATAGTTGGATGCTTTACCAAAACTGAGTGAATGTAATCCTGACTATAGGGAAAATTGATTTGCATCATATATTTACAATACGCACTAAGCATGAAAACACGACGTAAATTCAATCCAGCCGCTAAAACCAACCCATTTATTATATCGTTTTTAAGCTTGTCCTTGTAAATACCCACGATAGCATCTTCAATATTATGTTTAATATCAAGTAAGCTAAATGACTTTTGAGATGAAACCAGCAAAGTAAAATCTTGAATAAAAACTGATTGGCCATATTTTGAGATATCAAGAATAAAAATACTTTCTTCTAAGCTTTTAAAACCTAGATTCTCAATAATAGGCATAATTTTAAACAACTCAATTTTTGAACATAAGCTATATATCTTTAAATTGAACTGATTCTTTTTTGCCTTAGGCTTTTGATACAGGTTAAAAATAATATTATTTTTTTCTGTAAAGCTCTCTACATAACCAATATCATTAACTGCATCTTCGACTGTGAAATTGGCATGATAATTTTCAGGAAACGCCTTGTTATAAACACTAAAAAGATAATTAAGGTTAGTTTTACCAAATTTTTGTTCAATATAAAAACCCATCTTTTCATTCCATAAGCTTGTTACATTATCCAACCTCTTCTCTATATCATTTATATCAAAGCTAACCTTATTGTTATCCCTAACACCTATTCTAATATAAACATAGGCTAATGCCATGCTAGAAATCTTTAAAGCCTGATCAATAATTTTTCCAGGAATAAACTCTTTAACAACATTTTGTACTTTATCAACTATGTCTGAAGTAACTCTAGATTTAGGAAAGAAGACTAGTAAATTCAAGAAGTTTTTACAACATGTGGTACGTACAAAAACCAATAGACGAGGATTATTCAGGCACGATAAAATTTTCATTAAGGTTCTAAATAAATCTTCTTCTGTAAATAAGAATAGTTCATCTTTAGGCAGGGTTTCAACAATACTAAATAATTCTTTACCTAAAAAGCTTGATTTATTAAACCCAGCTCTAGTTACTACAGCAATAACTTTGTTTCGAATCAGCGGAATATCTAGCACGCTCTGATAGTCCAACTTACTAGCAAATAAGCCTATAAATACTCTGATTGTTAATTTCTTTGAAAGCTCTCTTTTTAAAACGCAAATACAGTCAAGGCTAGAATATCGATGAACCTTAGACATAGTTTTAATTTTGCCCAACCTAATAATTTCAGTATGATTATAAAAATCATTAGCAGCAAAAATATCATCTACAATATCATTATTTAAATCACGATCATTAAATTTAAAAATCCCAAGATCTTTTTTATGATCATAATCTATTGTTGGATGTTTTATTCCTCCAGCAACTGTATACTCGCGATATCCTGTAAAAGTAAAATTGTGATTGCTAAGCCATTGTAGAAATTCACAATTCTCATCTTTTGAGTTACTACACAAATCAATGGTTTTATTCAGCTCCAAAAGAACCGGGTTCCAGTCATCCACAACTGTTCTGACCTGAAGCAAAATATTTGACAACTCGGCTAATAGCCTGTTAAGCTCAGTGCTATCCTTGATCAAATCCAATTTGATATATACAACTGATTCATTAGGCTTTGAGTATTCATTAATTATGTTTGAAACTTTGCAGCTCTTGTCTCGCTCAACTAAAAGCAATGCATTGATAAATTTCCTGACATGATATTTTTCCCTAGTGAATAATTCGGTGATTGAATCAACTATGAAAGGCATATCATCGTTAACTATCCAGATAAAAGTATTCCCCTCATTACCATCCTCCGATGTAACTTCGCTAGCGGTATAAATTTGATGCTTACCTAAAACACGATGACCAAAACACTCAAAACTTCTAACTGCAATACTAACAAACTCATCTACATCATAATCATCATTATAATCCAATGGCATATATGAGTAAAAAGAAAGTGCAAACTTACCAAGCAGTGGGATGTCTTTGTATCTTTTGTTCAACTCAGCAAAGATCTTCTGCCTTATGCTTTCACTACTCATAAAAACCTCATGATTATTAGATTATAATCATTGAGTATACATTATATTCGAATCAAACTCAAATGTTAGTAAAGGTCTGAAGAAATAAATATATAATTTTTTTTAATACTTGCTATACTGTAATATATGTTCAAAACCAACCCGCTAATCACAGATACTATTTATGCACCGGCATCCGCAACAGCAAAAGCCGGTATTACAGTAATTAGAATCTCTGGACCCAATACAAAATATGCAATAGAATGCCTTGGTAGCAATGTTGGCCAACCAAGATTTGCGAAATTAGCAAAAATCTTTCATCCTCAAACCAAAAATCTGATTGATGAGTGTGTAACGATATATTATCAAGAACCTGCTAGTTTTACAGGCGAAGATATAGTTGAAATGAATATTCATGGAGGAAGAGCAGTATTAGACCTCACCTTAGATGCATTATCAAAAATTCAAGGCTTAAGGGTTGCTGAGCCAGGAGAATTTTCTAAGCGCAGATTTATGAATGGGAAAATGGATTTGACTCAAGCAGAAGGGTTGATGGATTTAATTAATGCAGAAACCGAAGCTCAGCACAAACAAGCGCTAAAACAACTTGCTGGGGAGTTGGGCTCTCTTTATGAAAGTTGGCGCGCACAGTTACTCAAACTAATGAGCCTTATAGAAGCTTATATCGACTTCCCAGACGAAGATCTGCCTGCAGATATTATTAAAAATATTACCAAGCAAGTAAGTTTTTTAAATACAGAAATTACAGATCATTTATCAGATAACCAAAAAGGTGAAAAACTACGTGAAGGATTCTATATTGCAATTATTGGAGAAACAAATGTAGGCAAATCATCATTAATGAATGCTTTGGCAAAGCGCGATGTGGCCATAGTTTCAGATATAGCTGGCACCACTCGAGATGTAATTGAGATTCGCTTAAACATTGCTGGATACCTTGTTACAATCGCTGATACAGCTGGATTGCGTACAAGCAATGACTTTTTAGAAAAGGAAGGCATCAATAGAACATTAGACCGTGCTAAAAATGCTGATCTAAAAATATTAGTACTAGATGCAGAAAAATATCATCATACGCCGCAAGAATTATTAGATTTAATAAACGAAAATACAGTTATTGTAATAAATAAAATAGACCTATTCGATGAGGTAAAACTTTCAAAAATTATTAATAGAGAAGCAATTTTGATTTCTGCTCAAAATGGAACAGGATTAAATAATTTATTGCAAGAAATAAACGAATATGTACTGAATTTTTTTTCAATAACCGACGCTCCTTTAATAACTAGACAAAGACATCGGGAAAATCTTGAGCGCTGTAAAACTTGTCTTGAAATGTTTAACTTAGAGAAAGATATAGAGCTAGCTGCTGAAGACCTAAGATTAGCCTCACGCTATTTAAGTAGCCTTACCGGTAAAATCGATGTAGAATCAGTGTTAGGAGAAATATTTAGTAATTTTTGTATTGGCAAATAACTCATAAAAATATGACTCAATTAAATGAAATAAAAAATTTCATCGAATGTAACATTCATAGCAAACTAAAAGATTTATGTGATAAATGGTTGATATGGTTAGGAAATGAAAAACACTATTCGCCACATACAACATCTTCTTATTGTAATGACTTAGTAAGTTTTTTCAAATTTCTGAACATATATAATAATACTCAACCTAATATTGAAACAATTGATAATATCTCTATAAATGATATTAGGGCGTGGCTAGCTCATTTAAAAAACCAACAATACACCACTAGTTCTGCCGCAAGATATCTATCCTCATTGCGAAATTTTTTTTCGTATCTAAACAAATATGAAAATATCGATAACAAAGCTGCCTTTAATGTTAAAATTCGTAAAATAAATAAACCCTTGCCTAAAACAGTTGACGAAATTAATACCAAAGCTGCCATTGACAAAGCATTAGATTTGAACACTGACCATTGGATTAGACTTCGTGATTACGCAATAATGATGCTAATTTACGGATGTGGTCTTAGAATTTCCGAAGCAATATCTCTTACAAAAAATAACATCAACACAGATTTTATTACTATAGTTGGCAAAGGTAACAAATCACGCTCAGTACCAATTCTTCAAGAAGTAATAAAGGCAATAGAAAATTATGCAGAATACTGCCCACATAATATTGAAAATAACAAAGAAATCTTTAAAGGAAAACAAGGCAGAAAGCTAAATGCCAGCACTATACAAAAACACATCTGCACTATTAGACGAAACCTTAATCTACCAGAATTTATTACACCACATTCATTTCGCCACGGCTTTGCAACCCACCTGCTAACAAATGGAGCTGACCTTAGGTCTATTCAGGAATTGCTTGGTCACAAAAATTTATCAACCACTCAAATCTATACGAAAATAGATCAAAAAAGAGTTTTTGATGTATATAACAAAACTCATCCAAGATCTAATTGACAATAGTAGAATTTATTGATTAATTACAATATTAACTTAAGCGATTGATAAATATGTTAGCAGTAATCTTACCACATATTGACCCTGTTCTGGCAGATTTAGGTCCTATACAAATACGATGGTATTCGTTAGCTTATATTTTTGGTATTTTTTTTGGCACCAGCTATTTTCAATATTTGGCAAAAACTATAAAAATAAAATTATCAAGAGATTTCATAGATAATTTTATCATATCGATTATCCTCGGCATTATAATAGGAGGCAGGCTTGGATTTGTTTTAATATATAATCCATTTTATTATTTATCACACCCAATAGAAATATTAAAAACATGGAATGGGGGAATGTCATTCCATGGAGGACTTTTAGGTTTTTGTGTTGCTACATTATTAGCATGCAGAAATTACAAGATAAAAATTATAACTATTTTAGATTTAGCAGCATGTTGTGCGCCAATTGGCATTTTCTTAGGAAGAATAGCAAATTTTGTTAATAGCGAACTATGTGGTAGAGCCTCTAAATTACCTTGGGCGGTTGTTTTTCCTAATGTTGATTCTATAGCGCGTCACCCTAGTCAAATTTATGAAGCTCTAACAGAAGGATTATTGCTTTTTATTATTCTAAACATCGCATTAAGGAAATATAAATTATACAAGCATCAAGGAATGCTATCAGGACTATTCTGCATATTCTATTCGCTATTTAGATTTTTTGTTGAAAATTTCCGTCAACCAGATGAACATTTAGGTTTCGTTATGTACCATTTAACCATGGGGCAATTATTAAGCGTTATAATGATGATACTTGGAATAATTATTATATTTAAAAGTAAAACTTCAAAAAAATTCTAATAATTACTAATTAATTACTAATATTTAAACTTGTCGTATGCCGATGTGTTCCATAAGAATTTAATATCCAATAGTAATGAGCAGCTGTTTTGATCATTCCCCTACATCAACTCGTTAGTTAAATCTTGTATTTACAAATAAACAGGTTACTTATAAATTGTAGCTTATTATAAAAAAGGTTTCCTAATGCATAAATGCGATATTCTTGATAACGGTTTAACTATAGTTAGTGAAACACTCAGTCATACCCAAACAGTAGCAATTAATCTATTAGTGAAATTTGGCAGTCGATTTGAATCACCAGAATTAAGTGGCATCTCACATTTTCTTGAGCATATGTCATTTAAAGGAACTAAAAATAGAAGTGCTAAGCAAATAGCTGAAGAATTTGAATTACTAGGCGCTCATTTCAATGCCTACACCGGAAGAGAAAGTACAGTATACACCGTGTTTTTACTAAAAGAACATGTAGAAGAAGCCTTAAATATTTTAGCAGATATCATTCAAAACTCAACATTTGATCAAATTGAAGTTGATCGTGAACGCACGGTAATCTTGCAAGAAATTGCCCAATGCTTAGATTCACCAGACGACGTAGTATTTGATAATTTACAAGCAGTTGTGTTTAAAGACCAACCCATGGGATGTCCAATAATAGGCACAGCTGAAATCATTAAAAATATTAATTCTGAAGCTCTAAAAAAATATGTGTCAAACTATTACAATGCTTCACAAATGATTTTAGCAATCGCAGGTAATATTGAACATAGTAAAGTGCTAGAGCTGGCAAATAAATATTTCTCATCATTAAAATCTGGGCTTCCAATAAAAGCATCAGAAGCAAAATATATTGGTGGACATAAATACCACACAAAAGACCTAGAACAAGTTCAGATACAGATGTGTTTTAGTGGCATTTCTATGATAGACGAGGAATATTACATATCACTTTTATTATCAGGAATTCTTGGTGAAGGAATGTCTTCCAGGCTATTCCAAGAAGTAAGAGAAAAAAGAGGGTTAGTATACTCTGTTGGAACATATAACCTAACATACAGTGACATTGGTACATTCAATCTTTATGCAGGAACCGATGAGAAAAAAACTAATGAAGTAATTGAAGTAATGGCTGATGAATTTATGAAAATGGAGCAAAAAATTTCTGATCAGGAATTGCAAAGAGCAAAAGAAAGAATTAAAACAGGGATAATGGCAAGCAAAGAACTATCATCACACAGAGCCTCTGAACTAGCTTCTGACTATGCTATTTTTGGCAAACATATTACCGCTACAGAAACTCTTGAAAAAATAAACAAGATAAACAAAGAAGACATACAACACTTTTGTAAAAAGCTTTACTCTGGTTCAGTTGTTTCTATTTCTTCAATTGGTAAAGTAGATAAAATTACAGCATATGAAAAAGTGATCGGCTTATTCAGTTAAATTGATAACCACACCTTTTCGAAGAATTTTAACTTTATCTGGATTTGTTAGATCTACGATGGTTGAGCCTTCACTATATTTGGTTTTACCCCCATCAATTACAACATCTATTGATTCAAGTAATTTCTGATTTATGCCATTAACATCAACTGCACTAGGTTCTCCAGAAAAATTAGCGCTAGTGCCAATTATCGGACTATCAAAAAGATCTAGTATCTCTTGAGCAATAGGACAATCAGGAATTCTAATACCTATAGTAGAATCTGTTGAATTAATCAGCTCGGATAATCCTGTGTCTATTTTTTTATTTAACACATAAGTAACTGGACCTGGAGAAAATTTGCTAATAAATTTCTCAATCTTTACATCAATATATGCATATTGTTTTATCTGCATTAAATTTTTAGCCAATAAAGACAAAGGTTGGCCATGATCGCGCTGTTTCATATTGCAAAGCCTTGCCAAAGCCTCATCATTATAAGGATCACATGCTAAAGCATAAACTGTTTCTGTTGGGAACGAAACAACACCGCCAGATTTCAACTGATTCACCAAAACTAGAACTGCAGAACTAGAATTTTTTAAAATAGTTACCATTTATAGAAAAATCATCATAGAATAAATATAGTAGTCATATTATATAGGAAAATTATGGATTGCAAAATAATTACTATAGCCCAGCAAAAAGGTGGGGCAGGAAAAACAACAATTGCTGCCCATCTTGCCGTGGCCTTAGGTCAAAGAAAATATAAAGTAGTGCTCATTGACATTGACCCCCAAGGAACTTTAACTCAATGGTATAAATTACGTGAAAATCACTTCGGCAAAAACTACACTGGAATTAATTTTCATAGCACATCAGGCTGGAGAATCACAACAGAACTTGCTAGATTCAAGCCTACCGCCGATTTCATTATAATTGATAGTCCTCCACACACTGATACTGAAATCAAATCATCAATACGAATCTCTGATTTAATTATCATCCCTATTCAGCCAAGCCCCGCAGATCTTTGGTCCTCAACCGCCACAATTAATATTTGTCAAAAAGAACAAATTACTTTTCCTGGCTATGCAGTTTACTCCACTAGCTACTACATGTAGTATATAGTGATTTAGCTGGTACTGGATCAATTGTCAGCGCTTGTTGTATTAACTGATAAAAAAGTTTTCCCCTTGAACGAGATTTTCTTCGATTGAATCTAAAAGTA
>CAMCSP010000018.1 GCA_945877755.1 Rickettsia typhi | reverse complement strand
ATGTATTAATTCTAACTTCTATAGCGAATGTTTCATTGAAGAGCCGTGTGCGGGAAAATCGCAAGCACGGTTCTGTGGGGGTTACCATAGCATTGAGACTAACTTTAATTTAAATATGGAGTAAGTGCTATGGTTTCTACCCGACAATATAAAAAATCAATTTCTTTTGGGCAGCAGGAATTTCAGCATACATAGGAAAAAGCTCCATTCTACTCTTTAAAAATTAATGGTATCTTAAAAAAAACCTGACAACAACTATAATTATTAGTTACAGCTATTGATTTTACTAACAGTGAAGCTACAATTAAATCTTTACCCAAAACAGAGACAAAAATGAACAAGGCACACAAACAAAATGTTGAATATATAAACAAATTGGTAGATGAGGAAAATGTGCATATAGCACATTTGAATCGCATTGTAGTTGATAGCTTGCAAGAAGAAGATTCTCTGGTTAGAAAAATTTTCAAAAGTCATAGAAAGGAACATGTAACTTTTAGCGAAAAGTTAGCTGATAAAGTAGCTTTATTTGGCGGCAGTTGGAAAGCTATAATATTATTTACTACATTAATAGTAACGTGGATATTAATAAATAATTCGATGAGTAACGAGGCTTTTGACCCCTATCCATTTATATTATTAAACTTAATATTATCCTGCTTAGCTGTTTTTCAAGCCCCTATAATCTTGATGAGCCAAAATCGTGGTGCTGAAAAAGAACGAAAAAGAAACGAGCATGAATATTTAATCAATTTAAAAGCAGAGCTACAAACCAGAGAACTAAACAGCAAGATAGATCTGATAATTACCGAACAAATGTCAGGGTTGCTGAGCATACAAAAAACACAATTAGAAAGCTTAAATCACCTAAAAGAAAAATTGAAAAAATTAGACAATTTTCTAAATAAAAAAGCCAAGTAATTAGTTTTTCGCTACCCATTCACGATTTAGATAATCGTTACCATGTTTTTCTAAATATTCTTTATACTTACCCTTGAAGTCTGTTATTCCTTTTTCGGAAAGAGCTAAAACTCTGGTTCCAATATTACTAGCAAAATCACGATCATGCGTTACCATAATTAATGTGCCTGTGTACTGAACTAATGCTTTTTTAAGCGCATCTTTAGCTTCAATATCCAAATGGTTAGTCGGCTCATCAAGAATTAATACATTGCCCTCTTCCAGCATAATTTTTGCCAATAACAACCTCGCTCCTTCACCTCCACTCAAGCTCAAAATATTTTTGTGAGCTTCATCTTGACGGAACAACATTCGCCCCATAACCGTTCTAATTTTTCCTGCAAGCTCGCTTTTTGCCTGATTAGACAACCAATCAAACGCTGTCATGCTTTCATTTAACAAATCGTGATGATCTTGGGCAAAATATGATATTTGTGCTTCATAACCCCATTCATAATTGCCTTGATCCGCCGCCAACTTCCCTAAAATAATTTTTAACAAGGTAGATTTGCCAATACCATTAGGTCCCACAATGACGACTTTTTCTCCTTTAAGAATAGTAAAGCCTACCTTATTTAAAACCTTCTTCTCTCCAAAACTCTTGGCGACATCCTCAACTTTGATCACTACCTTACCTGAAGGTCTTTTTATTTTGAACTCAAAGTTTGGGCTGGCTCTAGAGCTTTTTTGAATATCAGGCATCTCTATTTTATCAATTAATTTTTCTCTAGACAAAGCTTGTTTAGAGCGAGTCGCAGAAGCTCTAAACTTCTCAACAAACACTCTCATATGAGCAATTTTCTTTTCCATATAAGTACGTTCATGCAGTTTGCGTTCAACAATCAAACATTTTTCTTTAGCAAAAAAATTATAATTACCCACGTATTCCTGAACCTCACCATAGTCTATATCTAGAATATGCGTTGATATGTTATTGAGAAACGCAACATCATGGGAAATAAACACTAACGAGCCTTTAAATTTTTGCTTTAGATAATTCTCTAACCAATAAATAGAAATCATATCCAAATGGTTGGTCGGCTCATCCAGCATTAATACGTCTGGATTATTAAATAAACTTTGCGCTAGCAATACTCTTAGTTTATACCCGCCAGACAACACTGAAAGCGGCTGGGTATGATATTCCTCTTTAATACCAAGGCCACTAAGCAACTCTGCAGCAAAAGGTTCAGCATTATAGCCATCATTGTCTAAGATAATCTCTTCAAGCTCTCCAAGCCTATAACCAGCCTTGTCATCACATACTTCTTGCGCTATTATCGCATCTCTTTCTTGTAATGCGCTCCATAACTCTTCTTTCCCAGCAATAACAGTATTAATTATAGAAACATTTTCATAACGGAATTGGTCTTGTTTTAGCCAACCAATACGAGTGTTTCTCATGACACTCACCTCACCGAAACTAGCCTCTTCTTCCCCCGCAATCACTCTAAGTAAAGTAGACTTGCCAGCACCATTGGCGCCAACCAACCCATATCTATTGCCCTTATTAATTATAAGATTTACGTCCGTAAATAACAATTTAGGGCCATAACTCATAGCCAAGTCTGTAATAGTGATCATCTTATCTTCTTTTTATATGAAATTAGTTTTTTAAAAATTTTGCTGTAGCCAAGAAACCATTTTCCCTAATACAGAAGTGTTTTTACTAGTATATTTCTGTTTCTGATACTCAGACATATAGTAATATTTTATCATCCCTATACTAGTTGAAAAAGCTGGGTCTCTGGTATAAGTAGTGTCAATCATTGAAATACGCGGCAGTCCAAGGCGAACTTTGGAACCCAATACACCGCTAGCAACCTCAGAAATACTAGGCAATTGACTTGTTCCCCCAGTAACAACCACGATCTTTTTGCTTATATTTTTAAAGCCATAGCTTAACATTTTTTCTTTTACCAAGATAAATATTTCTTCTACCCTAGCCGCAATCACCTGATTTAGTAAAGAATTTTTAATAGAATTTGGCTCCTGATCGGGATCATCACTAAATTGTTTAACCAATATCGACTTATCTTCATCAACATAACTATTTACCGCACTGCCATGAACAACCTTTATTTTTTCGGCTTCAGATAAATTAATTGAAAAAAAGTTTGCTATGTCTTTAGTGATATTTTTGCCACCAACAGAAATTGTGCCACTAAAAATTAACCGCTCTTCCTCAAACACACAAATATTTGTAGAGCCTCCACCAATATCTATCAATATTGCACCTCTAGTCATTTCCTCTTTTAATATACAGGCAATGGCCGAAGCATAAGAGGTCAAAACAAAATCCGAAATTTTAATATGACAACCAGAAAAGCAACTCGCCATATTAACTAAAATATTATTTGGAACAGTGGTAACACATGTGTCTATTTTAACGAGGCTAGCAAACATAAACTCTGGGTTGGTGATGTTCTTAATATCATCAACGTCATACTTTAAAGGCGAAAAATATAACACATCTTCTTTTGTGTGATCTATCTTGTCTAAAGATAGGTTGATTAACCTACGGATATCACTATTTAGTATTTGCCTTCCTGCCAAATTAACTTGCGCTCGTGCAATAAAAGACCTGGTCTGAGGAGTAGATAGATTTACTATAACGCTATTAACGTTTATAGAGGCCATTTGCTCTGCCGCATAAATTGCTGCAATTATAGAGGATCTAAGAGCTTTCATATCTGTAATTATACCAGACTTAAACCCCTCCGAGATTTGATGCCCCACCCCAATAATACTAATTTCTCCAGTGTGGCTAGCTTTTGCTATTAAACAGACAATTTTGGTATCACCAACGTCTACAACCGTAACTAGGTTTGAATTCTTTTTCACGACCGTTATTTAATAAATGGTTTTATTAGTTATAATATAAAAAAATTAATTTTAGATTAACTATAGCGCACAACAACTGAATTTAATAACCAATTATTCTTGACCTGACAACATATATGATAGTATTATCGTATAATATTATTAATGTTTAAGGAGAAGAAAGAAAAATGACTAGCAAAAAAACAACCCCGGAAACAACAGCACAGCCCCAAGTAATCATTAATGCACAATATATTAAAGACCTTTCTTTTGAAAGCCCTAAATCTCCGCTCTCTTTAGTAAACATCAAAACTGCGCCAAAAATTGATCTCTCTGTAGACATTAACGTGCAAAAAGCTACAGAAAATGACTACGAGGTAACTTTGAAAATCAATGCAAAAGCAAATAACGAAGCTGATAATTTATTTGTTGTTGAGCTATTATACTCCGGCATGTTTTCGCTAACAAATATACCTGATGAAGCCCAAAAAGAACAGGTCTTGTTGATATATTGCCCTAGCCTAATATTCCCTTTCGCACGCAGAGTTATTGCTGACGTTACTAGGGATGGTGGATTCCAACCGCTAATGATAAACCCTATAGATTTTGCAAGTCTATATGCACAACAAAAAAATCAAGCAACAGCTAATTAACTGAATCCCACAAAGGAGATTTGATTTTTTTAAGAAATTCTTTGTGTCGATTTAAGTCAGACTCGGAGATGGGGAAAGATCTATGTGGAATGGATGCTCTTTCTTGTTTATCCTCCGTTGTCATTTGCGCAACATTGTGTAGTTTAAGCTCTGACTGAACGCCTTCTGTAAGAGCTATATATACGTCATAAAGCAGCTCTGAGTCTAAAAGAGCGCCATGCTTTGTTCTGTGAGCGTTGCTGATTTTAAACCTTTTACATAGAGCGTCCAAACTAACTTGAGCTCCTGGAAATTTTTTTCTTGATATTATCAGAGTATCTATGACTCTATCCATAGTTATCAAATCATAGTTGATATTCTTGAGCTCAGAATTCAGAAATCTAACATCAAATGGAGCGTTATGAATAACTAACAAACTATCAGAAATAAATTCTACAAACTGATCAGCGACATCTTTAAATAATGGCTTGTCTTTAAGAAACTCTGCAGAAAGGCCGTGTATTCTAAAAGCCTCCTCTGGAACATCTCTTTCTGGATTAAGGTGAAAATGCAAAACCTTGCCAGTTTTGATTTTATTAAAAACTTCTACACAACCAATTTCTATTACTCTATGGCCAGCGGCTGGATTTAAACCCGTTGTTTCTGTGTCTAATATTATTTCTCTCATTTCATAAACTCTTTATTATTTTTAAAACTTGACCTTTAATGTTATCAAATGCCTCGCTAGTAGAAATAATAAAGTCCACAAGCTTCTCTTTTTTTGAATAGGTCATTTGACTTTTTATTATAGCATCTAATTTTTGCATTGTCATGCCTTCTCGCCTTAATGCTCTTTCAATACGATCTGATTCAGTGCAAGTAGTTAGCACTATTTTGTCAAATTGTTTTTCTAATCGCTTTTCAAAAAGCAGAGGCACTTCCGCAATAATAATAGCTGCATTTTCTGCGCGATGTTTTTTTAGAAAAAGCTCATATTCTTCAAATAACTTTGGATAAAGAATCTTTTCTAGCTCGCTTAAGACTTCTTTTTTAGAAAAAGCCAAATCAGACAAGTTCTTTCTATTTATTACCCCATTTTCAACAACCTCTGGAAAAGAGGCTCCCACCAAAACAAAAACTTTTTTGTCCTCTTTTAAAAGCCTTGCAACTTCGTCATCAAAACTAAACACTGGTATTGAAAACTCGCTAAAAATTTTGAGTACGTGGCTTTTACCAGTTGCGATCGATCCTGTTAAGGCAATTTTAATCATATTTTTTAAGAGCGCTTTTTCTTTCTTGATATAGTTGTACTATTGTTGCAGAAATTTCTTCTACCGACTTCCTTGTTATGTCGATAACAGGCCAACGATTAGCAACAAAAATCTTTTTAGCTTCGTGCATTTCGCCAGCAACTTTTTCCTGGTCAATATACTCTGTGTTTTGATGATCGCTAATGCTTATTAGTCTATTTTTTCTTAGCTCTACTAGTCGTGAAGGCATTATCGCCAGTCCTACTATTAGCGGCTTTTTTACTTTAAATAAAATGTCTGGTAACGGGCATCCAGTAACATAGGGAACGTTAGCAGCTTTAAAGCCCCTGTGTGCAAGATACATAGAGGTTGGTGTTTTAGAAGTTCTCGATGGACCAACTAGTATAACTTCTGCCTCTCCTAGATCTTCAACATGTTGACCATCGTCATGAATAATAGAATAATTCATCGCTTCTATTTTTCTAAAATACTCATCGTCAATAACATGTTGTTTGCCAGGCTTTGGATTAGGATTGATCTCTAGAATTTTTGACAAGCTGTTAATAATTCCATCCAAAACCGCCATGCAAGGAATATGCAATGCGCTACATTCTTCCCTTAAAAGCTCTACTAAGCTTGAATCAGTTAATGTATACATCACTATTCCTGGTTTTTTTCTTACAGTTGAAATAACTTTTACCAATTGACCTTGAGTTCTAACTAAAGACCAAATATATTCTTTTATTTGTATTTGATCGAACTGCGCAAATGCTGCTTTAGCTATTGAAGACAGAGTTTCTCCCGTAGAGTCTGATATTAAATGAAGAAATATTTTTTTCATAATAAGTCTGTGGATAACCTGTGGATAGTTTGTTGATTAATATATAGTTACTCTCAATAATAAATTTTACCACTTTTTTTATAATAAACTACTAACATGTTAAAAATATCTTTCATATTATTGTGAATAACAAATCTATTGTCTAATATTGTTAGTTTCTCTAGCAATTTCTATTATTATATATATTTTAAATATGTGGATGATATTGTGAATAATTTTTAATTCACAATATATTGATCTCTACTAAAACAAAAGCTAAGAAAATATAATGAAAAAATTAATTGAAGTTATAAAAGGAAATCTGGATAACTATACCCCTATATGGTTAATGAGACAAGCCGGAAGATATCTTCCTGAGTATCGACAACTTCGTGCTACTGCCGGATCTTTTCTTAATATGTGTTATGATTCGGAACTCTCTGCAAAAATAACGATGCAACCAATCGAGCGATTTGATTTTGACGCAGCTATAATTTTCTCTGACATTCTATTAGTTCCACAAGCGCTAGGAATGAAATTGCACTTTGAAGATAATATTGGGCCAACTCTAAACAAACTAAAAACAATAGAAGATATAGAGAAGTTAAATGATTCTAACTTAGTTAAATATTTAGAGCCAGTATATGAAAGCATTTCCCTTGTTAGAAAAAAACTATCTTCAGGAAAAGCCCTTATAGGATTTGCAGGCGCTCCATGGACTTTAGCATCCTACATGCTAGAAGGAGGTAGTAGCAAAAACTTTGCTATCAGTAAGGAATTTGCAATTAATAACACAACAGCATTTACTGTTTTAATAGACAAATTAATTAGCGCAGTGGCAAATCACCTTATTATGCAAATTCATGCTGGGGCAGATGTTGTTCAGTTGTTTGATTCATGGGCAGGTATTTTAAGTGAAACAGAATTTAGAAAATGGTCTATAGAACCAGCTGCTAAAATAGTCGCTATTGTAAAAAATCAATTTCCAGACATCCCAATAATAGGCTTTCCTAGAGGAGCGGGATTCTTATACGAAGAATTTGCAAAGCGCACAAAAATAGACGTTGTTAGTGTAGATCAGTATGTCCCCATAGACTACATGGCAAACAACTTGCAAAGAACTAAAGTTGTTCAGGGCAACTTAGATTCAATATATCTACTTTCAAACAATCAAGAAATTTTGTACGAACAAATTATGAAAATAAAAAACAATCTTAAAAAACCTTTTATTTTTAATTTAGGTCATGGCATACTACCTAACACTCCTTTAGGAAATGTACAATTTTTAGTAGACTCCGTTAGAAAAAACTAATGAAAAAAACAGCAGTAGTTTTACTTAATTTAGGAGGCCCGGATAGCTTAGAAGGAGTTAAAGGGTTTTTATTCAACCTATTTAATGACAAGGCAATAATTAATTTACCAAACCCTTTCAGATGGCTAATTGCCAAAATTATTTCTTCAACACGGTCAGGAAAAACGAAAAATATTTATAGTAATATTGGTGGGGGCTCACCACTATTGGAATTAACAAAATTACAGGCTAAAGCTTTAGAGAAGTCATTAATGACAGTTCAAAAAAAAGTCGGGTTTAAAGTTTTTGTGTCAATGCGATATTGGCACCCGTTTAGTTGGGAGGTTGTTGAAGAAATAAAGATTTTTGGTGCAGACGAGGTTTTGCTTTTGCCTCTATATCCACAATTTTCTACTACCACTACCAAATCTTCAATCGATGATTTTAAGAAAAATTTAAAAAATGTGCCCATAAAAGCGGTGTGTTGTTATTACGACGACAGCTTCTTTATCGAAGCTCATTTAGAAAAAATAAAATCTTTATATCAAAAGGTAAAAAACAAAGACAAGAAGATCAGGATATTATTTTCAGCGCATGGATTGCCAAAGTCAGTTATAGAAAAAGGGGATCCATATCAATGGCAGATAGAAAAAACGGTTGAGGCGATAATGAAAAAACTGTCTGTTGAATATGTTGTTTGCTATCAAAGCAAGGTTGGGCCAATGAAGTGGCTTGAGCCAAACACAGAGAGCGAAATTCAAAGAGCTGCAGAAGAAGGATTTGCCGTAATTATTGTTCCTATAGCCTTTGTTTCCGAACATTCTGAAACATTGTATGAACTCGACATACAATATAAAGAACTGGCTGATAAAATAGGGTTGAAAGGATATTATCGGACTGAGGCATTAGGAGTGGATGAATTGTTTATTGAGTCTTTGACAAAAACAACTCTAAAATTATCTAACCTTCGGGCTGGCAGTAAAGATGTTGTTATTTCAAGCGGTCTAAAGAGAGCTTGTCCAAAACAGTTTTGTGAATGTATAAACAGGTATAAGGAGAGTCTAGATGTTAAGTAATTATTATGAATGGATTAAGACTTTTCACATTGTTGCTATGACTTCATGGATGGCTGGAATGTTTTATTTGCCACGTCTTTATGCATATCATGCGGAAGTAAAGGTTGGTTCTGAGCAGGACAAAACTTTTCAGGTTATGGAGTCAAGATTGCTGCGTATTATCATTAATCCAGCTATGATTGCTACTCTAATTCTAGGATTGCTTCTTGCAGATATATACGGTTTTCGATCCCTTGGGGTTTGGTTCCATATAAAAATGTTGGCAGTAGTAATATTATTAGCTTTTCATGGACTTTTGGCAAAATGGCGCAAAGATTTTGTCAAAGGGCAAAATAAAAAGCCCGCCAAGTTTTATAAAATTATAAATGAAGTGCCGGTGGTTTTCTTCATAATTATAGTGAGTATGGTAGTGGTTAAGCCGTTTGAGAATTGACAAATATTAAGGATAATAAAAAGTTAGTTGACATCATTTGAGTGTTTTGCTAATCTTCAGAGTAAGAAATGGGATTTTCGTCCGTTCTTTTTCAAATCAACAAAATTATAATGTGCTTTAGGGCACTTGCTGATGTTGTTGTCTGAACCATTCTAACAATATTAATCAAAGATATATTTACATGACAGATCAAACAGAACTTAAAGATAATACCCCCGTCGAAGCCAAAGATAATAGTCCAGTCGAAGCCATTGTTAATAACAACAATAACTTCATTCACCTCAGAGAATTAAAAAAGAAAAACCCGAAAGAAATTCAAGATATTGCTGAGAGTTACGGAGTGGAGAATCCAAGCTCTATGCTTAAGCAGGACTTAATTTTTTCTATTTTAAAGAAGCTGGCCGAGCAAGGAGGGTCAATTGTTGGTGAAGGTGTGTTGGAGGTTTTAGGCGATGGCTTTGGATTTTTAAGGTCTCCAGAAGCTAACTATTTAGCTGGTCCAGATGATATTTATGTTTCTCCAAGCCAGATTAGAAGATTTGGTTTAAGAACTGGTGATACTGTTAATGGGCAAATAAGAGCTCCTAAACAAGGTGAAAGATATTTTGCTCTATTGAAAGTTACAGAGATCAACAATGACGCCCCTGATAAAATTGCACATAGAGTAAATTTTGACAATTTAACGCCACTCTACCCAAATGAAAGATTGAATTTGGAAGTGAATAACAGCAAAGACTATAGTTCTAGAGTTATTGACTTAATTTGCCCTCTTGGTAAAGGGCAGCGCGCGTTAGTTGTTGCTCCGCCAAGAACAGGTAAAACTATGTTGATGCAAAACATAGCTCACTCTATTGCAGCAAATCATCCGGAGGTTGTTCTTATAGTGTTGCTAATTGATGAAAGACCGGAAGAAGTGACAGATATGACAAGGTCAGTAAAAGGAGAGGTAGTAAGTTCAACTTTTGATGAGCCGGCTACAAGGCATATTCAGCTTGCTGAGATGGTTATAGAAAAAGCTAAAAGATTAGTAGAGCAGAAAAGAGATGTAGTGATTTTGCTTGATAATATTACAAGACTAGCGCGAGCTTATAACGCAGTGGTTCCTTCTTCAGGAAAGGTTTTGTCTGGGGGTGTTGATTCCAATGCTCTACAAAGACCAAAAAGATTTTTTGGAGCGGCAAGAAACATAGAGTTTGGTGGTTCGTTAACAATAATTGCTACTGCATTGGTTGAAACCGGATCGAGAATGGATGAGGTCATATTTGAAGAATTCAAGGGTACTGGTAACTCAGAAATTATCTTAGATAGGAAAATTTCTGACAAAAGAGTGTTTCCAGCTATTGATGTTACTAAGTCTGGTACACGTAAAGAGGACTTGCTTTATGACAAAGGCGTATTGTCTAAGTTATGGATGTTAAGAAGAATCTTGATGCCTATGGGCGGTGTTGATGCTATGGATTTCTTGATTGAAAAATTAAAACAAACAAAAAACAACAACGATTTCTTTGATTCCATGAATTCTTAATTGAATTTTTTTAGAAAAACTAATAGAATCTATTAGTTGAGTTAATAGAGGGAGAAGAAGTATGTCCAATAGAAAGAAAATATCTTTAATAGGCGCTGGCAATATTGGTGGCACTCTCGCGCATCTTATAGTTCTAAAAAAGCTTGCGGACGTAGTGTTGCTAGATGTCGTTGAAGGTGTGCCTCAGGGCAAGGCTTTGGACATTTCCCAAAGCTCCGCTGTTGAAGGGTTTGATTGCTCTGTAATTGGAACTTGTAATTATGAAGATATCAAAAATTCAGATGTTGTTATTGTTACGGCGGGGATTCCTAGAAAACCAGGGATGAGCAGAGATGATTTGGTTGCAATTAATACAGGAATCATCAAGATAGTTGCTGAAAACATAAAAAAATATGCGCCTAATGCTTTTGTAATAGTTGTAACTAACCCGCTTGATGTTATGGTTTGGGTTATGAAAGAAGTTTCTGGTTTGCCACATAACAAGGTGGTTGGCATGGCTGGAGTATTAGATTCCTCAAGATTTAATTATTTTTTAAGCCAGGAATTAAATATTTCTGTAAACAATGTTACATCTTTTGTTTTAGGTGGTCATGGCGATGGCATGGTTCCTTTAGCAAGGTACACTGCTGTTGGGGGGGTGCCTATTGGCGATCTCATCAAAACTGGGGTTACAACAAAAGAAAAGTTGGATGCCATTATTCAAAGAACTAGAGATGGTGGTGCTGAAATTGTCCAGTTGCTCAAAACGGGCTCGGCATTTTATGCTCCTGCTAGCTCAGCTATTTCTATGGCGCAGTCTTATCTTCTTGATCAAAAAAGAGTTTTGCCGTGTGCTGCTTATTTAAATGGAGAATACGGAGTGAGGGAGTTGTATGTTGGTGTGCCCGTGATTATAGGTGCAAAAGGTGTAGAAAAAATTATAGAGATAGAACTTAGCGCAGAAGAAAAGTCGGCGTTTGATAAATCTGTAGAGTCTGTTCGTGATTTGATGCAGGCAGTTAAGCTTTAGTAAGGGAAAGAAATGAACGTTCATGAATATCAAGCGAAAGAAATTTTTAGACAATACGGCATATCCGTGCCTTTTGGTCAGGTGGCCTTTAAGCCTGATGAGGTAGAGGAGGCGGTTGCTAAATTAAATAGTGAAGTTTTAGTGGTGAAAGCTCAAATTCATGCTGGTGGCAGAGGTAAAGCTGGCGGTGTGAAATTAGCAAGATCCCATCAAGAAGCGATAAAAATTGCTAAGGAAATGTTTGGTGTTACGCTTGTCACTCATCAGACTGGGCCTAAAGGGCAAAAAGTTCGCAGAGTTTATATCGAAGAAGGTTCAAATATTGAAAAAGAATATTATCTTAGTTTGATTTTAGATAGAGTTACGAGTTCTTTGGTGTTTATTGCTTCTACAGAAGGTGGCGTAGATATTGAGGAGGTTGCAGAAAGCCATCCTGATCAAATAATCAAGGTAAGCGTAAAAAATCAATTATGGCCATTTCATGCCAGAAAGCTAGGATTTCAGCTGGGGCTCAGAGATGATAAGTTAAAAAATTTTGTTGCTTTCATTCCAAAATTATACAAAGTTTTTGTTGAAACAGACGCAAGTCAAATAGAGATAAATCCGTTGGTTTTAACAACAGAGGGTGAGTTTATAGCGTTAGATGCAAAGCTTAATTTTGATGACAATGCATTGTTTAGACAAAAAGCGATTGCAAAAATGCGCGATGAAGATGAGGAAGATCCATTAGAATTGCGTGCTCAGCGTTCAGAACTAAATTACGTTAAAATGGATGGTGCTATTGGTTGCATGGTTAATGGAGCTGGTCTTGCTATGGCAACTATGGACATAGTCAAGCTCTATGGAGCAGAGCCTGCAAACTTCCTTGATGTTGGCGGAGGTGCAACTAAAGAAAGGGTTGCTGAGGCATTTAAGATCATTTTATCTGACTCTAACGTTAAAGCTCTATTGATCAATATTTTTGGTGGTATAATGCGTTGCAATATAATTGCTGAGGGTATTATTAGCGCTGCAAAAGAAGTCGGAGTTAATGTGCCAATAGTAGTGCGTTTAGCTGGTACGAATTTTGAATTAGGAAAAAAAATGCTTGATGAGTCTGGTTTAAAAATTATTTCAGCGGACGATTTAGCAGATGCTGCTCGTAAAGCTGTGTTATCAATAAAAACCGTTTAGATAAGGCAAAATAATGGCGATATTAATTAATAAAAACACTAAAGTGATTTGTCAAGGATTCACTGGGTCACAAGGTACTTTCCATTCAGAGCAAGCCATCGCATATGGTACAAAAATGGTTGGTGGTGTGACGCCGGGTAAAGGCGGTGGCGTGCATCTGGATTTACCTATATTTGACACCGTTGAAGAAGCCAAAGAGAGTACAGGGGCGGATGCGTCTGTAATTTATGTTCCGCCAGCTTTTGCAGCTGATTCGATTATGGAAGCGATAGAAGCTGAAATTGCTTTGGTGATTTGTATCACTGAGGGGATACCAGTTTTGGATATGATGAGAGTAAAAAGTGCTTTAGTAACATCTAAAACACGCCTAATTGGACCTAACTGTCCAGGGGTAATTACTCCAGGAGAATGTAAAATCGGTATTATGCCCGGTCATATTCATATGCCTGGTAAGGTTGGTATTGTTTCAAGGTCTGGAACTTTGACTTATGAAGCCGTAGCCCAAACAACAGCTGTTGGACTAGGTCAGTCAACTTGTATTGGTATAGGTGGCGATCCAATAAATGGCACTAATTTTATTGATTGTATCGAGATGTTTTTAAGGGATGATAAAACAGAATCAATAATAATAATTGGTGAGATTGGTGGTTCTGCAGAGGAAGAAGCTGCTGAGTTTGTGCGTTTATCTAAAACTAAGAAAAAAATAGTTGGATTTATAGCTGGGGTTACTGCACCTCCAGGAAAAAGAATGGGGCATGCTGGTGCTATAATTTCTGGTGGTAAGGGTGGAGCTGAAGACAAGTTAGAAGCTTTTAGAAGAGCTAACATTGCTGTTGCAGAATCTCCTGCTGAGATAGGCAATACTTTATTTAAAATAATGAAAAATCACTAAATGAGTAATGATAAATTTTTAAAGAGCTCTTTTTTATTTGGCACTAATGCAGCTTATTTGGAAGAGTTATATGCTAATTACTTGCAGGACAAAACATCTATAAGTAAAGATTGGCAGGATGTTTTTGCTGGCTTAAACGAAAACAATCCTCAAGAAGCAATAAAATCTATACAAGCTCATCATAATTTTTACAAAGTAACTAATCAAAAATCTGCCCCTGCTGTTACAGGCATTAATAGTGGCAATTGTTTAGATTTGCGCGCTAAAATGTTGGTTAATGCTTATCGGGAAAGAGGCCATTTCTTAGCAGAAATAGATCCTTTAGAGTTAGAAAAATTGCCAATAGAACAAGATTTGTCGTTGGATTTAGAAAGTTTTGGTATAACTGGCCAAGATTTAGATACAACAGTAATTTGCGATGGCAAATCAATAACTATTCGTAATTTAGAAAAACAGCTTAAAAAAACATACTCCGCTCATATTGGGTACGAGTTAGCTCATATCACTAATTGTAATCAGTTAAAATGGTTAACTGATCGTATCGAAAATTATAATGATCAGACTGAATTATCTAAAGATGATCGCGAGAATATTTTAAAAAGTTTAATTGAGGTAGAAAGTTTTGAGCAATTTCTGCACACGAAATTTCCTTCAGCTAAAAGATTTTCTGTTGAGGGCGCTGACAATTCTATAATTTCTATGCAATGGGCTATAAACATAGCGGCTGCTGATAATGTAAAAGAAGCAATTATAGGAATGGCGCATAGAGGCAGATTAAATTCCTTAACTAAAGTTCTTGGTAAATCTTATGTTGCTATGTTATCAGAATTTCAAGGTGGAATTCCTTTTCCTGATGGTTTAGGTTTATCTGGGGATGTGAAATATCACATGGGGTTCTCTAAAGGGGAGGAAATTAAAGGTAAAAAAATACATCTCTCAATGATGCCTAACCCTTCTCATCTTGAAGCTGTTAATCCAGTGGTTGCTGGTCAGGTCAGAGCTAGACAAGACTTACTAGGAGATAAAAAAAGACATGACGTGATAGGTATATTAGTTCATGGAGATGCTTCTTTTTCCGGACAAGGTGTGGTTGCAGAATCTTTGATGCTTAGTGATCTAGAGGGATATAATGTTGGTGGTATAGTTCATATTATCGTTGATAATCAGGTTGGGTTTACTGCCACTGCAAAAAATTCTAGAGCTAGTCGCTACCCATCTGAAGTCGCAAAGATAATAAAAGTGCCGATCTTTCACGTGAATGGTAATGATGCTGAGGCGGTGGTAAAAGTTACAAGAATAGCTACAGAATATCGTAATAAGTTTGGTAAAGACGTGGTTATACATGTTATGTGTTACAGGCTTTATGGACATAATGAAATGGATGAGCCAAGATTTACTCAACCTTCTATGTATAAAAAAATTTCAACCTTAGAAACTCCCGGAAAAATTTACTCTAAGGAACTATTAGCAGCTAAAGTGATTGATGATCAATATTACGATAATTATAAAGCTGCATTTAAAGATAAATTAGAACAGGATTTAATAGAAGCAAAAACTTTTAAGCCTAAAAAAGCAGATTGGTTTGAAGGTTTGTGGTCTAATTTGGGCAATTTTCATTTGGGTAAGGCTTTAGATAAAACTACAGGTGTAAAAATCTCAGAATTAAAAACTATCGGTCTAAAGCTTTGTGAGGTTTCAGAAGAGATAGCAGTAAATAACAAAATTACTAAGCAGCTAGAAGCCAGAAAGCAGATGATGGAAGTCGGCAAAAATATAAACTGGGCAACTGCCGAAGCTTTAGCATTTGGTTCGTTGTTATTAGAGGAAACCAATGTAAGGCTTAGTGGTCAAGATAGTGAAAGGGGAACTTTCTCACAAAGACATAGTATATTAATTGATCAGGAAAATGATTCATTATATGTCCCATTAAATCATTTAGCAAACAGCCAAGGAACATATGAGGTGATTAATAGTAATTTATCTGAATATGCGGTGATGGGATTTGAATATGGTTACAGCACTGCAAATCCTAATAATCTAGTATTATGGGAAGGTCAATATGGGGATTTTGCTAACGGTGCACAGATCATCATAGATCAGTTTATTTCATCTGCTGAATCAAAATGGTTAAGGTCAAGCGGCATAGTATTATTATTGCCTCATGCTTATGAAGGTGAGGGTCCAGAACATAGCTCTGCAAGATTGGAAAGGTTTTTACAGCTATGTGCTGAAGATAATATCCAGGTAGTAAATTGTACTACTCCCGCTTCTTATTTTCATGTGTTGAGACGCCAGATTCATCGTAATTATCGCAAGCCTTTGATGATAATGGCACCAAAGTCATTATTGAGACATAAATTAGCAGTTTCTTCCCTTGAAGATTTGGCAGAAAACACAGAATTTAAAACTGTTATTTCGGAAATAGCAACAATACCTAACCCTAAAAAAGTTATATTATGTAGCGGTAAGATTTATTATGAGTTATTGGAATATAGGGAAGTTAATAAAATTAATGATGTGGCATTAATTAGATTAGAGCAGCTTTATCCTTTCCCTAAATTAAAATTACAGGAAGAGTTGTCTAAATATAAGAATGCTGAGATTATATGGTGTCAGGAAGAGCCCGAGAACATGGGGGCTTGGCGTTTTTTGCAGCCACAAATAAATAATTTGATGATAGAATGTAAAATTAAAGGTATGATAAGGTACGTTGGTAGAACCGCATATGCTTCAACTTCTGATGGATATAGCTCTACTCATCGTAAGTTTCAGGAAGCTTTAATAAAAGAAGCTGTTAATTCGTAATAGGAGTAAAAATGACCGTACAAATCAAAGTTCCATCTTTAGGTGAGTCAGTAACAGAAGCAACTATTGCCAAATGGTATAAGAAAAAAGGCGATGCTGTTAAAAAAAATGAAGTTCTGATAGAGTTGGAAACTGATAAGGTTGCTTTAGAGGTGTCAGCTGAAGCTGATGGTGTGCTGACAGAAATTCTATTTAAAGAAGGCGACACCGTTACTATAGGAGCTATATTGGGTTCTATTAAGGAAGGTGCTGTAGCGGCTGAAGCTGAAAAAAAACAAGAATCAAAGCCGGAAGTTATTGCTAAGCCAGCAGTTGTTGAGGCTAGTAAAAAAGAGGAATTATCTCCTGCTGTTAGAAAAATGGTGGTTGAGAATAATCTTAGTGCCAGTGAAATATCAGGCACCGGTAAAGATGGTAGAATTATAAAAGGTGATGTATTGAATGTTTTAGATTCTGGTTCTCCCGTGACGCATGGGGTGCGTGAAGAACGAGTTAAAATGACAAGGTTGCGTAAAAGAATTGCTGAGAGACTAAAGGAGTCACAAAATACAGCGGCAATGCTTACTACCTTTAACGAAGTAGATATGACTAACATTATGCAATTACGTGGCAAGCATCAGGAAGCTTTCACCAAAAAACACAATGTTAAGCTTGGTTTTATGTCCTTTTTTGTTAAAGCTGTAGTTGCTGCTTTGAAGGAAATACCCGCAGTTAATGCTGAAATAGATGGTGAAGATATTATTTATAAAAACCATTATGATATAAGCATTGCGGTTGGTACAGAACAGGGATTAGTAGTTCCGGTTATACGTGATGCTGATAGGCTTTCATTTGCAGAAATAGAAATAAAAATAGCTAATTTAGCTAAAAAAGCTCGTGATGGTAAATTAACAATGCAAGATCTAACCGGTGGAACTTTCACTATAACTAACGGTGGAACTTATGGGTCGCTTTTATCCACGCCAATCATTAACCCGCCTCAATCAGGCATTTTGGGAATGCATAAAACTCAGGATAGAGCAGTAGTAGTTGCTGGTAAGATTGAAGCTAGGCCAATGATGTATATTGCTCTTTCTTATGATCATAGACTTGTTGATGGTAAAGAAGCGGTAACGTTCTTGGTACGAGTAAAAGAAAATATTGAATTCCCAGATCGTTTGTTATTTGATTTATAAGGGTTTGAGTTTATGGAGCAATTTGACGTTGTTGTAATTGGTGGTGGTCCTGGTGGATATGTTGCGGCAATCCGAGCTGCGCAATTGGGGCTTAAAACAGCTTGTATAGAAAAGCGTGGTTCTTTAGGCGGCACTTGTTTAAATGTTGGCTGTATACCTTCAAAAGCATTGCTAGATTCATCGGAGAAATATGCGGAAGCAAAAGCTGAATTTGCTCATCATGGGATCAAATGCGAAAAACTATCGCTTGATTTAAACACTTTACTTGCTCGTAAAGATAAGGTTGTTTTAGATCTTACTAAAGGAATTGAAGGTTTATTTAAAAAAAACAAAGTTAGTTATTTCATCGGTGAAGGCAAGATTTTAGCTAATAATGTTGTAGAATATCAAAATAATAAAAAATCTGAGCAAATACAGGGCAAGAATATAATTATAGCAACCGGGTCTGATAGTATAAATATCCCTGGAATTACTGTTGATGAAGAGCATATTGTTACTTCTACTGGTGCTTTATCTTTGAAAAAAGTTCCTAAAAAAATGATAGTGATCGGTGCAGGTTATATTGGTTTAGAGATGGGATCAGTGTGGCTAAGATTAGGTGCTGAAGTTGAAGTTATAGAGTTTTTAGACCGAATTGTTCCGGCGATGGACAAAGAAGTGGCTAAAAATTTACAAAAATCTCTTGAAAAACAAGGCATGAAATTTAGGTTAAGCACCAAAGTTTTGTCAGCGACTAATTCCAAAAATGGAGTTGAGTTAGAAGTTGATTCAGCAAGTGGTGGTCAAAAAGAAAAAATCACTACTGATGTTCTTTTGGTGGCAATTGGAAGAAAAGCTCATACTCAAGGCCTTGGATTAGAAGAATTGGGTGTGGCTATTGATAATAGAGGCAGAGTTTTAGTTAATGAGAATTTTGGAACCAATGTTAGCGGTATATATGCAATTGGTGATGTTATTGCGGGACCGATGCTTGCGCATAAAGCAGAAGAAGAAGGTGTTGCTGTTGTTGAGTTAATCGCTGGTCAAGCCGGTCATGTTAATTATAATGCGATACCTGGTGTGATTTACACCTGGCCAGAAGTTGCTACTGTTGGCAAAACAGAAGAAGAGCTGCAAGAAGCTGGTGTAGACTACGCTGTTGGTAAATTCCCATTTATGGCGAATAGCCGTGCACGAGCAATTGGCTCTACAGAAGGGTTTGTAAAGATTTTGGCATGTAAAAAAACTGACAAAGTTTTAGGGGTTCATATTATTGGTCCTGATGCTGGCACGCTTATTGCGGAAGCTGTTTTGGCGATGGAATACTCAGCTTCGGCTGAAGACATAGCACGCACTTGCCATGCTCACCCAACTCTGAATGAAGCGGTGAAAGAAGCTGCACTGGCAGTTGGTGGTGGGGCAATTCATATATAACCCTCTGCTCTACCTGGAGAGCATCTAAAAGTGGGGGCTAGGATCTAAAGATATGACTTTTATAAATTGAAAAGTGATAATTATTTGGTGTTTATATAATTTTAAAATTATCTTTGAAGATCTGACCTCCAGTGATACAATTTTGATAAAATTGAAATTATAT
>CAMCSP010000017.1 GCA_945877755.1 Rickettsia typhi | reverse complement strand
TCCCGTAGAATCTTCTTCTTATCTTCAGTTAATGCTGCTCTTTCAAGTGAATTTATTGGACCATAATCTTTTAAATATAAATCACCAACAGACACTTTGAGATCAGCGCTGAGGTAATTTGGCGTGTTCATATATGAATCAAACTCTTTATCTCCTAATTGTTCTTTCATATCATCTAAAAATACATCCAGATCCGCAATTTTAGGTAATGCATAACCTAGAAATGTTCTGGAGATTGCACCTGGGATTTCTTTACCCTCCTGTGTATAGCTACGATCATTATCAAAAAAATTTACATGTAATAATTCGTGAAGCCTTGATATAGGAATACGATCGGCATTTAAATCATCAATAATTGCGTTCATCTTTTCTTTTGTGCTGAGAAATTCTCTATCTAAGGCTAATCTTGTGTCAGGCACTTCCGGGAATTGCTTTAAAAGCTGCAGTGTTAGTACCTTTAGCATTGAGGCAGGCAATTTGCTATATTGCTTAAGTGCCCCAGCCTTATAGCCTTTATCTTCTGCTAAAGGTACTAACACTGCAGCAAATTCTTTCAAAAACCCTTCATCTTTAGAATGCGCCTCTATTTTTTCGGCCTGCATTGCCCTTGGTAAGCTTAATATATCATCAATAACTTCTTTCATATCCATCTTCTCGGCTACTTTCATAATAATCTCCTCTGATAAAAATATTATGTATTAAAGCTATGATAAAAACACAATCCAAGCAAGAGGAAAGCAGTTATTGTGTATTATTAGTTGAAACACAGTGGGAGTATCACAACTTCTTAGCAGAAGTTCTAGAGAAAATATTTTACCAACATTCTCGTTTCAACTAAAGAGGTAATCACATATAGGATGTAGTTTATAATCTTAGTGAATTTCTTTCCATTCGTCTTTCGTAAATGCTCGAATAGATAATGCGTGAACTTGATCTTTTAGTTCTTCTGCCAGTAGTTGATAAATCATTTTATGACGTTGAATTTTGGTTTGATTAATGAATGCGTCAGAAACAATTAGGAGATTGAAATGAGTGTTGCCGGAATTATTCCAGCCGGCGTGCCCTGCATGCTTATGGCTTTCGTTAATCAATTCTAATTTGATCGGAGATAATGCAACAAGCTTGTTTTTAATAATCTTTTCCATCTTTTAATTTTGAATAAAATTTATGACAGTTGATATGACAAATTGCAATTGCGATAGCATCAGATTCATTATGGTCAGCAATTTTATGATGTAGTAAATGATTGATCATTGCTGCAACTTGAATTTTATCAGCATTACCTTTTCCAACTATAGCTTTTTTTACAAATCTTGGTGCATATTCAAATACTTCTAAATTAATATTAGCTGCAGCTAATATTGCTACGCCTCTTGCTTGCCCTAGCTTTAATGAAGTTGATGGGTTGTCGTTTACATAAGTCTCTTCAATTGCAAATCCTTTGGGCTGATGTTGTTCAATTTGATTGGATATTTCTTTATAAATAACGAGTAATTTTGCAGCTAATGATAGTTTTAAGCTAATTTTTATAATGCCACTGGCTAAATAAACTAATTTACTACCTTGTGATGCAACTATGCCCCAGCCAGTGCTATTAAGACCAGGATCAACACCCATCACTATTTGGTCGAATTTTTCATGCATGCTAAATTTTTATTTTATCAGCTATTGAATCAGAGATAATGTAATTGCCACACACATATTGTACATCATCACTATCTTCCAATGCATCAATTAGTTTCAACAAAGTTTCGGCGATTTCGACATCAGTGATTTCAACTAGATTTTTTGGTTTCCAAGATAGTCTTGCTAAATCAGGATCACCAAATTTCTTAGATAAATGATCTCTTACTTCATTGAATAGATCAGGAGCGCAATAAATTTCGTGCATTTCATCTTCTGATTCACAATCATCAGCTCTAGCTTCAATTGCTTCATTAAGCACTGATTCTTCACTTAGACCCTCTCGTTCAAATCTAATTAGCCCAACCCGATCAAACATAAAACTAACGCTTCCAGGCTCTCCAAGGTTACCATCATTTTTATTAAAACACATTTTAACATCAGAAGCGGTACGGTTTTTATTATCAGTTAAAGTTTCAACAATCAACGCTACTCCACCAGGTGCATATCCTTCATAACGAATTTCGGTGAAATTATCGCCTTCATGTGATGAAGAACCTTTTTTAATTGCAGCTTCAATTCTGTCTTTTGGTAAATTTGCTGCTCTAGCAGTAGCAATGCCAGCGCGCAAACGTGGGTTAAAGTTGGGGTCAGGCTGTCCAGTTCTAACTGCCGTAGTAATCTCACGAATTAATTTAGTGAATTGTTTTGCCCTTTTTGCATCCTGTGCGCCTTTACGATGTTGAATATTTTTAAACTTTGAATGTCCTGCCATATTTTTCTCCGTTAATTCAAATTAATTACCAATGGACTTAAGCATTTGTGTTGTTAATTGAATCGGTAATCCTACAATATTTGTATGTGTACCGCGAATAAATTTTACATATCTTCCTGCAATACCAAGTATTGAACAGCCGCCAGCTTTTCCTCGTCCTTCACCGCTATGTATGTAACTTTCTATTTCTTCGTTTGTCAAACGCACAAACTGCACAATCGTTACCGCTGCTTTACATTGTATTTTTGTTATTACCCCATTAATGATTTTTGCACAACAAACTCCTGTATGAACTTGATGTCTTCTTCCTGAAAGCAATTTCCAATACTTGCGTAGTACATCATCATCATCGGTTTTATCTAAGAATTTTGCACCACAAACTACTGTGGTATCAGCAGATATGACTATAGCATCGCTTAGTTGAGCAGCAACAGCTAAGAGCTTTTCTTTAGCCACTCGTAATACATAATTTCTTGGGGTTTCTTTTTTATAATGGGATTCGTCGGTATTGGATATCAGCACTTTATCTACTTTAAAACCGGCATCATGTAATAAAGCCATTCTACTCTTAGAGCCTGAGGCAAGGATAAGAGGTAAAGAAGAATTTTTCATGTTTAATCTTAGATTTTGTGGCGAAGAATAATTCTTGCTTTAGTTAAATCATATGGTGTCATTTCAACGGTTACATCGTCTCCTACCAAAATTCTAATACGGTTTTTACGCATTCTGCCGGAAGTATGTGCAATCACTTCATGCCCATTTTCTAATGTTACCCTAAACATTGCGTTAGGCAATAATTCCATTACTTTGCCCTTAAATTGAATTAGCTCTTCTTTTGCCATTAATTCCTACACTTTGATTGTTAATCTGCACAGTATAATGATTTTCGTAGACTTTACAAGCGTCTGTGGAATCAATTCGGCTTTTTCTTCAATATAGTTTCAGGCAATTCCAGTGGGTGGCGTGGTTCTACTTCATCTATATAAGGATGTTGTTCGTGCATTGCTGGGAAGAATACTTGCTCAATGTCAAGAGATGAAGCAGTGCCTATAAAACTATAGTTATCTTTAAGCCATCTTTCAGCAGCATTGCGTCCAATTTCTTTAAGAAAGATAAAAAATTGCCAGCTGGTATTTAGCTTGCTTGATGCATTAAGCTCTTGCATTGCTTCTGAGGATTCAATCATATGTAAATGTAGGTTTTTATAAATATTTTTGTCTAACGCGTTATGGTTGACCATTTTTGATACAAAATGGATTGCACGCATTTCTGCAACTAAACTTGCATTAAAACTAATTTCACTGATTCTATTGGTAATTTCATGCGCTTTAACAGGAAGTTTTGCTCTAATTAATGGGTTAATTTGTATCAGAAGGATATCGCGGGATTCGCATCCATAGATCAATGGCCATAAAGATGGATTACCCATATACCCGCCATCCCAATAATAGTCACCATCTATTTCAATAGCTTGAAATAGCCAGGGTAAACAAGCGGAAGCAAGTAGTACTTTAACTGTAATCTCGTCACTATTAAATACTCGTGAACGTCCAGTTTTTACATTCGTTGTAGAAATAAATAACTTTATTTTATTAGATTTACCTAATAATTCAACATCTAGAGTTTCTTCTAAGATGGTTTGGAGAGGGTTGATATTCACTGGGTTAATTTCATAAGGTGAGAATAATCTTGTAACCATATCAAAGTAGTTATAGCTTAGTGACCAGTCAAGGTTCCAACCGTTGGTCATACGATCTATTGGCATTTGTCTAACTGGGCTTATCTTTCCTAATTCACAGATTTTATGCCAAAATTCTTCTAATTCTTTTTTGGCTCCAGCGCGACCATTTTTTTCATAGCCATTAACCAATATAGCTGCATTCATTGCGCCTGCACTAGTACCACTTATACCTTCTATTTCTAATTCTTTTTCTTCTAGTAATCGATCCAATACTCCCCAAGTATATGCTCCATGAGATCCACCACCTTGTAATGCTAGATTAATCTTTTTCATTCTTATGATTCCATTTACTAACGTGCTGTCCAACCACCATCTATAAGACAGCTACTGCCGGTAATATTTACTGCTGAGTTACTACATAAAAATACAACTAGTCCTCCAATTTCTTCTGGACTAACAAATCTTAACGATGGTTGTCCTTCTGTAAGTAAGAATTTTTCTGCATCTTGTAATGATAATTTTTTTTCTTTAGCAAGAGCCTCAATTTGTTTTTCAACTAAAGGAGTTTTAACCCATCCTGGGCAAATAGCATTGCAAGTGATTGGTGATTCTGCATTTTCTAGAGCCACTACTTTTGTTAGGCCAACCAATCCATGTTTTGCTGCTACATATGCTGATTTATGTATTGACGCAACTAATCCGTGTGCTGAAGCGATATTTATTATTCTGCCGAATTTACGTTTTTGCATTCCTGGCAAAGTATGTTTTATTGTATGAAAACTTGCAGATAGATCGATGGCAATAATAGCATTCCATTTTTCATCTGGAAAATCTTCTGTAGCAGCTACATGTTGAATACCAGCGTTATTAACTAAAATATCAACACTGCCAAATTCACTTTCAGCTTGTTTTACCATACTTGCGATCTGATCTGGTTTGGTCATATCAGCAGCACTATAATCAGTTTTTATTTTATATTTAGAGTGAAACTCATCTTTTAACTTGTTGATTTCATTGATATCCCCGAATCCATTAAACATTATGTTGCAATTTTGTTCGGCGAGAGAGTGAGCAATTGACAATCCAATTCCACTAGTTGATCCAGTTATAATAGCATTTTTACCTTTTAACATAATTATATCTCCTACAAAAAACGGTTTACTCATGTAAGAATAGAGTATAAGTCTTAAGAAAGAGTTAATTGTAAGAAATTAGTTTCTAGAAGTCTGTAACTCTGCCATTTTTTTCCCAATCACCATATCTTGTTGGTTCTGGTCCGGATTGACTACCAATCTCAATTTCTTTGTCTATATTATTTGATGGTTTATTAGTTTCTTTCATCTATAATTATCAATTATTATTGGTTAGAAAAATGACTGAACAGAGCTATTATAATTTAAAACGTGTATATTGCCCAGAAAATTTTACTTCTGCTTCAATTATTCTTGATGATAAAAAATTACATCATCTGTTGCATGTGCTTAGAGCTAAAGCAGGGGATCAGATCAGGATATTCAATGCCCAATATGGAGAATGGTTAGCTAAAATAGATCATATTGAGAAAAATAAATTATACATTAGCCTTGAGAAGCAGCTGCGTAGGAGCCAGCCTTCTGGTAGAGTTTCACTAATGTTTGCTCCTATTAAACAAGATAAACTGCACTTTCTTGTAGAAAAGGCAGTAGAACTCGGGGTAGATAGATTAATACCAGTATTGACTGAACGTACTATAGTTAGAGATATTAATACAGAAAAAATGGAAAGCTATATCCATCAAGCTGCTGAACAATCTGAAAGACTAACTATACCAAAATTATTTTCCCTTAATAAATTATCTTCGGCTTTAGACAATCTTAATATTGCAGATTCTGTAATATTTTGTAATGAACAAGAACAGGAGAATTCATTAAAGAAAAGCCTCTCTATGCTTGAAGATAATAAAAACTATATAATATTAGTAGGGCCAGAGGGCGGTTTTACCTCTCAGGAGAGATTGCTCTTGAATAATGATAAAAAAGTAATATCTACTCATATAGGATCAAGAATATTGCGAGCAGAAACAGCTGCATTATTTGTTGTTGGTTGTTTACAATTTGTAATTGGTGATATGGATTTACCACCAAGGACTTAAAGGAGTTAATGTTATGAAAACAATCACTGAAATACTACAAACTTTAATCGTTAGTCAAGAAGCAAAGATAAATGATTGGTTTACTAGGCAATATAAAAATCTTCAAAGTTGTTTTTATAGCTCTGTTGATATCCGTGATTCAGGGTATAAAATTGTACCGGTTGATACTAATTTATTTCCAGCTGGGTTCAATAATCTTACATCCGATGGTCTAAAGCAAGCAGTTGTAAATGCTAAAAGTCATATTCAAAAATATTATAGCGAATGTAAAAAAATTTTGATAATTCCCGAGAATTATTCTCGTAATAATTTTTATTTTGCTAATGTTGCTGCTTTAAAATCTATTTTAGAGCAAGCTGGTTTTGTTGTTGAAATTGCTCTTCTTAGAGTTGAGCATGATGTGTTAGACGAAATTAGAAATAATGCACCAAATTTACAAATATCGTATGTCAGAAGAGCAGGTGACCAGTTGGTAAAGGATAATGGATTTATTCCCGATCTTATTCTTCTAAATACAGACTTAACCTCGGGCATCCCATTAGAATTACAAAATTTACTACAGCCCATAATTCCAGATGTAAAACATGGTTGGCACAAACGCACCAAATCAGTTCATTTCATAACTTATGATCAGGTGTTGGACAACTTTTGCCAAGAATTTAATATTGATAAATTTCTATTATCAACTGCTTATCATCATTGTGCTAAAATTAATTTTAAAGAACAAATTGGTATTGATTGTGTTGCTATTGCTGTAGATAAAATAATCTTTCATTTGCAAAAAAAATATGCTGAATACGGTATTACTGATGAACCATACGTTTATGTTAAAGCTGAAAGAGGTACTTATGGTATGGGTATTATGACGGCAACCAGCAGTGATGATATTTATGCTATTAATAAAAAAATTAGAAATAAGATGAATGTAATCAAAGATGGTATAATAAACTCTGAAGTGATTGTTCAAGAAGGGGTAAAGACGATTAGTAAAGTAAATGGCAACGCAGCAGAGCCGTTAATTTATTTAGTAGATGGTGAACCAGTGGAATGTTTTTTTAGGTCTAATAGTATGAAAGATGATCTGAGCAATCTAAATAGCAAGGGGGCAGAAATCATTAATGATTTATCATTAATTGAAGGTGGTGCTGATAGGATCTCAGCGTATAATCTAGTGGCAAAGCTTGCCACTCTTGCGGCTGCAAGAGAAATCGGATAAAGTAAAAATTAATTTATTGAAAAAATATGAATACGATAATTGTTGAAAATGCATATGATCCGTCACGAATTGATCGGTGGTTGAAGAAGAAATTTCCTAATATTCCTGTTAGCTTAATTCATAAATTCGTTCGTAAAAAATATATCAAGCTTAATGATGACAAGACCTCAATTGATGCTAAAGTTGTCAATGGTGATAAAATTGCCATTAGTAGGGAGTGGGATGAAAGGCCTATTATCACTGGTGCAAGAACTGTAAACAAGGACTCAGCCTATCGCCAGAAACTAGCGATGCTAAAGGATAATATTATTTATAAAGACGACCACATCATTGTGCTTAATAAGCCATATGGGCTAGCGGTGCAAGGTGGAAGCAAAATTAATATAAGCATTGATGATTTAGCAGATGATTTGAGATTTGAGCTAAAACAAAAGCCAAAATTAGTCCATCGTTTGGATAAAGATACTAGCGGTATTTTTCTGTTGGCTAGAACAGATCAAGCTGCAAGGCTTCTTGCGGCAGGTTTTAAGGAAAAAACAATTGTAAAAAAATACTGGGCGATTGTGGTTGGTGTTCCTAGAGCAAAAGAAGGGTCAGTTAATCTTCCAATAGCTAAAAGACAAAGTGATGCCATGGAAAGGGCTGATATTGATTATGCAGATGGTAAAGATGCTATTACTACATATCGAGTGATTGATTGTATCTCAAAAAAAGTAGCTTGGTTGGAGATGACGCCAGTAACAGGCCGCACTCATCAATTACGTGTACACTCTATGAGCCTTAATACGCCTATTTTAGGCGATGGTAAATATGGCGGAAAAGAGGCGTTTATTAGTGGCGCTAGCAATAAATTGCATCTACATGCGCGTGAGATTTCTATTAGAGACTTCATGGGCAAGAATTTACACTTTGTTGCTGATCCTCCTACTCACGTCCAAGAAACCTTAGAATTATTTGGCTCCGCTAGCTCTATCTCTCGTTTGTAACGATAGTACCTACTTTTCCTGTGGTTACTTTGGTTGCTGGGGTTTGAGGTGATCTAAATGGTGGCCCGTCAGCTGTGCGTACATCAGTAACTAGTGTCGTTGCTAAATTAAATGTACTAGTAGGCTTATCATGAGCAATAGATTGTTGTTGTATAGTACTACTATGAGTATGTGAGCTATCAGCATTTCCTGGTACTAAGGTTGATACAAGTGCATTAGGGGATTGTTGAATGACAGTAGCTGAGGGGTGAGTTTTAGCGGTGACATTAGCAACAGATGTAGCCCCAGTAGATGAAGAACCTACTAGCCCTGAAACAAATACATCTTGTTGTGAAGTTACAGTGGAAGCAGGTGATTGTGTGCCAGTGGATACAGTAGGAGCAGGTGGTTGAGTTCTAGCATCTACAGCAGCAGGTGGTCTAGATACAGTGCTATCAGCTTGTTGTGAAACTATAGTAGGAGCAGGTGGTTGAGTTCTAGCATCTACAGCAGCAGGTGGTCTAGATACAGTGCTATCAGCTTGTTGTGAAGCTATAGTAGGAGCAGGTGATTGAGTGTTAGCAGCTACAGCAGCAGATTTTGCAACCGCTTCTTTTTCTAATTTTTTCGCCAGTTTTTCTACTGCATTCACATCTAATTGTGATGTGGTAGGGCCTGTTGGGTCTTCTTCTGTATTAAGGTGGAATCCAACTATTTTTCCGTCTTTGAATTCAATCATATCACTGATTTCAGATAGAGTACCATTTTCTCTTTTGCGTTGGACGCGCACTACAGCATTCAAATTACCCTCAACTTCAGGGGTTAAAAGACCGCCTGGTATGCCTACTGTGAATTTTATTTTTGCTCCTCCAGTCAATTCAAATGTTTTTCCACCTCTTCCGTCTGATAATCCCTCAACCTTACCAGTCGACAAACTTTCATCATATTCTTTAATTTTTCTAGAACTATTAGCATAAATATATTGCTTGTTATATTTATGCAGTTCTTCCTCACTTAATTCATCAAATTTCTTTCCTTTGCTTTTATTCTCAAGCTCATATTGCTCTTCTGCTTTTTTACAAAGCCAAGTCTCATAAGGTGATGGTTCTTGTGGTGTCAGTGTTGTTGTCTTCTCTTTTCTAGAAGGTTGGTGGGTATGAGCTTCCTTAGATAGCTTTTTACGCGTTTCTTCAAATACATTAAAGCTTGATTCATCCAGCGTAGTAGCTGCATTTTTAAGATGTGCAATTAATTCATGGTTTGCAGCTGTTCGCTGTTCGCTTATTTTAACCTTCGTAGTTGCTACTAAATCTTCGATACCCTTAGCTTTTTGTTCTTCTTGTTTTAAAGCACTTGCTGCAGCAGATTTATATGCCGCTAAGATTTTTGTCTTATTTGTGCTTGATGATTTCATTTCATCAGCGAGGCTATTTAAAGAAGAATCAAGTGTATCAATTCTACTATTTGCAAGAGCAATGCGATATTCAGCCGCTCGTTGTTTATCTTCTTTTGTTGATTTTGATCTAGCAGCCTTTTCATCTAGTACTGCAAGTTGATGTTCTTTATAATCACCACCAGTTTCTCTACCCTTACGTAAAAAGTTTTCAGCTTTAGTAACTGCGAACTGTGTTTTAATAAAATCAGGGGAGTCTTTTGCTAAACGTCCCAAGTCGGCTTTAAGTTCGTTTAGTTTTTTGATCTGATTATCATAAGATCGAGTTGTGATTCCTGTTGTTTGGTTGTGAGCTGCGAATGTATCATAAGGCGATAATATAGGTTTGCGAAGTTTTTTAGAAACTGTTGCCTTAGGAGCTTGAACCGTAGGAGCTGAGCTACTAACTTGAATAGCGTCAAGTGGAGCAATTTGGCTAGCAGGGTTTGCGGTGCGGTCTGTAACATTAATGGAAGCAAGCGGAGCAGTAGATCGCTGTTGGCTACCAGGGGTTGCGTCAATACTAACGGAATCAAGCGCAGCAGCAGTAGGGCTTTTAGATGACAGTGTAGTAGCATGACTTATAGGAGCCACGGTGTCCACTCTAACAGAGTCAAGTGTATTAGCAGCTCTTAGATCAGTAGCACGTGCGGAAGTAACCAACGAGTCAGAACCAGGAATTGGTGATATTCTGGGAGCAAGTCCATCAGCATTTGCTAAAGATATGTCTGTAGCATTAGTGCTACTACCAGCTCTTAAATCAGTAGCGTGCGCGGAAGTAACCAATGAGTCAGGCCCAGGGGCTGGTGATGTGCCACGAGCAATTCCATCAGTATTTGCTAAAGCTATGTCTGTAACATTAGTGCCACTACCAGCTCTTAAATCAGTAGCATGCGCGGAAGTAACCAATGAGTCAGGCCCAGGGGCTGGTGATGTGCCATGAGCAATTCCATCAGTATTTGCTAAAGATATGTCTGTAACATTAGTGCCACTACCAGCTCTTAAATCAGCAGCCTGTGCTGAAGTAACCAATGAGTCAGGCCCAGGGGCTGGTGATGTTCCAAGATTTGGCGCAGTTCCTTGATTTGCTAAAGTCATGTCTGTAACATTAGTGCTGCTACCAGCTCTTAAGTCAGTAGCATGAGCGGAAGTAACCAATGAGTCAGGCCCAGGGGCTGGTGATGTGCCAAGAGTAGCTCTATCAGTATTTGCTAAAGTCACGGTTGTTTTATTTACAGCAGGGCTTTGTGGTAGAGCGGTATGACTTATAGGAGCCACAGCGTCTACGCTAACGGAACCAAGCTCATCAGTAGCTCTTAGATCAGCAGCATGCGCAGCGGTAACCAATGAGTCAGGCCCAGGGGCTGGTGATGTGCCAAGAGTAGCTCTATCAGTATTTGCTAAAGTCACGGTTGTTTTATTTACAGCAGGGCTTTGTGATTGAGTACCAAGAACCATAGCTCCAGTTCCAGAAAGTGGGGACATTACAAGAGGTATCGAGGGTTCAGCAGGCCTTAAAGCCATGCCTGTAGCACTAGCAGCATCTACAGCTCTTAGAGCAGCTGCGTGTGTAGAGGTGGTCATTGCTCCATGCCCAGGGGCTACTGAAGTTCCAAGATCTGACGATGTTCCTTGATTTGCTAAAGATACAGCTGTGGAAGAATCAGGTGGAGGAGCTATAGCTAAAGGTTTGGAACCATCAGGAGAAGAAGCTAGAGCTCTAGGGGAAGAAGCTAGAGCTCTAGAGGAAGGGGCTTGTTGTGATAGGTAGTTATAACCCTGTATCGCCGAGGCGGTAAGCATCATTCCAAAAAGGGCGGTTTTTAAAAATGTGTTGTCTGGTGATGACAGATCTACCTCTCTTGTTTCCTTTCCGGCTTCAATTCTCTCCTCTCTCTTTATCCCATTACTAACTGCATTGGAAACTATGCCTTCTAAAAATCGGTCGTTATCCATTAGTTGTTTTTTTGCTTCTTTAATATCTTTTGCATCAGCACCAAGCCAAGAATTTTTCTTAGCCATATCTCCTAAAAGTTTATCTAATCTCTCATCACCCAAACTATCAATAATAGATTCTTTTAGGTGATTTAGTTGTTCTGCACTTTTTCCTATTCCTAGTTCTTGAAACTTTATTTCTAACTTCTTTTGCAAAGAATCTAGCATTGCATCTTTAAGATGTGGATAGCGATCATGGTTGTCTCCGATACTCATAGCAACAGCTTCTCCAACTGGGGCAAGTGTTACTGAAGGATTCTTAGCAATTGATATAGCATTATCTATTAACTTTGTGAGTCTTCCTAGACTGCTCCCAGATACAGCATCTTCGGCATTATTTAAAAATAACTCTTTCGCTTTAGGTTTTCCAATACCTCCAAACCAACCATCACCATGCTCTTTTACAACATCTTCCATAGCCTCAGAAACATCTTCGTTAATCAAACTCTTCCAAATAGTAGTTCTAGCTGCCTCTTTATCCGTTTCACCTAACTTTTCAAGCTTTGTTTCTATATATTCAGCTATTCCTTCGACTAAACCATTTCTCTCATTATATCTTTCTTTTAATTTTCTATATTTAAGTTGAGTAATTTGTTCATATTCAGCTACTTTAGCTACGCCTTCAGCTGTCTTTATTTCTATTACACCACCAGTAGGTCTTGAGACGTCATTTACCTTTTGCTTTTCTTCAGCTATATCGGCATAAGAATTTGCTAGTTTTGCTTGAAACTCTTTTTTTGAAAGTCCAGCTGGTTCTTTTTCGCTTCTCATGACATTCTCACATAAAAATAGATTTATAATGGCATAAAGCTTAGCAAACAAAGGTTAATAAAGAATTAACGTATGCAATTAAAATACAATATTTGTAAGGTGAGAATTTATTTTCTAGAAGTCAGTGTAAATGGTAGGTTAAAGGCAGAATGTGTCAATCTGATCTTGCTATCATGTATTCTTATCTATAAATCTTAGTAGTGCCTCATCATAAGATTTGCCAATGCTGATTCCCCTTAATTTATAGCCTCGTTTAACCAAGCTTCTGCCATAAAGATCGTTGGCATGAAAAGAAATCATCACTGATGTAATCAAGCTAAAAATCTGCATACCAATATTTGACAAGATCGAAAGCTTAACCAATATAATTCCTGCAAAAGTAGCCACTATATAAGCAAGCAACACGCTCCATACAGCTTTATATATGGCCCATAATCCACTAAAAATTAAGCAATACCAATTAAAACCTTCTTTTACCAAAATTAGATCATCAATGTTATCTTTAGATTTGGCTTTTATGTATACGTTATAAGTTTTCATTATATGGTTTGTGGTTAAGTTTTGAGTATGGTATAAAAAGTAACTAGTAATATAATATGTAAGGATGTATGACGCAAGAAAATTTGCAGGGTACGGGCGTTTCTATTGAATTAGTTGGAAGACCATGTCTGATCTCATTTTAAGATTCGATTTAAAGTTTCGGGATTTATACGATCATGCTGGTTTGTTAAAGCTGGATCAATCTTTTCTGGAATATATCAAAGGAATTAGTTCTGAATTACATGACCGTTTGATCGTTGCTAGACATAAGAAATCTTTGCCTAAATTGGAGCACTCCAATCTGATTACAGATCTAGCACCAATGTTAGAGGATTATGTTGCAGAGCTTTTTAGTATAGAATCAGAAATTGCCACTTTATCTCAGCAGCATAACCAGTTATCAATTATTTTTCGTTGTAAACGTTTATTTGTGCAAAGACGCGCTGTCAAGGAATATGCCACAGCTGATTGGTCCGGTTATGATCCAAATGAATTATTAAATCTTGTAGATCCTTTAAATGAATTAGAATTTGCAACACAAGTAATGCAATGGGAATCACCTAAAGTTGATTTGGCACTGAAATATGCTGCTTGGGCAAGTCTTTCTGTTGCTGGAAAAGAAAAACATCAGAATGGAGTGTTGTTTAAAATTCCTAAAAAATTAGATCCTGAGCACCTGGTTGAGTTAAAAACTGAATTTCATCGTGGAATTAATATTTTAAAATCTCCTCATAGCAGATTTAGAGATGGTTTTAATTTAACCGATTCCGGAAGTAGTTTGACACAAGCTTTAGATCAGGCAAATTACTGCATATTTTGTCATCATCAGGGTAAGGATTCTTGTTCTAAGGGATTTGCTAATAACCAGCCTGATAAAGAAAAATTTAAGCGCAATGTTTTTGGTGAACAACTCACTGGCTGTCCGTTAGAGGAAAAAATTTCTGAAATGAACAGCATTAAATCAGCCGGCTATTCGGTGGGCGCTTTAGCTATAGTAATTATTGATAATCCTATGGTTGCAGCGACTGGTCATCGTATTTGTAATGATTGCATGAAAGCCTGCATCTATCAAAAGCAAGAGCCGGTTAATATTCCTATGGTTGAGACTCATGTGCTAAATGATGTTTTAGCTTTGCCTTGGGGATTTGAGATCTACAGCCTATTCACTAGGTGGAATCCTTTAAACATTGAAAAACCTATTGCTGCTGCTTCAACCGGTTATAAAATTTTAGTAGCCGGGCTTGGTCCTGCTGGCTTTACTCTTGCACATTATTTACTTAATGATGGTCATGTGGTTGTTGGTATTGATGGTTTAAAAATAGAACCTTTACCAGCTTATTTAGCAGAAGAAAATTTTGCACCAATCAAACATATCGATAAAATTTTTGAAGAATTAGATAGTCGTACAGCCTATGGTTTTGGTGGTGTTGCCGAATATGGAATTACTGTGCGTTGGAATAAAAATTATCTAAAAATTATTCGTTTACTTTTAGAACGTCGGCAAAATTTTCGTATGTTTGGGGGGGTTCGTTTTGGTAGCAGTATCACTTACGACAATGCAGCGAAATTAGGATTTGATCATATCGCTTTAGCATTTGGTGCTGGCAAACCAAATATGATCAACATGCCTAATTCTTTTGCTAGTGGTGTACGAATGGCTTCTGATTTTTTGATGGCATTACAACTCACTGGAGCTGCACGTCGTGATTTAGTAGCTAATTTACAAATCCGTCTTCCGATCATAGTCATTGGTGGCGGTCTAACCGCAATCGATACTGCTACGGAATCAGCTAGCTATTATGTACAGCAGGTGGAAAAATTTGCTAATCGTTATCATTCGCTAGTTCAGCAGCAAGGACTTGATTTGGTCACTAAAAATTTTACTGAATATGATTTTGAAGTTGCTCAAGAATTTCTTTCTCACGCAGAGATGTTTACTAAAGAGAGAAAAAAAGTTAAGCCGGATTTTATGAGTATTATCAATAAATTTGGAGGAGTTACAGTAATATATCGTAAGAAGATGACAGAAGCTCCTAGCTATCGTTTAAATCATGAGGAGTTAGAATTAGCATTCGAAGAGGGTATAGGTTTTATTGAAAATGCCATTCCGCTAGAAATAGTAATTGATCAAAATAATAATGCTAATTTGCTCAAAGTCAAAATTAGTGATCAAGAGCACATGATTGCTGCGCGCAGTATTTTTATTGCTGCTGGTACTAATCCCAACACTATTTTGCAACGTGAAGATTCTAAGCATTTCTTCTTGGATAAAAAATATTTTAGAGCAATTGACGAAGAGGGTAATCTGGTCAGTTTAGAAAAATCATGTAAGCCTGATTATACACAAGTTCTAACTACTATCGACCATGAAAATAGAGCGGTGAGTTTCTTTGGTGATCTGCATCCATCGTATGCTGGTAATGTGGTGAAAGCAATGGCCAGTGCTAAAAATGGTTATAAAATTATAACTAATATATTACATCAGCGTTATGCTAATAAAAATAATCAAAAAGAATTTTTTTATAATTTAGATTATCTTTTATCAGCAACTATTTATCAAGTAGATCAGCTTACTCCTTCAATTATTGAAGTGATAATAAAATCACCACTTGCAGCAGCAGAGTTTCAGCCAGGTCAATTTTATCGATTACAAAATTATGAAGCTTATGCTCTAAAAACTCCAGAAACAAAATTAGTGATGGAAGGAATTGCTGTTACTGGTGCTTGGGTAAATAAAGAACAAGGTTTGATTTCAGTGATAGTATTAGAAATGGGTGGTTCCTCTGATTTATGCCGATTTCTTAAACCAGGCGAAAAAGTAGTATTGATGGGTCCAACTGGTCACCCAACTGTGATCCAATCTAATGAGCAAGTGATGTTAGTTGGCGGTGGTTTAGGAAATGCTGTATTATTTTCTATAGCAAAGTCATTTAAAGAAAAAGGTAGTAAAGTTTTATATTTCGCTGGATATAAAAAATCTATCGATCGTTACAAAGTTTCTGAAATCGAGAAATTCGCTGATGAAGTCATTTGGTGTTGTGATGAAGAATTGCTCTCAAAAAACCGCTCACAAGATAAAAATTATCAAGGCAATATAGTCAATGCAATTTTAGCTTATGCTAAAGGAGATTTAGGAGAGTGTGGTTTTGATTTATCCAAAATTAATCGTATTATTGCTATTGGTTCTGATAAAATGATGGCAGCAGTTGCGCAAGCTCGTCACACAGTTTTATATAATTATTTAAGTAAAAATCATGCAGCTTTTGCAAGCATCAATTCACCAATGCAATGTATGATGAAAGAGATTTGCGCTCAATGCTTACAAAAACATGTTGATCCTAAAACTGGTATTGAAACTTATGTATATAGTTGCTTCAATCAGGATCAAGAAATGGATCAGGTGAATTTTAATCATCTCAATGATCGTTTAAAACAAAATTCACTTCAAGAAAAGCTTACTGCTCAGTGGATTAGAAGTTCGCTGAATAAATTGGAAAAGAGATAATTTTTTCGGCTGTGACATTTTATTAAATATAATATATATTTATCATTCTAAATATAGGTAAGATTATGAAATTTTTTATTGATAGTGCGGATATAGCTGAGATTATGGAATTAGCAGAAACAGGACTGATTGATGGTGTGACCACTAACCCATCTTTAATTGCTAAATCAGGTAGGGACTTTTTGGAAGTGATCAAAGAAATTTGTGATGTAATTCCTGGGCCAGTCAGCGCAGAAGTAGCAGCAACGGAAATCAATCAAATGATTGACGAGGGTTTAAGGCTCAGTGAAATTGCTGAAAATGTGGTAGTGAAATTGCCTCTGACTTGGAATGGGCTTAAGGCTTGTAAATATCTTACTGATGAAGGTATCATGGTCAACGTTACATTATGCTTTTCAGCAAATCAGGCATTATTAGCAGCAAAAGCTGGAGCAACTTTTATTTCTCCTTTTGTTGGTCGTCTTGATGATATCGGGCAAGATGGTATGCAGTTGATTGAAGAAATTAATACTATCTATGCTAATTATGACTATGATACAGAAATTCTTGTTGCTTCAGTTCGTCATCCGATTCATGTAATGCAGTCAGCAATGGTTGGGGCTGATATTTGTACTATTCCTGGCAAAATACTCAGGCAGCTTGCTAATCATCCACTAACCGATAAAGGATTAGAGGTGTTTTTAGCTGATTGGAAAAAAACTGGACAAAGCATTTTGTAGTTATGTTTGAAACCTCTTGCAGCACATCTATAATCATTATTTTAATTATTTTAGGTTATTTGCTTGGCTCTGTCCCATTCGGGTTGATCATTGTTAGGTTAGCAGGCTTCGGTGATATTCGCAATTTTGGCTCAGGCAATATTGGTGCAACTAATGTGGTGCGCAAAGCTGGAAAATTCTGGGGGCTCTTAACCTTAATTGGTGATGGAGGTAAAGGTGCTTTAGCAATTTATTTAGCTCAATATATTTGTAAAGATTATACAGTAGAAATTTATATAGGCTTAGCAGCAATTCTAGGCCATGTTTTTCCAATTTGGCTAAAATTTAAAGGCGGTAAAGCAGTGGCAACGTCTTTTGCTACATTTTTAATGCTTAACTTTATGTTTGGCCTGGTTGTTTGCGCTACTTGGATAATAACCTTTCTTATTACCCGCACCTCATCTTTATCAGCAATTATTGCTTTTGTTTTGGCCCCACTCATGGCTTGTTTCCTTGGTCTCGATAACAAATTAGTTATTGCTACCAGTCTAATTAGCACGCTAGTGATTTTTCGTCACAAAGACAATATCAAAAAACTAGTAACTGGCTCTGAAGGTAAATTATAAATCAGCCAAAATTTGGTGAGGGCGAATGTGATACTCCTGCTAGTGTTTCTATTGGAGATTCATCCATAGCTCTTTGCAAGTTCCCTATAGAACCTTCTACTTCCACATTGCTAGGAGTAGAGCAATTATCCATGGTCATAAATATTGCTTTCTTATCTTCAAAATGTATTCTTCCTCCATTATAGAATCCACAGTGATGATTTTCTAAAGCATGATGATCTACAAAAATAATAGTTGCATTAGGGGAATGCTTTTTAAAGGCATATTGAGTGATTTTAATAGACTTATCATCCATGCCGTTAAATAGTTCATCACCTAAGAGCTCTTTTGGTTCTTGTAAAATTGCTCTGATGACAGCAACCATCTTTTTTTGGCCTCCGCTAAGAGTTTTGCCCCAATCTTTTGTTGTATCTAAGTCTCCTGTTAATATATCAATTTTCAAATCACGCATTAGACTTTCTATCCTACTAAAATACTTGTCTCTTAACGCATTTGCTTCTATTGGTGTTTTTGGAACCATTATAACTTCATACAATGTGCTTTCTAGAGGTATGTAGTCATTTTGAGTAGCAAACACAACATGTTTATCTGAAGGGTAAGTGACATCGCCATACCCTTCTATTCCAGAATATTGAATACCAAAAATTCCATATTTTAGCAGTATAGATTTACCGGATCCTAATTTTCCTGTGACTGCGTAAAACTTTCCTCGCTCAAATTCCAAATGTTCAATAGTTAATAGAGTTGTTTGTTGATATTTAAATGTTAAATGGTCTAAAACTAATGAAGGTTTATCATGTGTGTGATATACAATCTTATTTTCCGGTTCATCTTTTTCATTTCTCATCATTTTGAGTAGATTATTAAATCTTTCAATAGATAATTCAGTGATTTTAATTGCAGGCGCATTATTACTAGACCAAGTAACCATCGAAACAATTTGGTTGTTTGCGTTTGCTAGTTCTAAAATCTTGGCATTGCCTAGCAATAATTTTGTAATTTTTAATAGAGCTACTGATAATACACTGGAAAATGTAGTTTGAGTATACTCCCATGTGCTTACTATGGCTTTCTGATTGCTTGATGATAGGTCTGTTTCTCATAAAAATTTAGCGGCGGCTAGCGTTTTTTCTTTTTCAAATTCATTGGCTTTATTTAGAATAATGTCTTCACTATGACGAAGCAGCCCTTTTTTTACTTTACCCATGTTGGACATTCCTTCAATGAAATTTAGCCATAAAGCAGTGGTTGTTTCAGCAAGGTTTTCTGTAATTTGTCCAGTAAATTGGCCAAAGCCAGATGTCAAAATAGCTACGTTGAAAGCATCTTCTTTCATAACAGTCTGAAAAGCGATGATCCCTGTAGTGTATGTAGATATTGCTGAGGTAACGGTTCTAAGCCCTTGTATTGCAACTAATATGTCTCCACCTGCCCAATCAACTTGATTTTCAGCATTAGGAAATTTTTGAACTTTTAATATAGTTTCATTTCTATGTAATTCTTCGTAAGTATCTTTTTCCATTTGAGTTTGTAGATCATATAAAAAATAACTTACAAATTCGCCTTGAATAAGGTTGGATATTTGATATCCTGGGATATAGTACAAAAGCTTACCAAGCTCTGGTAGTGCGCTTGTTAAATAATTTTCATTAGGAATATTTTCTAACGCTTTCACTGTCCCAAATATTACATTCATATTTTTTTGAGTAACCGCCCCTAGGCCAGCCGAGACCAATGTTAGTTTTTCAAAAATATCATTAACTTTTTCCTTGCTTACAACAGAGGAAGAAAAATCATGCAATTGTTTAGCTAATTTTAAAGCAGGCAA
>CAMCSP010000016.1 GCA_945877755.1 Rickettsia typhi | reverse complement strand
ACGTACCAGACTCAAATATTCTAAACACGACTCTTCAGTTGGAAACATATCCATTAATTCAATCAAATTTGACGGTTTAATATTCATAATAACCAATACTACATGTAGTAGCTAGTGGAGTCAACTGCATAGCCAGGTAAACTTATATTATATATTATTTTTTGAGGATAAGAGCTTTTTATAGGCTTTATTAAGCGCGCTTACATCAAAAAGCCATATAGTTACGATTACTGCGAATATTACCATTAGATAAGGTGATATACTAGTGAAAGTTGCTGTAGGAAAAATCATAAAAATTAGACTTTGAATAAATGCACCACCTGATTTTGCAAGCCTTGCTCCTACCACATCTACAGCTGCTTTACCCTTAGATCTTATTTCATCGTCTGCTGGTATATATGCCATTTCTTTTGTAGAATCAAAGAATGAATATTTGGCTGATTTGCTAAGAATGTTTTGTGCGGCTCCTAACATAACCGCCATTAATAGTGGATCGAATATTAAAAATTGATTTATAAAATTGGTTGTTGAGTCATCAAAAACGATGAAGCTGAAAAAGCCCAATCCAGTCACAAGTATCATAATTGGAGTTATAATAGCCGCGGGGAACCATCCGTAAACTCTAAGTATATTTACACTTATAATGGTGAATAATATTGTAAGAGCCCCATTTAGTTGAATCACGTGACCCATGAAGTGAGTGTAGTCTCTGGTATTAGGGTATAAGTCGTTTATTTTAGACCTCCACGGTCCTTCAACTAGATTGATTGAAATGCCGTAGGCAAAAATTAGTATAACTATAAAACCTAGATATTTTGAGGATAAGATATACTTTAATCCTTCAATAAGAGGTAATTTAGGTCTAATATTTTCTGATTGTTTGGCCTTTCCAGCATAATAAGACTTAGTGATGACACAGCTGTTGATATATTTGAAGGTAAGTGTAGAACATATTAAAGCAAAGCTTGCAAGTAGCATGAAGACAACTATTAGTCCATTATCTCCTTCTCCAAAAAATTCTGTATGGCCGTGGGAATAATATTTTATCAATCCTCCAGATATAACTGGTCCTATATGTCCAACTAGGGCAAACATTGGATAAAATCTTTTTGATTCTTCTGTGCTTGTAGTTTGGTTAGCAAATTGCCAGAATAGTAAAAAGATCATTGCTGATCCCCAAAGTTCTGCAACTATATAAAATAACGCAAACGGCCATTTTCCAAAAATCAGTAAAAACCATTTAAAATGTTCCATATGAAGAGTGAATACTCCTAAGTCTATAGAAGAGTGAATTAAATTAGTTATTGTAGCAGGCTTCGGGTTTACTAAATCAAGATTTGGATATAAAAAGAAGGCAAAAATTAAAAAGAATGATAGAAAAAAGAATGATATAAAGTAAAATATTCTTTGAAAAGATAGTATACTGGTAAGCTTAGCATAAATTATCGCAAATAAGATTGCTGATGGTACAACGAAATATAATTTTATAAAACTAATAGACTCAGCTCCAATATTGGGGACTACAAGACTATCTTTAAATGATCTTAAAACGTTGTAATTAAATAGAACAAAAAAAAGCATCAATGCCATCGGAATAAATTTTCCTAATTCCTTTTTTTTAATCGGCCAAAAAATTTCTCTTAATTTTACTAACACTTTATAGGTTTTCTAACTCCTTTACTATATTCTCAGTCATTTTTTTAGCATCTCCAAATAGCATAAATGTATTGTCTTTAAAAAACAATTCATTTTCAACCCCGGCATAACCGGCCGCCATACCTCTTTTAATAAATAATACGGTTTTTGCATGCTCAACATCTAAGATTGGCATGCCATAAATTGGACTTGATTTATCAGTTTTAGCTGCTGGGTTAGTTACGTCATTTGCACCAATAACAAAAGCTATATCTGTTGTGCCAAATTCTCTATTTATATCTTCTAACTCAAATACTTTGTCATAGTCAATTCCTGCTTCAGCTAGTAATACGTTCATATGACCAGGCATGCGGCCAGCTACTGGGTGAATAGCATAGCGTACTTTAATGCCGTGATTTTCTAATAATGTTTCCATATCTTTAAGTGCATGCTGTGCTTGTGCTACTGCCATGCCGTAACCTGGAACTATGATAACAGACGACGCATTATTTAAAAGAAATGCAGCATCTTCAGGGTTACTTTGTTTTGCAATTTTACCATCATTGTTTGTTTGTTCGGTTTTTGTTTCTTCTGCATTGAAAGCACCAAAAATAATATTAAAAATTGATCTATTCATAGCTTTGCACATAACATAACTAAGTATTGCACCACTTGCACCGACCAATGCACCTGTTATTATGAGTAAGCTGTTAGTTAGTGTAAAACCAATACCAGCTGCTGCCCATCCAGAATAAGAGTTGAGCATAGAAATCACTACTGGCATATCAGCTCCACCAATAGGTATTATTAATAATACGCCTAACAATGCGGAAAGAAATATAATCAGAACAAATGCGAAATATGATTCTGACGCACAAAATATAATCGTTAATACAACTATTATCAGAGTTATAGTTAAATTAATATATTGATGCATTTTTAATTTAATTGACTTGCCAGACATCAAGCCATGTAATTTAGCAAAGGCTATTATTGAACCGGTGAAAGTGATTGCCCCTATTGATGCTCCAAGAACCATTTCAATTAGGTTTGATAATTTTAGATGACCACTTAAGCCAAGTCCATAGCTCTGAGGATCAGTTAGAGCGCTTAGTGCTATAAGAGTTGCAGCTAAACCTACTAATGAGTGAAACCCAGCAACGAGTTGTGGCATTTCAGTCATTTTCACCTTTTTAGCAATGTATCCTCCAATCATACCGCCTGTGGCAATTCCAGAAATAATCATTAATTTGCTGCTAATGGCTGGACTTAGAATAGTTGTTAACACCGCAAGAGCCATGGCACTAATCCCATAGAAATTACCTCTTCTTGCTGTTTGTGGTGATGATAAACTTTTTAGAGACAGTATAAAAAGTACCGCTGAAATTAAATATACAAAAGAAATCAGGCTAACTGTCATATTATTTTTTCTTAAACATTTCTAACATTCTGTTGGTTACAATGAATCCACCAAAAATATTTACTGAGGCAATAATTACTGCGATTAATCCTAGGAATTGACTAAGTCCAAAACCCTCAGGACCAACAGAAATCATTGCGCCGATAATGATAATTCCTGATATTGCATTAGTTACTGACATTAGAGGAGTATGAAGTGCTGGAGTAACTTTCCATACCACGTAATACCCTATAAAACAAGACAGAACGAAAATTGTTAAGGTTAAAATAAAAGGGTCTATCTCTGAATGTCCAACATTTGATTGGGTTGCTATTAATTCATTAATTTTTTCTGATAGTTTATAAGCATCATCTGAGAGGAGTTGTGCTTGTGTAGTGATGGTAGTATTGCTCATAATTTTTATTTTAAAATAGCCTTATTAATTACTTTACTATCATGTGTAATGATACATGAGTTTATAATTTCGTCATCAAAATTTAAATTTATTTTTTTCTCTTCTTTGTTATAAAGTAAAGTAATAAAATTTAGTAAATTGCGTGCATAAAGCTTACTTGCATCTGAAGGAATGCGGGATGGATAATTAGTGTAGCCTATAATTTTTACACCATTATGTTCTGTAATTTCATTAGGCACCGTCAGCGCGCAATTACCACCATTTACAGCTGCTAGATCCACTATAATTGAGCCCCAGCTCATGCTTTTTACCATTTCAGCATTAATAAGTTTTGGTGCTTCTTTACCCGGAATAAGAGCGGTAGTTATTACTATATTTTGTTTCTTAATGGTTTCTGCAATTAGATCTGCTTGTTTTTTCTTATATTCAGCACTAGCTTCTTGTGCATATCCACCTTTAGTTTCTAGATTTTGCTGCGACTCTGTTTTTACTTCAATAAAAGCAGCTCCTAAGCTTTCTACCTGTTCCTTTGCTGCAGTGCGAACGTCAAATACAGAGACTATTGCTCCTAAGCGTTTAGCTGTAGCAACAGCTTGTAACCCTGCAACTCCGGCTCCTATTACCAATACCCTAGCAGGGGATGCCGTTCCTGCTGCTGTCATCATCATAGGAAAAACTTTACCATATTCATATGCAGCATCAATTACAGCGCGATATCCTGAAAGATTACTTTGCGAAGACAACACATCCATAGATTGTGCACGAGTTATTCTTGGCAATAATTCCAAGGAGAATGAAGTAATATTCTTTTTGGTATATTCTTCAAAAAGCTCTGTATTATTATGTGGGGACAACATTCCTATAACTAGTGCACCTTTTTTTAGAAGTGTAGTCTCATTTTCTTTTTTACTCGTTGTTTTTGGAGAAGGCTGTACTTTTAGAATGATATCAGCATCATCAACTGTATCTGCAATGTTTTTTGTAATTTTAGCACCGGCTTCTTTATAATGTTGATCATTTATGCCAGCTAAAATCCCAGCGTTAGTTTCAATGAATACATCAAATCCTAGTGATACCAGAGACTTCACAGTATCTGGTGATACTGCTACTCTTTTTTCGTGACTCATTCTTTCTTTTAAGACGCCAACCTTCATTTTTTGCACTTTAGTTACATTAAGACTTTAAATGATTGCAGAATAATATACTTTGTGCAATCTTCTTTGCAAGCACTATATATAAATATTTATTATGTATATATTTATATATGTAGAAACCTATTGCCATTTATAAAATTCTTGTTAATAGTAATAGATCGATCTGAGGGCGGTTAGCTCAGTTGGTTAGAGCGCTACCTTGACATGGTAGAGGTCGGAAGTTCGAGTCTTCTATCGCCCACCATTTATTTACTTCCCCATAGTGTTATAATTTCGAAGTTAGCAAGTATTTTACCACTTTCGCCATACTGTCTTTTGTATAAAGATTCTGCAAGGTCTAGAGTTTTACTTGATAATGTTGATGGGTTAACCAGGCAATTTGATTGTGCCATTCCTCGTAAGTCTAAAAGTAAAGTTATAAGGTTAGGATATGAAACTGTTATAACGGTGCTATCCGTAATTGGGTTTAAGAATTTTGCTCTTTGTAATAGTGTAGATGCATCTACTGCATCAATCATTGGCGATATATGTGATGATATTTGATGACCAAGTTTTTCTTCTGCTTCAATTAATATTTTGCGTAATTCTATCAAGCTTTTTCCGCCAATAATTGATGCAACGAAAATACCTTTTGGCTTAAGAATTCTACTGACTTGTAACAATGTACCTGGCAAATCATTTACCCAATGTAAATTTAAATTGCTGACAATCAAATCAAAACTATTATCTGCAAATGGCAAGAATTCTTCATCTGCTTGGATTCTTTGGCCATTGGCTTTTTGCAGCATTTTGTATGAAATATCGGTTTGTATTAATTGCTTAATTTTAAGTTTTGATTTTATTTTAGAAAATTTGCCATCAAAGCAACCAAGATCTAGAACAGTTTCATACTTTTGATTGTAATCATTTATTCTTTCAACTAGGTCTTCAAGTATGTGAGATAGTAGAAAATCATGTTGATCTAGCTTTTTTGAAGCTCTGTCGCGGTGTATCCTATATATAGATCTATTAAATATTATCATTTTAATTTTCTAGTAAAAACATATTGATTCTCATTTGAGAATGACTGGTTGAATTTATATTCCATTTCGCCGAATGATTTTAATAATTCTGGTTTAGTGATTTTGTTTTTAATAATAAAATTAGTCATCGATCCTCTAGCTTTTTTTGAAAATAAACCAACAATTTTATAATTATCATCTTTCTCTTCTTTAAATATAATATCAATTTTTTTACATGTTAATTTATTCGTATTTACTGAATCAAAGTACTCAGTTGAGGCAAGGTTAATCAAGCATTTATTATTGTCAGTTAGGTGATTGAGCTCATTGGTGATTTTATTACCCCAGAATTGATATAGGTTATTATTCTTTGCTGTTTTTAATTTAATACCCATTTCTAAACGATAAGGTTGAATGAGATCTAAAGGTCTAACTAAACCATATAACCCTGATAAAATGCGTAAATGTTGTTGAGCAAAATCAAAATCTTGACTGTGATAGTGGTCTACATCTATACCATCATATACATCCCCTTTAAAACTCAAAATGGCTGGTTTAGAATTATCTTTAGTGAATTTAGTTTCAAATTGTTGATAACGATCAAAATTTAGTTTTGCTAAGTTATCACTGATACTCATTAGAATTTTTAGTTCTTTTATAGATGTTTTGTTTAGAACAGTAATAAGCTCCATAATTTCATTATAAAATTTTGGTTCGCTGCAAATGAAATTATACTTTGCTAGGCTAAAATCTTGTGTTTTTGAGGGAGATATTACTACAATCATATTTTTTATTCTATAGAATGCTATTTATGAAGTATAAAATCAATAAATAATTATTTATTCAATCTAAATGTTATGAGTGGATTTACATTATTAATATGTGTAGCTATTATAACTAGAATTGAAATGTGGTTATATTATGAAAAAATTATATCTACTCAGACACGCTGCTGCTCAACGCATTCATCCGACTGCGGATTGCAATAGAGAAATTAGTTCTAAAGGAATTGAAGAGCTGGAAAGACTTGCTACGAGTTTATCTAGGCATAATTTTTCTGTTAATATTGCACTTTGCTCTACTGCAATAAGGACTAAGCAAACTTGGGAGTATATTAGTAAGAAACTATCTTTAGACTCTAAAGTGGAATTCTTACAAGCTCTTTATAATGCATCAACGGAAGTTATGTTGGACCTAGTATCAAATATTAGTGACCACTATGAGTCAGCTATTATCATTTCACATAATCCAGCTATTAGTGAATTTGCCAATTACTTACTGCATAATCATGCAGGGATCTTAAGTTTTGGAACTGCAAATATTGCCTGTATTAATTTGGATATCAAAAAGTGGCGGGAGATTAGCAATGACCTTGGGAAACTTGAATGGTTTTTTGCGTAGTAGATAATGAATAATTCGGAAACAGCTTCTAATCCTTTATGCAATGTGTGGATTTCTGCTTCAGCAGGTTCGGGAAAGACAAAGTTATTAACTGATCGAGTTTTGAGATTGTTATTATCTGGGGTTGCCCCGTCCAAAATTCTTTGCTTAACCTATACAAAAGCTGCAGCTTCTGAAATGATGCAGCGAATTAATGCTGAACTTAGTAAGTGGGCTATTTTAGATCAAACTAATTTAAAAGAACGAATAAGATTGCTTACTGGGTCTATACCAAATCAGACACAGATAAAGTTTGCAAGAACTTTGTTGATTATGGTCATTGATGCAGCCCAGCCCATGAAGATACAAACTATCCATTCATTCTGTCAGTCCATTATTGCAAAATTTCCTATAGAGTCTGGTATTAATCTTGAAACTAAAATTATCGATGATTACCAAAGGCAAATTTTATTAGAGCAAGCTAAGTTGTCATTGTTAAAAAATCATGATTCAAATTTATCTCAGGGCAGTAAGCTTGATCCACTGCTTAACAATATTCATGAATTTAGTTTTCATTCACTTGTAGAGAATGCTAACTCATATAGGCATAAACTTGCTAATGTCTTCCAAGAAAATAATATTGCTAGCTATGTTTATGAAAAGCTATCAGTTGATCGTAATCTATCAACTGATAAAATTCTTGATGATTTTTTTTGTTCTTATGAGTTAATGATTTCTCGTCATAAAAATTTAATTAATTTATGTTTATTAGAAAATCAAGAGAGGTTTTTACTCAATTTACTTGAGATTTCTGACTCTGAGTCCAATGAAAAACAGAATCTTTTTTGGCAGATTTATAATATTTTCTACACATTGAATAACTCTCCTCGTAAAAAATTATTAGATGCGGAGATAATAAAAAATTATAATCTTGAAGATTTTATTTCAGAGATTCGTAACTTGGTAGCTAATTATTTAGAATTGCGCAACTCTTATAAAATTGCTGAAAACACCTCTAGTTTTATATATCTAGCATCTTTAGTTAATTACTATTATGAAGATCTTAAGCAAGAGAATGCCTTTCTAGATTACGATGATCTTATAAATATTACGCTTAAATTGCTAAATTCTAACGAATTATTGCAATGGGTAATGTTTAAGCTAGATAATAAAATAGAGCATGTTTTATTGGATGAGAGCCAAGATATTAGCTTGGAGCAGTGGAAAATTGTTACTGCATTAACTAATAATTTTTTTTGTGAATTAGGCGCTGAAGGTAAGCCACGTACTATATTTTCTGTTGGAGATCAGAAACAGTCTATTTTTAGTTTTCAGGGTGCTGATCCAAAACTATTTAATAGTATTAAAGATCAATATCATGAGTATATAAATAATTTTGATGCCAAGCTGCATACTATCACTTTAAATAAATCTTTTCGTTCTGGTATAGCAATTTTGCAAGCTGTAGATTCTACATTTAATAGTTTATTACAGAAGAATCCTTATGCATTTATTGGGGATATTAATCAACATATTGCTCATAAAAAAGAATTATATAGCAGGGTAGAGTTGTGGCCTGCAGTTTTACATAAGAGCAATAAGTTAAGAGAGAATTATGATTGGCAGATTAATGCAGATAGAATTGAGGTTTACGACCCTGCAAAAATTCTTGCTAAGGTTTTGGTTAATGAGATTAAAGCATGGTTAGATAATTCAACATCGATGCAGCCAGGTGATATTCTTATTCTTATTCGTAAACGTGATAAGTTTACTGAATATTTAGTTCGATCTCTAAAATATAATAATATACCCGTCAGTGGTTTGGATAGAATCAAACTTAGCAAAAATATAGTTGTGAAAGATTTGATTGCATTTGGTAGTTTTATTCTGCTGCCTTACGATGACTACAATCTTGGAGTATTGCTTAAATCTCCTATAATTAATTTAAGTGAAGATCAATTATTTAAATTGTCACAAAGATCAGGACTAAGCTTGTGGCAAAACTTAAAAGAACTTGCTCTAAATGATAAAAAATTATTTAGTATTTACAGCTTCTTAAAAGAATTTCTCTGTCGAAATGATCTGCAGATTTATAATTTATACAATAATCTCTTAGATGTAAAAAAAATCCGTCAGAATATCGTTGCTAGGTTTGGTGCGCAAATCAATGAAGTATTGGATGAGTTTTTAAACATTTGCTTGGAATATGAGCAAACAGAAACTATGTCATTGCAGCATTTTATTAGCTGGTTTACTTTAAGTGATATTGAAGTAAAGAGAGAGATAGATAATCAAGCAAATTTAGTAAGGATTATGACAGTGCACGCATCTAAAGGATTGCAAGCCAAGGTAGTTATACTTGCTGACACTCTTAGCATTCCAGGAAGTACGAAGCAAGTTATTTGGTCTGATGATTTTAATTTGCCTTTATATAACGGTAACTCACAAAATAATAATCAGCTTTATAATGACACACGACTCTCTCTAGAGGAGAAGTCATTGCAAGAATATTATAGATTATTGTATGTAGCAATGACTAGGGCTCAAGAGAGGTTAATTATTTGTGGTTGGAGTGTCCATGCAAACATAAATGATAAATCATGGTATGGAGTGATTAAATCTGGCCTAGAAAATATAGGTCATGCTGAAGTTTGTAATTCATTGGGTGGTTATAAAATTATAAAAGAAAATCAAATTGATAGTTCTTATTATTTTTATTCAAACAGTTTAGAAAAAATAATAGTAGGAGATGAATTAATAGATATTACTAAGAGTAAATTAGAAGAAGTAATTAATTTGGAAAATATTCTGCCTGATTTTATTTTAGAAAAGCCATCTTGCTTACAAACAAAGAAATTTTTATCTGCATCTAACTCTATTTCGAATGAATTTATACATTCACCTGTTTCAAAAAATTCTTATACTCGCTTAGGAACATTGATTCATAAAATTTTAGAAATTGGTATTGGCAGCAATGATGAATCAGTTATTTCGAATTTAGTTGAGACATACAATAAATATTATGACTTAGCTATTGATGAGAAAATTGCTAATAATTTACAAAATTTGATCAATAAACTACATTTTTCATTTAAATCTGATTATAAAATATTAACTGAAGTAAGTCTTGCTGTGGAGTATAATAAAAGTAACCTTATTGGCACTATAGATTTATTAATACTTGGTGAGAAGGATGGTGTTGTAATTGATTATAAAACTTCTTTATTTAATAAGTTTGAAGATATACCAGTGCAGTATATTACTCAGCTGGCAGTTTATCGATACTTGGTATCCGTCTTGCATCCTAATAAAAAAATAAAGTGTTTTATTGTTTCATCTATAAATGGTGAGTTTTTTGAAATTGCTGAATCTATACTTAAAGAGAATTTTATAAATCATGTAGTATAGATTTTATCAGTGGAATAGTAATTTTTTTATTTTGTGAAAGAGAGTGTTTATTCAGTATATCTACTGTTTTTTTTACAGAATCAGAATTACGGTCAATTCTACTAATTAGAAATTTAACTATTTCTTCACCTACAATAATTTGATGATCAGAGAAGCGCTTTACCAACATTTGCTCTATAAGCTCTTCGGTTGGTGAGTCAATTTTATAGCTAATGAAAGACTGTAGTCTTGATTTTAGGTCGGGAATTTCTAACGTTAAGTTATGGAGTTTTGTTTGCGCAGTTATAAGTAGAAATTTTTTATTCTCGATAACATAGTTTATAAAATGTAATAAGTTATTTTCTTGAGAGAGTAAATTCTCTATATCATCCACTAAATAACTTTTCGTTTCATCTCTATATAGAAATTGATCTAAGTCATTTATTGTAATGTTGCGTGCCATGGATTTGTTTTGCCAAATCCTTGCTAGATGTGTTTTGCCCGAGCTTTTTATTCCATAAATGCACGCAATATTAGGAAAGATATTTCCATGCCAATTTGGCCAAGAATCAACCCATTTTTTTGCTGGTAAGTTTGAGGAATCTTCAATAAAATCTTCTTCCAGATAGCTAGAATCAGATCTTAAATTAAGAGCGTATTGGTACAACTTATATTCCTATTTTGTAGTTTTATTTAGATAAAACTCACTTTTGTAATATTGTTCTAGCATAAATCTGATCAATATATTCAAAACTGCTGCGCAAGGTATTGAAGATACCATACCAACAAATCCAAAAAGTTCTGCTCCTACTAACAAAGCAAAAATAAGCCATACCGGATGTAAGCCAATTTTGTCGCCAATTAACTTAGGAGACAAGGTATTTTCAATGATGCTGCCAATAGCAAATATTGCTACAACCATAAAAACTTTTTTTATAGCAAAGAACTGTAAATATGCTACCAAGACTGCGCAAATAAATCCACTTAATAGTCCCACAAACGGAATAAATGTTAAAATGCCTGTGGTTATACCAATAAAAATACTGAAGTTTATTCCTATAGTTGTTAAGGCTACACAGTAATAAATTGCTAATACCAAACAAACATTTAATTGGCCTCTTATAAAACCTGAGAGAGCGATGTCTATTCTTGACATTAAGGATTTAAAAGGTTTCTTAGAGTTTTGTGGTACTACATGTAATACGCTAGATAAAATATTTTTCCAATCTCTAATTACATAGAAGGTAATAAGCGGTACTAATACAAACATAGATAAAATATTTATTATTGCCACGCCTGATTGCCAGATATGCTGAATGAAATTGGAGGTATAACCGAATATCAGGGTAAATAGATTATTTAAGCTTTCTTCAACTTTTTCCACATAGCTCGGATCAATTAATTCTGCATAATCTGCAACTAATGGAATTAATTGTGTCTTAACGTATTCTTTGTATCTAGGTATTTGTTGAATAAAGTGTTGAACTTGATCAAAGATTAGAGGTATTACTAGCAGCCACAGAGAAACTAAGCACACTAAAATTAACACAATGATTATTACTGCACTTATTGTCCTATTTATCGAAAATCTTCTTTCTAAGTAAGTCGCTAAAGGTACAAAAAAATACGAAAATACAAATGACATTATAAATGGCATCAAAATATTACTTAATAAATGAAAAGTCCAAGCAATGAAGCTAACAAATACAACCCAGAATAAAATTTTGGAATTTTTCATAACATCATCATAGTTTCTTATAGAATTAACCTTTATAATCTGCGATTGTAGCAAATATTATTTATTATTAAAACATAATTATGTACTATAAAAATTTTGTTAATTCCATAGAGTCTTTTGGACCGTATGAAAGTAATCCAGTAATGGTTGTAGGAGTATCTGGTGGAATTGATTCTCTCGCGTTAGTTTTTCTTGCCAAGGATTGGTTGCATTCAATTAATGGCAAGGTGATTGCTCTGACAGTTAATCATAACTTACGTAAAGAAGCGTTTGATGAAGCGCTGTCTGTTCAGAAATTGCTACAACAAAATGATATTGAGCATCATATTCTGGATTGGCATCATGATAAAATCGTAAGTAATATTCAAGAAAAAGCAAGGGAAGCAAGGTTAGAATTGCTTACTGATTGGTGCAATAAACATAACATTTTACACTTAATGCTTGCACAGCATAGTCAAGATCAGGCTGAAACAGTCCTAATTAAAATATGTCGCGGTTCGGGACTAAATGGTTTAACTGGCATGCCAGCGGTGAATATTGTAAATAAAATAAGAGTGATTCGTCCATTTTTATCTTTTTCTAAGAGTCAATTAAAGGATGTTTTATTAGCTCGTACTAATTGGTGGGTAGAAGATCCATCAAATGACAATCCTAAGTTTATGCGCACAGCAGCACGCAAACTTTTAAACTCAACAAATTTATTGAAGTTAGTAAATGTCAAAAGCCGTAAAAAAGAAATTTTAGTACAAAGAATGAATTTACTTGCAGAAAACTTAACTAGAGTTCGTTCTTTTTTAGAAAAAGAAGCAGCTCGCCATATGGTAAGGATGGTTAAAATATTTCCTGAAGGTTATTTACTTATTGATTATCAAAGTTTTTCAAAGTTAGATAAAGAGATGAGTTTGACTATTTTATCAGCTTGTCTTGTAACTATCTCAAATGAGCACGTAGCTAGGCCAAGATTAGCTTCCTTGGAAAGAATTTGGAATTCATTATCCCAATTAGAATCTAAATCTTTTACATTATGGAAGTGTAAGATAAAATTATCAATAAGTAAAAACATTATAGAGGTTTTCCCAGAATTAAGTACTAGTAAGGAATTTATTCCACTAATGCCTCTTGCACAAAAGCAGTTTGATTGTTAAATAATACCGTGTAGTCTTAACATGTATTAAAAATGATTTCACTTTATGGTCAATAGCCGTTAGTATATCACAAATAGTTAACTTTATTTCGGTTGGTGAATTATGAATTACAAAAAGAACATTTTAATTTGGATTGCAATTACCTTATCAATAGTACTGGCTTTTGATTATTTTGGTAATTCAAATTATTCTAGCAATGCAGGTTTATCTTTTTCAGAGTTTTTACGTAAGGTTGAAGAGAATCAAGTTACTGATGTTGTCATTCGTGGGAGCACAATAGATGGGCATTTTTCTGATGGTAGCAGTTTTTCTACTTACTCTCCTGACTATCCTGGACTAGTTGATAATCTAAAGCAATATGATGTGACTATCAGGGCAGAGCCTTTAGAAACAAAGATGAACTCTTTGTTAGGTATCATTCTTTCATGGTTTCCAATGCTGTTATTAATTGGGGTATGGATCTTCTTCATGAGGCAAATGCAAGGTGGAGCTGGTAAGGCTATGGGTTTTGGTAAATCTAAAGCTAGATTGATGGGGGAAAAATTAGAAAAAGTTACCTTCAAAGATGTTGCTGGCATAGATGAGGCAAAGGGAGAGCTAGAAGAAATAGTAGAATTTCTAAAGAATCCTGCGAAATTCCAGGCTTTGGGTGGTAGAATTCCTAAGGGATGTTTATTAGTTGGTAGTCCAGGTACTGGTAAAACTCTTATTGCGCGAGCTGTAGCTGGAGAAGCAAATGTTCCATTCTTTACCATTTCTGGTTCTGATTTTGTTGAAATGTTTGTGGGTGTTGGTGCAAGTAGGGTGCGTGACATGTTTGAGCAGGGTAAAAAACATGCTCCTTGTATTATTTTTATTGATGAAATCGATGCAGTTGGTCGTCATCGTGGTATAGGTCTAGGGGGTGGTAATGATGAAAGAGAGCAGACACTAAATCAGCTGCTTGTTGAAATGGACGGGTTTGAGGCTAATGAGAGCGTTATTATTATAGCAGCGACTAATAGACCTGATGTTCTTGACCCTGCCCTATTAAGACCAGGTAGATTTGATCGTCAGATTATGGTTCCACTTCCTGATATTAACGGTCGCGAGCAAATATTAAATGTTCATTTAAAAAAGGTTGTTGTTGGTCCAGGAGTTGAGGCAAGAGTTATAGCTCGTGGAACTCCAGGCTTTTCTGGTGCTGATTTAGCAAATCTTATTAATGAAGCTGCTTTACTTGCAGCACGTGGTAACAAGAAGATAGTTTCAATGAACGAACTTGAAGAGGCTAAAGACAAAGTAATGATGGGTCCTGAACGTAGGTCAATGGTTATGAGTGAGGATGAGAAAAAGCTAACAGCCTACCACGAAGGTGGCCATGCTTTGGTTTCGCTTTATTGTCCAGAATCTGATCCGATTCATAAGGCTACTATTATTCCACGTGGACGTGCACTTGGTTTAGTAATGAGGTTACCAGAATCTGATAAATTTTCTGTAACTAGAACAAAGCTTAAGTCAGATCTTGCTGTTGCTATGGGTGGACGTGTTGCTGAGGAGAAGATTTTTGGCTATGATCAAGTTACCAGTGGCGCATCTTCTGATATAAAACAGGCAACTAAAATGGCTAGATCAATGGTTAGAGAATGGGGAATGAGTGATGATATTGGGCCAATATTTTATGGTAATGATAGTGCAGATGTGTATGCAGGTAGTAATACTCATAAACTTTATTCTACTAAAACAGAAGACCTAATTGATCATGAAGTAAAGGCATTAGTAGAGGAAGGATATAAGGCTGCTAAAAAGATTTTGAATGACCATGAAGATAAACTACATATTATTGCTAAAGCTCTTCTTGCTCGAGAAACTTTAACTGGTCAGGAAATTAGAGGAATGTTACATATACCTGAGCCTATTGCTCATGATCTGAAGGTGGTAAAAGAGAAAGTTATTAAAAGGAAGGCTACTAAACCTTCGGAGTAACAAACATGTCCGATAAAAAGTTTTTTGGTACAGATGGAATTAGGGGCATGGCAAATTATGGTGTCATGACTGCCGAAACAGCCTTGAGATTAGGTATGGCAGTTGGAACTCTTTTTAAGCGTGGAAATCATCGTCATTTAGTAGTTATTGGCAAGGACACCAGACTTTCTGGTTATTTGCTTGAACCTGCTTTGACTTCAGGGTTGATATCTGTTGGTATGGATGTAATGTTGGTTGGTCCAATGCCAACTCCTGCTATTGCAATGCTTACAAAATCCTTGCGAGCGGATTTAGGTATAATGTTGTCTGCTTCGCATAACCCATATTATGATAATGGTATAAAAATATTTGGACCTGACGGTCTAAAACTTAACGATCAAACAGAATTGATAATAGAAGATCTAATGGAGAAATATCCAGAAAGCATGGATTTTGCAGATTCTGCTAATCTTGGTCGGGCAAAAAGGTTGGAGGATGCTCCTGGCAGATATGTTGAATATGTTAAAAATAGTTTTCCTAAGGGTAAAACATTAGATGGATTTAGGATAGTGGTAGATGCAGCAAATGGTGCTGCTTATCATATAGCAGGCAAGATTTTTTGGGAGCTTGGAGCAGAAATCATTAATATAGGGAATGATCCTGATGGATTTAATATTAATGAAAGTTGTGGTTCTCAATCTCCTCAAGCAGCTATTAATGCGGTGCTTGAGCATAAGGCTGATCTTGGGATAGTTTTGGATGGGGATGCGGATCGATTATTGCTAATTGATAATAAAGGCGCGGTAGTTGATGGAGACCAAATTCTTGCTGCTATAGCAACTCATATGCAAAATCACGGTCTATTAATTGAGGATACTGTTGTTAGTACACATATGTCTAATCTTGGGTTAGAAAATTACCTTAGGAAAAAAGGTATTAAGCTGATTCGTACTAATGTTGGTGATAGATATGTTGCAGATGTAATGAATAAATCTGGATATAATCTTGGCGGGGAGCAATCAGGTCATATTATTTTATCTGATTATTCTACTACAGGTGATGGTATTGTTGCGGCGTTGGCTATTTTAGATTACATAGTTGATAATATAAATGGCAAGTCAGTTTCTGATTTGTTTCATTTATTTGAATTAGTTCCACAAGTTACTCATAGTGTTAAATACAATCCTAAAATTCTTGATATTTTAGAACGCCAGAATATTTTAACAAAAATTCATGAAGCTGAAGCTATGCTTATTAATAAAGGGCGTATTTTAGTGCGTAAATCAGGCACTGAGCCTATTATTAGAATAATGGTAGAGAGTTCAGATAAAAGTTTGATCGGGAGCATTATCGCTGCTTTAGAGGTAGAAATAAATGAAATTATTCTGCATTAAAAGGTTTTGTTATAATTAATTATTCTGCGATTTCATTATATGGTCGACATTTTTTGATCTTCTTTTTTAAAACTGTCCAGTATTAAAAACATAATCAAGATGTGTCGATATTATTAGTTAGTAACAATGAGAATTTTATCAGTCAGCTTGTTTTGAGAGAAAGTACTTTTGAGATTTTAAAGGTAAAGAAGTTAAAGATAATCAAAAACTAGAATGGATGAGGCGAGAAATATCCCAAATTACATTGGTTATATTTTATGGCAAAGGATTTTTGGTTAATTTAACCTCTTAACACCGCATTTTGCTCTATTTTATTAATCTGATCTCGGATCTTTGCTGCTTTTTCAAATTCTAAATTGCTGGCATGAATCAGCATTTGTTTTTTCATTTGTTTTATTATCTTGTCTGTTTTTTCAGGTGACAATTCTTCTTGATCTTCTTTTAGAGATAGTACTGGACTGTCTTTTTCATACACTGAAGCAAAGATGGAATTTAAAGATTTACGGATTGATGTTGGGGTAATATTATGTTTTTTGTTATATTCAAGCTGAATGTTTCGGCGGCGTTCTGTTTCAGATAAAGCTTTTTTAATCGAATCAGTCATTACGTCAGCATATAAAATCACCTTACCATCAACATTTCTTGCAGCTCTGCCTATGGTTTGAATTAGTGCTGTTGCAGAGCGTAGGAATCCTTCTTTGTCGGCATCTAAAATTGCTACTAGAGCACATTCTGGTACATCTAGTCCTTCGCGTAACAAGTTAATTCCAATAATTACATCAATATCTCCGCGACGTAAGTCGCTTATAATCTCAATACGTTCCATGGTTTGTATTTCTGAGTGTAAATAAGAAACCTTTATATCTAGTTCTTGGAAATATTTGGTTAGTTCTTCAGCCATTTTTTTAGTTAAAGTGGTAACTAGTACTCGATATTTTTGAGCAATACATTTTTTTACCTCATGTAACAAGTGGTCTACTTGATTTGAAGCAGGGCTTATTTCACATATTGGATCGATTAAGCCGGTTGGTCTTATTATTTGTTCCACTATTTCGCCATGGGTTAAGCCTATTTCATAATTTGCAGGAGTAGCCGAGACAAAAATTGTTTGCGGGCGCATTTCGTCCCATTCTTCAAATTTCAATGGGCGGTTATCCAAAGCAGAAGGTAGTCTGAATCCATATTCTACCAAGGTAGTTTTGCGAGCGCGGTCACCATTATACATGCCATGAACTTGTGGTACTGTAACATGGCTTTCATCAATGAATAATAAAGCATCTTTTGGTAAATATCTAAATAGTGTTGGTGGTGGTTTTCCAGGGTCTGCGCCATTTAGAAAGCGAGTGTAATTCTCGATTCCTTTGCATGAACCTGTTTCAATGAGCATTTCAATATCATATTCAGTTCTTTGTTGAAGTCTTTGAGCCTCTACTAGCTTCTTTTGTGCATATAATTCTTCTAATCTTTCTTTAAGCTCATTTTTAATCTGAGAGATAGCTTTATTGACTATTTCTTTGGGAGTAACGTAATGGCTGCTAGCATAAATTACTGCCTTTTCTAAAGTTGCTAGCTTATGACCGGTGATAGACTCAAATTCTGTGATTCTTTCAATTTCATCACCAAAAAATTCTATTTTCCACCCTTTGTCTGCGTAATGAGCAGGAAAAATATCAACAACATCACCACGCACTCTGAAATGTCCACGAGTAAAATCCATGTCATTACGTTCATATTGTAAGTTTATTAGTGACTTAACGAGGTCATCACGTTTCATTTTCATGTCTTTATGTATGCGAATCACCATAGAATAATATAATTCTGGGGAGCCAATGCCGTATATACAAGAGACGGATGACACAATAATTACATCTTTGCGTTCAAGCAAAGAGCGGGTTGCTGAATGACGCATTAGATCAATTTGTTCATTGATAGAAGAATCTTTTTCAATAAATACATCAGTGCGGGGAATATATGCTTCAGGTTGATAATAATCATAATATGAAACAAAATACTCCACCGCATTATCAGGAAAGAATTCTTTCATCTCTCCATAAAGCTGAGCTGCTAGAGTTTTATTATGTGCCATAATCAAAGCAGTTCTTCCAGTTTGTTGAATGATATGTGCCATAGAAAATGTTTTGCCAGAACCGGTTACACCAAGCAAAACTTGATCACGCTTATTTTGATTTAACCCAGTTACTAATTCTTGTACTGCTCGTGGTTGATCCCCTGCAAGCTCAAATGGCGATGTGATTTTGAATTTAGAATTAATCATTATTAATTTATAATTACGATGTGATCTTATATAAGCAAGCTACCACAATTATAATAACAATCAAGCATCGAGGTTAATATGGCAGATATAGTGTTTATACTAAACTCAAACTTTAATTACTGAATATCAAGGGTGTACTGTTTCGCGGGTAAAGCTAATGGTAGAGAACTGTACTGAGAACTCAGCTACTTAAGTAAAAATAGCGCTACCTATCCTAACTTGTGTGCTGCCAAAGCGAATGGCTGTGCCGAAGTCATTGCTCATTCCCATGCTGATTTGCTCAATATTATTATGAATGGCAATTTCTCTTAATAGCGCAAAATAAGGAAATGGTGGTTTAGCTAATGGAGCTATGCCCATGACTCCTGAGATTTTTAAACCAAGATTTCTGCAGGTTTGAATAAATTCATCTGCTTCTTGTGGAGAAACTCCTGATTTCTGTTCTTCTTCACCGATATTGACTTGTATATATAATTCCGGGTATTTATTCTGTCTTTGCATTTCTTTTTGTAATACGACTGCCAAACTCATACGATCAAGGCTTTCAATAACATCAAATAACTCAACTGCTTGTTTTACTTTATTAGTCTGTAACCCTCCAATCATGTGTAATTTAATATTAGGAAATGACGATTTAATCTCTGGCCATTTAGTAAAAGCTTCCTGAATTTTGTTTTCTCCAAAATTGATATGGCCATGACTTAATAATGGTAAGATTTTTTGAAAGTTTTGTCCTTTAGTTACAACTAATAGTTTTGGAGTTTTTGGACTAACTAGTTTTTTATAGCGTTTTTTGTAACTATTATGCACAAGCTCTATTTCATTGGACAGTTCTTGATAAAGTCTTAATTGAGACATAGTTTTTTTACTAAAAAGTTATAATTTATTAAGTACTTTGTTGCAATAATGCCACAGTGTTTTTATAAAAAGCACACTAGTTTAGTGTATTTGTAGTCATCAACTTGATCACATCAATAAAATCACTGTAGACTTATATATAAGATAACTTGAGTTGTCTGTACATCGGATAAATGATATCCAAGTGTAATTAACAATAAAAAAGGAGACTATAAATATGAGAAATATATTATTAACAACAGCTTTGGCTACATTGTTTACTGGTGTTGCTTCGGCTCATTCAGCTCATGTTGAAAAAACTATGAAAGATAGTGAGGGGTTAAGCGTTTCTGTTGGTGGTAGTTTTGATGGTCAAGCTGCCACAAGAAGCCAAAAAAAGTCATATACTCTTGCTGTTGATAGTCAGAATAATACTTACGCACAAGGAATTACTCCAGGTAATAAGAACGTTGGATTTAATACTGTTGCTGCGATTCACGCTATAGCTAAAAACAAAACAGTTGAAGGCACTACTTATGGTGCACAAATTGGTATTTTAGCAACAACACGAGGTCAAAAACCAGCTGGTAAAAGTTCTCTTGATAGAACTTTCTTATTCGTAGAAAATGATGGTATGGGTAGATTTGAAGCTGGAAGCAACGATGGTGTTGCAAGCGCAATGAGAACTGGTGCGGATAGCATCGCTCGCGCTACTGGTGGGATTGACGGTGACTGGTATAACTATGTTGCGTTGACAGCCTTGATCAATGGCCGTAACATTGATAATAATAATAATAATCTGAATGCCATTCCTGCTCCCACAACTTATTTAACTAAATATCAAGACGATATTATTCAAGATGTTATTGGCGGCAATGAACAATCTCGCAAGATCAACTATTATACTCCTGAGTATAATGGTTTCCAAGCAGGTTTGACATATACTCCTGATGCACGTAACTCTGGTCAAGATAACATTGGCATACTTGGCAGACTTAATTCCACAGAGAATCCTTATACTCAGCCAGCAGCTAAAAATGCAATTTCTGGTGGTTTAAGCTGGACTGGTAAATTTGAGAAAAATCAATCATTGAAAGTTTCTGTAGTTGGTGAAACATCTAACACAACAGTGACTGCTGCTGATAAAGCTGCTGGTAACAAGTACTATGATGCTAAGTCAGTGATTGTTGGTGGGCAATATAGCTACGAAGATTTCTCTGT
>CAMCSP010000015.1 GCA_945877755.1 Rickettsia typhi | reverse complement strand
CAACGTACCAGACTCAAATATTCTAAACACGACTCTTCAGTTGGAAACATATCCATTAATTCAATCAAATTTGACGGTTTAATATTCATAATAACCAATACTACATGTAGTAGCTAGTGGAGTCAACTGCATAGCCAGGTTAATTTAATTGGTATTGCTTACTAATCTATAGACAGAAAGCAATGATAAATTCAGGCAAGTTCTTGCTCTAGGTGTCACTCCCATATTCCAGATTGTCACTCGTGCGTGCGCAGAGAGTTAGTGCTCTTACAAATCCATTTTTGAAGCCATGGTTATCTTCTGAATGTTGGGAATTTTGTCATTATAAGGCAGCTCCTTGACTCTTATTTACAGCTAGTTTTTTCTGTTGAAGCATAGCCTTTTCCATACCTTCTTTTATTTGATTTATCAATTGTTCTGGAACTATTAATGCATTCTCATATTTAGAAGCGTTGCTTGTAATTATGCTTTTCAATTTATCAATACTGCCCCTTCGATTACTACTTAGTTCATTTCTTATTCCTTTACCTATAGCTTTACCAAATGTCATACATTCAGCTAAAGTCATATTCTTGTATTTAGGCTGTTGAGCAATCTCTACCGCTGCTGCTTGAATTGCACCTAAAAACAGTGCCAGGCAAAGTTTTTGTTCCTTCCAGCACGTCCTGAAATGGCGTTTCCTGTCCTGCTACTTTTGATATCATTCCAGCTGCTAAAAATATTATTTTAGTCTTGTCTTCAGCTGAAATATTTGCATCCACAAGTTGAGTAGAAAGCATTGCTTAACCATATTAGAATTCAATAGCTTGTTGGGCTTTAAGCTATTAGCATGTAATGTTATAGTATCAGATATTTCCTGAGAGATACTCACTTTATCCTTATCATATTTGCTGGCATCTAAGCTTTTAAAGTTTTCTGTTACCTTGGTGTGTTTTGCTTGATCATATGTGATATGGCTTAGATCCTTTGGATCTGCAATCACATCTTTACTAGTGAGTGATCTTCCTATACTTTTTGCAAATTCATTTAATTTTTCTCCATTAGCTAAGGCCTCTTGGCTTTTTGGCCCCATAATTGTAACAAAATCTCGTACTATTTCATCTAATTTATTTTTACCTTCATCCTGTATAGATTTTATCACTGCGTCTAAAGTACCAGCGGTGTAATTATTTTTTCCTTCATCGCTTTTTAAATACTCAACAACTTTCTTGGTAATGGCTTCTGTATGGGTTGTCGCTGTCATGTTTATCCTCCTTAATATTATGTTATGGCAATCAGCAATGTAAACTACCATGGTTGTGGTCTTAAACGCCTAGATAACCTTCAGTTTAAAAGCTTACTATATTTAACGCCTACAAGTCAAACTTTTTAGACAATCGAGTGATGTCATAATATAAACAGACAAATGCCGACAATTAGAGGAAAGTAGCTTTTTTCAGTGAAATATTGCTTGAATATTTATTCTAAATATACTAGGCTAAACCTTCATTATTAAAGGTCATTTTATGTCTATTACTAAATCAGAAGTTTTGGCTACAGCAAGATTGGCACGGTTGCGTGTTTCAGAAGAAAAGATTGATGGTTATATTGCTGAATTAAATAAAATTCTTGATGTCATTAATAGCTTGCAATCAGTTAATACTGAAGGTTTAGCACCGGTTATCAATATTAATGAGTTTGCATTGCCATTGCGTAAAGATGAAGTTACTGATGGTAATCTTGATGATATTTTTGCTAATGCACCAAATGCGTTATATAAGCATTTTGCGGTGCCAAAGGTGATTGAATAATGACATCACATTTAACTAATTTAACAATTATACAAGCTAAAGAAGGGTTACGCGCACGTGAATTTTCTGCGGTAGAATTAATCCAGGCTCATCTTAAAGCTATGGAGACTCATCGTGGTCTTAATGCATTTATTACTGAAACTGCTGAACATGCGCTTGAACAAGCAGGAAAATCGGATATTAAAATCGGTAATAATACTGCTGATGTTTTAGAAGGCATTCCTATGGCAATTAAGGATAATTTCTGTACTAAGGGGATTAAAACTACTAATGCATCAAAAATGTTAGAGAATTTTGTGCCAACTTATGAATCAACAGTTACTAGCAAATTATTTGAGGCTGGTGCGATTATGGTTGGTAAATCTAATTTGGACGAATTTGCTATGGGTTCAAGCAATTATACCAGTTATTTTGGTGGAGTGGTTAATCCATGGAAGGAAAAAGACAATGCTAAAGAATTAGTAGCAGGTGGTTCTTCTGGTGGTTCAGCAGCAGCAGTAGCAGGGCGTATGGCAATGGCTGCAACTGGTAGTGATACTGGTGGTTCAATTCGTTTACCAGCAGCATTCTGCGGAGTAGTTGGTTTTAAACCATCTTATGGGCGATGCTCACGTTATGGTGTTATGGCATTTGCTAGTTCTCTTGATCAACCAGGAATTTTTGCAAGAACTGTACCAGATACAGCTTTAGTCTCACAAATAGCTATGGGGCATGATCCTAAAGATTCAACTTCAGCAAATATGTCAGTGCCTGATTTAATGGGAGCAATACATAAAAGCGTAAAAGGCTTAAAAATTGGCATTCCTAAGGAATATCGCAGTGAACATCTCGATCCTGAAATCACAAAGTTATGGCAACAAGCTGAAGATATTTTAAAAGCTGAGGGTGCTGAGATAATTGAAGTTAGTTTACCTAACACTAAATATGGTGTGGCAGCTTATTATGTTATTGCACCTGCTGAAGCTTCATCTAACTTAGCTCGTTATGATGGGGTGCGTTACGGTTTTCGTTCTAGCGTTAAGGACATGACTTTGGATGAAATGTATGAGAGTACTAGAAGCGAAGGTTTTGGTGATGAAGTTCGTCGTCGACTGATGATCGGTACTTATGTATTATCTTCAGGTTTTTATGATGCATATTTTACTAAAGCACAAAAAGTTCGAAGATTAATTGTCAATGATTTTAATAATGCTTTTGTTACTGTTGATGCACTGTTAACTCCAGTGACTCCAACTCCAGCATTTAGCTTAGACAGCCCGTCAATAAAAGATCCAATTGCAATGTATCTGAATGATATATTTACTATTCCAGCTAGTATGGCTGGTTTGCCCTGTATCTCAATACCTGGTGGACTAACCAGTAAAAAATTACCGATTGGTTTGCAACTTATCACTAACCGTTTTGAAGAAGACAAATTATTCAGAGTTGCTTCAGAGCTAGAGCGTTGTATTAACTTCAATGCTGTTCCTGGAGGTTTTTAGTATGGATTTAGTTGATGGTAAAACCGGAAAATGGGAAGTTGTGATTGGTCTTGAGATTCATGCACAAGTTTCTTCTAAGAGTAAATTATTCTCAGGTGCGGCCACTAATTTTGGCGCAGAGCCAAACTCGCAAGTATCGTTAATTGATGCGGCGATGCCAGGTATGCTTCCAGTCCTGAATGAATATTGTGTTGAGCAGGCTGTTCGTACTGGTCTTGGAATTAATGCTCAAATAAATCTAACCTCAGTGTTTGATCGTAAAAATTATTTTTATGCTGACTTACCACAAGGTTATCAAATCTCGCAATTCTATTATCCAATTGTTGGCACTGGTGTGATTGAGGTTGATTTGCCTGATGGCCGTGCTACTAAAGTTGGAATAACCCGTATACATCTTGAGCAAGATGCTGGCAAAAGTATGCATGATCAACATCCTTCTCTAAGTTTAATTGATCTTAATCGTTGTGGTATTGCGCTAATGGAAATCGTTACTGAGCCAGATATTAGATCAAGCATTGAAGCAGGCGAGTTTTTGAAGAAACTACGTGGTATTTTGCGCTATCTTGGCAGTTGTGATGGTGATATGGAAAAAGGCTCGATGCGTTGTGATGCTAATGTTTCGGTAAGAAAACCAGGTGAGCCACTTGGTTCACGTTGTGAGGTTAAAAATCTTAACTCAATCCGCAATGTGATTCGTGCGATTGATTATGAAACTCAAAGACAAATAGAAATATTAGAAGATGGTGGAAAGATTGATCAAGAAACCAAGTTATTTAATGCAGCTACTGGTACTACTAGAACAATTCGTACTAAGGAAAATGCTAATGATTATCGATATTTTCCAGATCCTGATTTATTGCCGTTAAAGTTAAAACCAGAATATGTTGAAAAGATTAAAGCAACTTTACCAGAACTTCCAGATAGCAAAAAGAAGCGTTATGTTGAGCAATTGGGTTTAACTCCTTATGATGCGAGCGTTTTATCGGCTGATAAGGATGTGGCAGTTTTTTTTGAGCAGGTGGCACAAAAAGCTGATCCAAAGCTTTCGGCTAATTGGATTACAGCTGAGTTATTTGCAAAATTGAACAAAGCAGGTTTAGAGATTTATCAATCTAAAGTAACGCCTGATAAAATGATTGGTTTGATTAGATTGATGGAAAATAATACTCTTTCAGGAAAATTAGCTAAGCAAGTATTTGAGATTATGTTTGAAACTGGTGAAGATGCAGACGTAATTGTTGAACGCGAAGGTCTAAAACAAGTCACTGATCTTTCAGCTATCGAGGCGGTTATTGACCAAGTTATCAAAGATAATCCTTCCCATGTTACCGAGTATCGTTCTGGTAAAGATAAATTATTTGGCTTCTTCGTTGGCCAGGTAATGAAAATCTCTGGGGGAAAACTCAATCCTCAAGCAGTGAATGATATTCTAAAGAAAAAGCTTTCTTAGAGGTTATATCAATTTTATATTATTAGAATTAGTGTATTTTAGCTTAAATTTAAGAGCATTCGCTAGGAATCTATAGCGCATATATTATATATGTACTTAGACAGTATGCTCTCATTTTTGGCTTATATTCTCATGCGAGCCAAGCATTAATGATATTTAATAATAACGCAACCCCGTATTACTCTATAAATAATGTATAGCTAGTAGTAAATATTTCTTTATAAAAATTTTACTTTTTAATAACTCAAATTTTAAAGGATATGATTGTGACTTATTCTATTGTTGATAATAATTTTTTAGATACAGTTCAAAACGGTGTGAAAGCTAATTTAGTATCATTTTTAGAAAAAAATTATAACTTAATTTCTCAGGATGCATACGATGAAGCATTTATAGTGAGTGTGCAATATAATATAGAATCTGCAAGGTTTTTAGTAGAAAATAATAAGAATTTAATTTCTCAGAATGCATACAACGAAGGATTTAAAAGGAGTGCTTTTAATAATGTTGAATTGGCAAAATTTTTAGTAGAAAAAAATCGAGAATTAATATCTCAGGAAAGTTATATTTGGGTAATGAAGAATGTTATTTTGAAAGAATGTGAGAATAAGGATGTTTTAAATAGTGTTTTTGCAACAAAAAGCAGAATGATGAAATATTTGTTAGAAACACCGGATCTTGTTTCTCAAGATGCTTATTATAGAATACTTTTAGACCATAATGAAAAAGGTAATATATATCTAACTAACTTTTTAGTAGAAAATGCACCTCAAATTGCACCAGTAACATACCAAAGAATATTTGACTATGCATTAACAGCAAACAACAAATATGCATTTTACTTAATGCAAAAAGGATTAGTTGATTATCCATATGCAAAATTTCGTCAAGAGTTACTTTCTGCCAAGTTTAAATGTGAAAAAGAGTATAGTACATCGCCTGTTCAATGTATAACGGAAGAAGAACTCTATAACATAATTAATGACATGCTACCTAGAACAAATCCATACACTAAGGATGTATGTGATTATACTGAGTTAGTCGAGTTACTAAAACGATCTCCAGTATTAAGTAACATTTTTTATACAGTTTTTCTAAATAAGCCAATAATTGAATTCTCAGCAATAAGACCGCCAGCACATTTCATTTCAGAGGAAAATAAAATAGAATTAAATTTTCGTTCTTCATTTAAAGCTGGGAAAGAAGAATTCCTAATTCACGAATTAGCACATGCATCTATGGAATATTTATTTAATAATTTGGTAAATCCATATAATAATGCTACTGACTTGGCTCTTTATAACAATGCAATAGATAAAATGTTGAACAATATGGTAGATCATTTTATTGGAGTAGATAATGAACTTAATTTTTCTTCCACTTTTGAAAAGGGAAGGTGGCTTATGAGTGAGCTTTCCCGTAGTAATAAAGAAGATTGTGCTGTTAAGCAGCTAGAATTTTTATATAATGGTAGTTATGGTCCTGAGGACGAACACGTAGAGCTCATAGTAAGATATCCTCAAATTATTGCTAACGGTTGTTATGAGCAAAATCCCATAGCAAAAGAAATTTTTGCTCCTATTGCGCAGTACTGGGATGAAGTCATCACCCCTGCAATGGCTTTACATAACGAATGGCATGATTGGAGTGTATAAGGGGTAGTTTGATTTTTTTTATATTTGATGTAAATAAAATTTACTTACTAAGATTATTTTTTAATCTGCTCAGCCATTTCTGCAAGTTCTAGCCATCTTTGTTCTGATTGTTCGATCTCGTTTTTCTTTTGTTCAAACTTTTTAATGGTTTGAGTAAAAAGCTCAGGATTTTTATCAAATAAATCAGGATCAGCTAGAACCTGATTAAGCTGTTTTATTTCGATAGTTATTTTCTCAATTTTTTCAGGCAATAAATCCAATTCGCGCTGGAGGTTGTAGGTCAATTTGTTGTTGGTTTTTGCTTTTTCAGTTTCAATTTTCGGAGGTTGAATAGGGTTTTTAGCTTTCGCTAAGTTAATTTTCTGAAAATCTTGATAGTCAGTATACCCCCCAAAATAATCAGTAATTTCTGCATCTCCTTTAAACACTAAACTTCTGGTAGTGATGCGGTCTAGAAAATCTCGATCATGACTAACAATCAGCATTGTACTTTTGCTATTAGTAAGTAATTCTTCTAGAATATCTAAGGTGTCCATATCGAGATCATTGGTTGGTTCGTCGAAAATTAGAAAATTTCCAGGGTCAGCTAAAATTTTTGCTAGTAGTAATCTACTAGCTTCTCCACCAGATAAGCTTGAAACAGGGGAATGTGCTTGCTTGGAATCAAACATAAAGTTTTTAAGATAAGCAACAACATGCATGAACCGATCACTAAGTTTAACCTGGTCGCCGCCATTGGGACATAGGGTCTCCCATAGGGTTTTTTGAGCATTAAGTAAATTTCTGTTTTGATCAAAGTAGGAAATCTTTAAGTTCGCTCCTAATTTGATTCTGCCACTGTCTGGCTTAAGTTCGTTGGTAATTAATTTTAAAAAGCTAGATTTGCCGCTACCATTAGCTCCAATAACACCAATTCGTTCACCTTTTATAATCTTAATAGAAAAATTATTTAGAATTTTTTTAGTTTGTTGTTCCTGAGTGAAATCAAGAGATACATTATTCATCTCAAGCACGATTTTGGCATTATTTTTTTTACTTAGCTCATCAATCTTTAAAGTCTGATTCTGTTTATTTAATTCAGTAGTTTCATTTTTAAGTTTAGCACGTAATTGAAATAATTTTTCTAGCCGTCCTTGATTGCGTTTTCTGCGAGCGGTAACCCCATAGGCTAGCCAGGAATTTTCAGTGTCTAATTGCTGATGTAATTTTTTTACTGCAACTATTTGTTGTTGGATTATGAAATCTGCCCATTCATCAAAAAATTTGAAACCTTTGTTGTTAGTTTGTATTTGACGATTATATAACCACCAAACTTTGTTAGAAATATTATCTAAAAAGCGCCGATCATGGCTGATGCAAATAACACTGCCTTTATATTGGTTTAAATATTGTTCAAGCCAAATTATGGATTCGATATCTAAATGGTTAGTAGGCTCATCGAGAAGTACGATATCAGGATTTTCAATTAAAGATTTGGCCAAAGAAGCGCGGCGCTGCATACCACCTGATAAATTTTTCATGAGTTCTGCATTTGGAACTTTTAACTTCCCTAGAATTATATCTGCTTGGTATTTATTTTTCTCAGTATTTTTTTCATTTAATACATATTGATAAATAGTTTGATTCGCAGGGAAAACTGTAGTTTGTGGTAAATATCCAACTTTTAAGCCAGGCTGAATAAAAATTTCACCGTTAGTTGCTTCAACTAAGTGGGCAATTATTTTAAGTAATGTAGATTTACCTGAGCCGTTTTTGCCAACTAAGCAAACTCGTTCATTTTTATATAGCTGGAGATTTACTTCGGAAAATAATTCATCTTTGCCGATATTTAGGCTGATATCTTTTAAATATAATACTGGAGGTGTAGAAGACATAGGTTAACTAATTTTATTAGTAATAATAGTTAAACCTCAAATTCAATTATTACCGCTCCGACAGCTACTTGTTCTTTTTCTGCAACATTTATCGAGGTAATTTTTGACGTATGTTCAGCGCAAATGACATTTTCCATTTTCATTGCTTCAATGATTAATAATTTCTGACCGGCTTTTACTTCCTCACCTGGCTTTACAAATATTTTTACGATCATTCCTGAAAGAGGCGCGGTAAGTATTGGTTGAGCCTTATTTTTATTTGTAGTTGGCATGAATTGTTCTAATTCTGCTACTCGTGGTGACCTAATACTTGCAATAACTTCGCGTCCAGCATAAGTGAGTTTATAGTTATTGAGTATGCTTTCGATACGAACATTAACGTTTTTATTGTTAACTTGTCCACGGAATAAAGTTGCTCCAATAATCCAATTACTACGTACATAAATACGATTTCTTTCATAGCGAATATTATAACCATTAGTTACTGGTTTGATAATCACAGGATATGATTCACTGTCTATGTTTACTACCCACCGTGTGCCAACAGTACTAGCGCGGTCATCAATGATTGAGGATGCACGAATTGCTTCGGTCATATGTATATGAATTGCAACTCCAATAAAGGCTAGTGTAATTTCAGAATTGATTTCTGCTCCAAGAAATCCATCTGGATATTCTTCGGCAATGAAGTTAGTAGAGAAATTGCCATCAACGAAGCGGGTGTTTTGCATAATGGCTTCAAGAAAGCTTATGTTATGTGAAATTCCTAAAATTATATATTCACTTAAAGCTTTGCGCATGAGTTCAATCGCTTCAAGTCTGGTTGGAGCGTGTGTACATAATTTTGAGATCATTTGATCATAGAACATGCTTACTTCACCCCCTTCTGCGATACCACTATCTACTCTAATTTTAGAATTTTTTGGGGGCTCTTGATATTGGGTAATACGTCCGCTAGATGGTAAAAACTTACGAGCAGGGTCTTCTGAGCAAATTCTGGATTCTATTGCCCAGCCATTTGGTTTTAAATCAGATTGTTTTATAGTGATTTTTTCGCCAGCTGCTACTATGATCATTTGCTCAACTAGATCAAGATTATACACAAGTTCAGTAACGCAATGCTCAACTTGCAGTCTGGTGTTCATTTCCATAAAATAGAAATTTTGTTTTTTATCAACGATAAACTCAACTGTACCAACGGAATAATATCCAATTTTTTTTACCAGTTTTATCGATTGTTTATACATTTCTTTGCGAGTTTTATCGCTAATGAATGGGCTTGGTGCTTCTTCGATTACTTTTTGGTGATGGCGTTGAATAGAACATTCTCGTTCACCGATACACACAACATTGCCAAATTTGTCTGCTAATACTTGAATTTCAATATGACGGGGATTTTCAATAAATTTTTCTAGGAAAACACGGGCATCGCTAAAATTGTTTCTAGCTTCATTTGATGCTGACGAAAATGAATCAACCATATCTTCAGCGTTTCGTACAACTCTCATGCCTTTACCACCACCACCAGCAGCAGCTTTAACCATTACCGGGAAGCCAAGTTTTTGGGCAATTTTAGTAGCATTTTTAGCATCTTTGATTACACCAAGATAACCAGGGACAGTATTTACTCCAGCTTTTTCTGCAAGTTTTTTTGCTTCAATTTTGTCGCCCATTGATTTGATTGCTTCAGGGCTTGGACCAAGTAACGTTACATTCTCATCACGTAAAGCTGAGGCAAAAGCATAATTTTCTGATAAAAATCCATAACCAGGATGAACAGCCTGAGCACCAGTTTGCCTAATTGCAGAAATAATATGCGGGATTGATAAATAACTATCTGTTGCTGGAGAATTACCAATAAAAATTGCTTCATCAGCCATGCTAACATGCAAAGAGTTGGTGTCAGCTTCGGAATATACTGCGACTGATTTGATACCTAACTTTTTTAATGTTTTAATTATTCGTACAGCTATCTCGCCTCGATTAGCGATTAAAACTTTATCAAATAATTTCTTCTTTTGCATCGATTTTCTCAATAAAGGTTATAATGGAAGATTATCGTGTTTACGCCACGGTCTTTCAACTTTTTTGTTTTGTAGCATTTTTAGAGCACAACATAGTTGCCATCTGGTGTTTTGTGGTCTAACAATGTCATCAATATAACCTCTTGCAGCTGCAGAAAAAGGTGAGGTAAATTTCTCTTTATATTCTTCGGTTTTAGCAATAAGTTCTTCTTTGCTTAGATTATTTCTTTTGTAAAGAATCTCTACTGCCCCTTTAGCACCCATTACTGCAATTTCTGAATCCATCCAAGCGTAATTTAAATCACCGCGCAAATGTTTTGAGTTCATTACAATATAAGCGCCACCATAAGCTTTGCGTGTTATAAGTGTAATTTTTGGTACTGTTGCTTCTGCATAAGCGTACAGCAATTTTGCACCATGCTTTATGATACCATTATGTTCTTGTGATACGCCTGGTAAAAATCCTGGTACATCAACTAAAGTAATAAGCGGGATATTAAATGCGTCGCAGAATCTAATGAATCTTGCGCCTTTCAATGATGCATCAATATCAAGACAGCCAGCAAGGAACATAGGCTGATTAGCAACTATACCAACAGTTCTTCCTTCCATAGTAGCAAGGCCAGTAATAATATTTTTGGCATATTCAGTATGAATTTCAAAGAAATCACCTTCATCAACGATACTGTTAATTAATTCTTTCATATTATAAGGTTTTGATGAGTCTTTTGGCGTTAGAGTTGTAAGAGACATATCAACTCGATCAGCTGGGTCATTTGTCATTCTTACAGGTGGTTTTTCACGATTAGAAAGTGGTAGATAATTGAATAATTTACGAGTTTGTAGCAAGGCTTGAACGTCATTTTCAAAAGCTAAATGCGCTACACCAGTTTTTACGCTATGGGTGTAAGCACCGCCGAGTTTTTCTTTAGTAACTGTTTCATGAGTTACAGTTTTTACAACATCTGGTCCAGTCACAAACATATAAGAAGTGTCTTGTACCATGAAAATAAAATCAGTTAGAGCTGGCGAATACACTGCCCCGCCAGCACAAGGACCCATTATCAAAGAAATTTGTGGAATAATACCTGAACAATCAACATTACGTTGGAAAATTTCACCATATCCGCCGAGAGAATCTACGCCTTCTTGAATTCGTGCGCCACCAGAATCATTGATACCAATTACTGGTACTCCAATTTTTATGGCCATATCCATGATTTTACAAATTTTTAGTGAATTAGTCTCACTTAAAGACCCACCGAGTACTGTGAAGTCCTGGCTATACACAAATACAGGTCTACCATTAATACGTCCATTACCAGTTACAACACCGTCACCAGGTATTGTTTCGTCAGCCATATTAAAGTTAGTACAACGATGTTCAACGAGCATGCCGAATTCTTCAAAAGAATTGGGATCTAGTAAAACCTCAATACGCTCTCTGGCTGTTAGCTTGCCTTTAGAGTGATGAGCTTCGATTTTTTTGATTCCGCCGCCAAACAATGCGGCACTTCGTTTTTTTGCTAGAATTTGTTCAATTGAATCAGCCATAATCATTCGTAACTAATTTAAATAATTTTATTAATCTATTAAGGGACTTCTGAGGTTATTAAAACGCCATTCTAGAGTAACACCAAAAAATGTCAAGCTAGTATTAAGGCTTGGGTGCTGTCAAGTATGAGCAGGATTAGATTTGTATATGGACTGTATTCATAAGTAGGTAAAAAATAATTTAAAATTATTTATATGTCTGGTGTAACAATAGAAACAGAAATATAATTTATTTTCGAGGGGGAGGGGTTGACAAATTAACTTCGCATATGTTATTTTTTTAAAATAAGTAATTATTATATCTAACTTCTCAAATTCATAAATAACTCACACACAAGCACAGTTCTGCCTTAGTGCAAATCTTCCTTCCTATTTTTCAACTTATTTATGGAGGGGCTTTCATGAAGCAATCTAATGATAATGTTATTTGGCAAACCCAGCGTCATTTATATAAGAGTCTAAAAAATTCTAAGAAATTTGCTGCTGATAAAGTTCAAGTTTTTCATCAAGTGCCAAAAAATGTGCCATTTCCTTATATTTATTTAGGTAAATTTTTAGTGGCGGATCGTTCTTTAAGTACCTCTCATCGGTTGCAGTTATATAACGATATTCATCTTTATTCACAAAATAATAGCATGCAGGAGATTATTGCTTGGGCGGATGAGATTAAAACTTGCTTAACCCAGAGAGATATATTTCTGCCAACATGTCATATCGGTGAGATTAGATTTATTCAGATGGAATTGGATGTCATGAATGATGCTAAAACATATCGGGTAATTAGTAAGTTCAAGTCATTATTAGAAGAGATTTATGAGATTCCTGTAATAAAGGAGGGGGTATGACAACACAAAACGGGTCTTTGGTTTTGTTGAAGATTGGTTATGGGGTGTGTCCGGAACAATATGTTACTATTGGGGGAATGCGTACCACCAGGTTTCTATTGAATAATCAGTTGATTGATTCCAGCCATAAGGAATCAGGCAAATGGCGTCATCTGCTGATTGGTGCTGGAATAAGTGCGGTTAGCATTTCTGGTGCTGGGGTTTTTACCGATGCAGGTTCGGAAACAATGTTAAGACAACATGCTTTTACTAATCGAGGTGCAAATTTTTGTATTTGTTTTGGTAATGGTGATACGCTTATTGGTATATTTATGATTAGTTCATATGAACGTTTAGGAAATTACGGAGAGGAAGAGGGTTATAACTTGACTTTAGAGAGTGCAGGAGAGGTTGAATATATTAGTGAGAACGAAAAATTGGCAAAAACAGCAGAATCTTAACTTTTTTATAATTGTTGTTGACAATATTAATATGTATGCTACAAAGATGAACAAGTTCTTAGTATTTTATTAAGAACATATAGTTGTCTCCTCTGAATAGGCCTATGCACAACCTCCATTATGTGTAGGCCTATTTTTTTGTGCCTATCCTATCAAAGGTCCTTGCCAGAACTTAATTTTTTTGCTGTGGAAGGAATTTTGGGCAGATTGCTATTTGTTCTGATTACCGAATCACGTTGCCCGGCTAACTTTTTTAATGCCGCTGCTTCAGCTGGATGTTCTCTGAGTGTCTGTTGAGCTGTTTCTGGTAATCTATCTCCCTTTGCTAGTGCTACAGTGAGCACGGGGTTAACTAACATTCCCGCGATAATAATATTTACATTATGCGTAGTGACACCTTGTTTGATCAGACGATTAAACATGCCAGTTTTATTTTTGCCATCGTGGTCTATTTTAAAATACTCCAGATGGTCTTTTACTTGTTGCCAATCAAGAGTAAGAGGTAATTCTTTGGTCATAATCTATTTTTTATTAATGAGTAACAAAATACAATAGCACAAAAGAATTAATAAATTATTAAAGCAATAATCCAGCCCAAAATTTTACACATTATTAAGGAGGTTAAATGCATAATGACAATTATATTGTTTTGAACAGGTTAAAGCAGAATATTGTTACTTTAGCTGAAGCTAAGCGTTATCTGAGGATAGAAGCTAATGATACTGACGATGATGATATTATTTCTTCGATGGTAGCAACAGCGGTGTTGATGGCGGAGAATTATCTTGGTTCTTGTTTACATCTGCAAGAGATCGAGCAATTACTTATTAATTTTTATGGCAGTGTAGTTGATTTGAAGAGAAAACCAGTGATTAAAATTGAAAAAATTTTTATATGGAGCCAGAGTGATGTTCGAAAAAATATAGATAAAAGTTTATATTCTCTGGATGATCGTAGTGGTAGGGTGGAGCTTTCTGTACCATTTATAAGTAATGGTTTGGGTGTTGTTTATAAGGCTGGGTACGAAGATCACGAGCTCATTCCCGAGCCAATTAAGCTTGGTATATTAAATCATATCGCCAGTCTTTATGATGACCGCCATTTGTCAGTTTTGCCTCAGGCGAGTATTTTTCTTTACGCACCTTATCGTCGCGTGTCTTTTTAGTGGTATAAAAATGAAGTTATCATGTAGAATGACTAGCAGAATCACTATTGAAGCACCGAAACAAATTTTTGATGAAGCTGGAGGTTATAATAAAATATGGCTAGTAAAATATTATAGCTGGGCGCAAGTTGAGTCATTATTTAATCGCAAACTAATTGGTAGTGAGGTGGCATTAGCCAAAAGAGTTGTGAGCAGTAATTTCTACCAATTTACAATAAGATATAGGCATGAGCTAAACTAAGATAGGAGAATTATTTATGACAAGAAGGTGTTTATTATCGTTAAAATCATTTCAGATTTTTATCGTAAAAGATTTGTTCGAATTATTGCCGAAGAAATGATGGAGTCTGATATCGTTACTGAGACATTGTGAGTGTTCCGGCAGTAACATTGTAACTTCCTAATCTGGTTAGGAAACTCATTCCAAGTAATGACGTGGCCAAACCACCCTGGCTTACAGATGCTTCTACATTTTGTAAAGTGATGTTGCCAATTTTAACTTGATCAAGGGTTACAGAGGCAGTGCTAGTAGTGCCATTAGCGGTTTGCACAATAGAAGAATAAGTTAGGTCTGATATATTTATGCCTGCATTTTTTGCATCCTGTGGTGTTAGTACAACATCGCTTGCACCAGTATCCAGAAGGAATTGCACGGTAGCACCATTTACTAACGCATTCACTGTAAAGTGACCATTCTGTCCTGCATAAATCGTGACAGTACCATTTGCATTATTTTGTGCAAGTGACGGCGCGATATTGCCAATTATAGGGTTAAAAAATGCTTTTATGCTATATTGGTAGCTATATCCGGCAATTAATATGAAGGCAATTGTTAGCCAAACTACAGAGTTCTTTAAAACAAATAGCCAATTGGTGCTATTTCTAAACATGCCAATGGTTAGGAACAATAATAGCGCTACGCTACTAATTAAGCTATACACACCTTCTTTTGTTGATAAAATATTGGGAAAGTTTTTGTATAGCAATGAAATTAAGCCTGTAATTAATCCAATAAAAAGTAAAAATAATAATTTATTATTCATTTTATAAATTCTGTTTTTCTAATGCTTGTGTGATTTGTGGTATGTTTAGCGATCTAATAAAGCTTCGGAGTTCATGCCTTGCAGCGATATGAGATAGACTAAATTGAAATTTAAGTTTTGGATCAAGTAAATCAAGCAGAGTAAGACCTTTTAAAAATAATTCACGGAAAATAACACGTTCGCCAAACCCTGGGGCAACTCTAAAGCCAACGCGTTTAGCAAGATTTCCAACCACAGTTTCCATATTACGTTTATTTTTGGCATCAACTGACGTTAAGCGATTACGCATCACAATCCAATCAGCTGCTTTTTGCTCTCTTTTTGCGCGCTCGATTTTTTGTTCCCAGACCATTTGGCTATATATACCAGGTTTAACTACGTTTAAGCTTTCGCCATCAACTAGTGCAAGTAAATCAAGATCAATAAAACTATCATTGATTGGGGTAATAATAGTATCAGCATAAGAATGCGCGAATCTGGATAAGTTGCTATTACTGCCAGGGGTATCAATCACGATGAAATCAACCTGATCACGTTCTTTGTCAATAATATCAAGCAATTGTTGTTTTTCTTCTTTCTCAATATCACTGATAGTGTTTTGAGTGCTTGAGGAAGTTCGGTAATGTGTAGGTGTTGGCAGAGATAAATTATTTTTTTCAATAGTTTGGTGGCGATTTTCTAAATAGCGAGATAAAGAAGCTTGGCGGTGATCAGTGTCAACACTGCTAACCTTAAAACCAAGTTTCAATAACGAGGCAATCAAATGCATAGTTGAAGTGGTTTTGCCAGCACCGCCTTTCTCATTTCCAACAACGATAATGTAGCTTTTTTTATCTTTTATCTGTTGCATATTGTTCCTTAAGTTAAAATTCTAACCTGTAGTTTATTATACTATATTTTTCTATAATCCAAATATAAGTTTAAGTTTATCTGGGCATTATCTATTTGTTATAGACATAAAACTATAATAAACTCAGGAAAGTCTTTGCCTTAAGTATCATTCATGTGCAGGCTGAAACCAAGTCTTACAAATAAAATTAAATCATTTTTTATATTATAAGCTACTTAACTCTATTACATATTACAATAGCTTGAATGACTATTTTACTTTGACTTTTCACTCATAAATATATATTATGCCTGCTTGGGCCTCTGTGGTGGAATTGGTAGACGCGACAGACTCAAAATCTGTAGTCCGCAAGGGCGTACCTGTTCAAGTCAGGTCAGGGGCACCATAAATAATTTATATAAGTGATCGTGGCAAGTTTCTCAAGTTTATTATCAGGATTAGGTTGGGAAGAAGAGGCTCAGCAAGAAGCTATGCTACAAGTTATGCATTTTTATGGTTATTTTGATGAAACCTTTCCTTCTGAGCTAACAAGTTCCAATCAAATCGAGTCTTTAAAAGCCGCTGATACTGATCTTGAGTCAATCAATAAAAAGATGCAAGAGTGCCTAAAGCGTCCTGCCGGTTTAGAACGTGCAATGCTATCAGATGATTTTCGCCTAAAAGATAATCCGGAACTACGCGACGCATTAATTGCTCGTTACGATGCTCTGGGGATGATTCGTGAGCTTACTCCGCCTGAAGGTGAAGAATATGATGCAATTTTGATTTTGGGCTCATCGCAACCAAGTTTTCAAACAAGATTAAATTCATTAATAAAAGTAATGGATGAGCAACATGTTAAAGGAATGATCTATTTGCTAGGCAGTGACCGTGAATTATGGCCGATTGATGAGCCTATTATTACAGAATTTTTGGTAGAGCGCACTGGTCAAACAACTACAGAGTTAACCGAATATTTTGCAGTCAATTTTCCCCCAGAAATTAGAATGGTTCCTGCGGCGTTAACCCAAAAAAGACAAGAGGTAATTAAGCATTTTACTGACATGGGAATAAAATTTCCTACAGAAGTAGATATGATGTGTGCCTTGGTTGATCATTCTGTTGTTGGAGGTAAGCCTCATATTAAGGTTGAGGCTGGTAAGCGCGCTGATGGAAGTAGAGCGAGCACAGATGATACTGTTATAAAATTCAAGGAAATTTATATGGGAATACCAGGGAAAATTCTCATTATTTCTGGTCAACCTGAGGCGTTATATCAAGTAGAGCAGGTAAGAAAAATTCTGCCTGACACAAAAATAGATATAGCTGCAGCTGCTGCAAAAAATGGTGTCAATCTATTAGTGATTAATGATTCAATAGCACGCAAGGTTTATACTCATTTGGAACAACGTAAAGCATTAGAGTTGCGGGCTGGTGGTGTAGAACCATCTTAGATTGATAGAGTTAAGCGCACTTAAAGTAGTAATAGAAGACAAACGCCTGAAACCAGGTGTAGACTTATTTTTTAGTAAAGATTGATAAAAAATTTTATAACTTTCTGTATAATCATATTTATACCAAGATTCAATCTTATCTAAATCCCAGTTTGTTCTTCATTTGTTCCTCCTAGTACTCCTGATTGATGGTTACACAGTGCATTAACTTCTGTTTCTATAACCATATTCAAATTTGATCCCTTTATCACTTCTGATTGATGGCTGCATAATTCATTAATTTTGGTTTCTACAACCATACTGTTAAATAACACTCCAGGGTCATGGATAGCTATTTTAGCATCCAAATAAGACAAAAATTTAATTATTGGCTCAGTTATTTTATCATGACCTTTTAAAGTATAATATACACCTGCTTCTTTAATATCATTCCATCTTGTTAATATATGAAGCTCGCCGTTCGCAACTGCTAAATTACAACTCTCTGGAGCCTCAAATTGAACGTTTGTAAAATATTTAGCTAATTTATGAATATGATGAGCAGAAAAAAATACAGGGAAAAATATGGGATTACTATATATCAATGTACCAACCGCTGAATAGTAAGCAATTGGTATTAAAGGGGCAAAAAATGACAAGTGAGTATATGCTAAAACATCTGCTACACGAGAAAGAAAATTAGTATATTGTTCTGCAATTACCGGATTTTCTAAACCAGGTGATTCAATAGCAAGCACCTTATGATTATTAAATAACTCATGCTGAGCTATGATACCGCCTAAGGAAACTCCTGTATGAATGATTTTATATTCAGGATAGTCTTTAGCAATTGCACTAGTAAAACTCAGGGCAAGAGTTAAATGGATAACAGGTGGCAGACCAAGCCCATAACTTATACAAGAAAATATATCCAATACATCTATAATATTATGAATAAATGTTCCTTCATGACTGATTAGAATTTCTTTTTGTTTTTCATTTCTATAAGCTACTCCATAATAACCAAGGTTAATAAAAAAAAGTTTATTAGAGTCCTCAATAAATCTCCATTCTTCATCATTTGTTTTAAATGCTGGATTAGAGTAATGGCTAGGTGTGAATAAGGCTAATCTGAAATAAAAAGACTCTCTTGGATTAGATGTAGTAATTGGGTTAAAATATTTTGGGTGCATCAGACAACTTTAGCTAGTTTAATAATTTTTGTGTAAATTATACTAGGATTAATCAATACAGTCTATTGTTAGTAACATAAAGATAAACTAATATCGTATGGTTCTTGCCAGCAAAAAATTTGATAATTCTCTATAAAGGGAGAGATGATTTTGTAATCTCGTAAAAATTCTTGCATAATCAATCTCGTTGTTATATTGATGAAGGGGTTAGTAACTTTTATTTTATGAGGCGCAAAATGAAAAATCTTTTAGTATTAATAACTCTTCTCTTTTGTTCACTAGCAAATGCTTGTGATTCACATAAAGAAATCAAAATCAAAGATAGTTGGGTAAGAGCTACCATGGGTGGCAGCCACATGACAGCTGCATATATGAATATAAAAAATGATTCTGACGATGCAGATGTTTTATATAAAGTAACATCAAAACAAGCTGGTAAAATTGAGTTACATAAAATCGTTGATGAAAAAGGCGTGAGCCAAATGGTGCAGATTGACAAAATTGTTATACCAGCCAAACAAGAAGTTAAGCTTTCTCCAAAAGGATTACACATCATGTTGTTTGACCTTAAAGGTAAATTAGTTGATGGTGAGAAAATCAAAATGACTTTATATTTTGAAAAAGCTGGAGCTATTAAATTAAATGTTCTTGTTAAAGATGTAAACGCTGTAGATGCAGAGTAATAAGCGTGGCGCGGATTTTCTAGCAGAATTTAAGGGGCGAGGTTTTTATTATCAGTCTACTGATGAAGAAATCCTCGTTCAATCTTTGAATACAGGCAATCCCGCTGCTTATATTGGCTTTGATGCTACTGCTACTTCTTTGCATGTTGGCAGTTTAATGCAAATTATGATTTTGAGATTGCTTCAAAAGCATGGTATCAAGCCAATTGCAATAATCGGAGGAGGAACTACTAAAGTTGGTGATCCATCATTTAAAGATGAAGCACGCAAGATTTTATCCGACGAAGATATTGCTACTAATCTTACCGGTATTAAATACTCTATTTCTAAATTTGTTGATTTTGGCGAACAGGCTAGTGATGCAATTATGCTTAATAATGCCGTTTGGCTAGATCATTTAAATTACATGGAATTTTTGCGAGATTATGGTTGTCATTTTTCAGTAAATCGGATGCTTAGTTTTGAAAGTGTTAAAGCTCGTCTTGATCGTGAACAAAGCTTAAGCTTTCTTGAGTTTAACTATATGATTTTGCAAGCTTATGACTTCTTAGTCTTAAATCGTGATTATAATTGTATTGTTCAATGTGGCGGATCAGATCAATGGGGGAATATTATTAATGGTATTGAACTGATCAGAAAAATCAATGGTACGGCTGCGTATGCTCTAACTACGCCGCTTATTACCACTTCTTCTGGAGCGAAGATGGGTAAAACTGTTGCTGGGGCTGTATGGTTAAATGAAGAATTGCTTTCGCCTTATGATTATTACCAATTTTGGCGCAATGTAGATGATGCCGATATATTCCGTTTTATGCGTTTATATACTGATATATCTTTGGAACAAATTGCTATTTATGAACAAGATACTTTGACTAATATCAATGAGTATAAAAAATTATTAGCTTATGAAACAACAAAATTATGTCATGGTCAGGTGAATGCTGAACGTTCTGCACAAACCGCTCAAAATGTCTTTGAGAAGGGTATTGTTGAAGGTGTCGAAGAATTTAAAATTACTGCTGAGGTTATTGCTGAAGGGATATTATTATGTGATCTTTTTAGTAAGTCGGGTTTAACATCCTCAAACAGTGAAGCACGTCGTTTGATTAATGGTGGTGGTGCTAAACTTAATAACGAAAAAGTAACTGATGAATATTATAAAATCACTATTGCAGATTTCAGCGATCATGAGATAATACTTTCGGCTGGTAAGAAGCGCCATATAAAAATTATTATAGATTAATATTAGTAGGAGGATCATGTTAATAGAGTTAGAGCCAGGCTATTCGCCTTCAGAAAAAGAAGAATATATGTGTCCAAAACAACTCGAGTATTTCAGACGTAAGCTTGTAGCTTGGAAAGCGGAGTTGTTAGATGAAGCTCGAGAAACTATGGTACATTTGAAAGAAGAGAATTTGAATGAACCTGATATCAATGACCGTGCTACTGTTGAATCAGACACTGCTTTTGAATTACGCACTAGGGATCGTTATCGTAAATTGATTGATAAAATTGAGTATGCGCTTTCTAAAATTGAATCAAATGATTATGGTTATTGTGAAGAGACTGGTGATCCTATAGGTCTTAAACGCTTAGATGCTAGGCCAATTGCTACTTTATGTATTGAAGCGCAAGAACGTCATGAGAAATATGAGCGTCAGCACCAAGATGAAGATTAGTTTCAATTTCTTATTTTAGTCAGCATTGCTCACTAACTATAGATACTAGTAAGTAAAAAAGTGAGTGTCTACAGGAGTTAATAGAGGGAAACGATGATTTTCATCTCCTATCGTTATTCCTACCCCCGTCGTTTTCCCGTCCAGGGAGGAATCTAGTCCTAAAAAATTCAAATCGCTTTTTTATTATTACAAACTATTCCACTATCACTCTCTTTTAGAAAAAATTTCGCCAAAACACTAGGTTTAGATTTATATGTAGACTGGATTCCCGCCTGCGCGGGAATGACTACGAATAGTGTGGAAATGACATAAAACGTAAGCGTCCGGTAAAGGTGGTCTATCCAGATCTAACAAACTCTGGTATTTTAAGATTCCACGGCAATAGTTCGGCTAGTTTTGTTGAGTTGTAATCCTGGATCACTGACAGGACTTGTGCCAAGTATAGATGAGGATTGACTTTATT
>CAMCSP010000014.1 GCA_945877755.1 Rickettsia typhi | reverse complement strand
TAGATTCAATCGAAGAAAATCTCGTTCAAGGGGAAAACTTTTTTATCAGTTAATACAACAAGCGCTGACAATTGATCCAGTACCAGCTAAATCACTATATACTACATGTAGTAGCTAGTGGAGTAAACTGCATAGCCAGGATAATTAATATAACCAAAAATCAGGGCTATATAACAATATCTCCCAATAACCATTATTGATTATGTAGTAATACATAGTATGTTATAATAACTATTGCATGTATTCTAGGAAGGAGATTTAAAATGATAAAGTCACTGGTTATATTTACCTTATGTGGTGTTTTAATTGCTTTGATGCTGCATTATACAACTTCTCCAAAATTTATTAACCCCTCTTCACCCCAGGTTATTAGACAAATACTACCCAAAGGTTGGCCAGAAGATGGCATTCATATATTTCCTGAAGCTAGACGAAGCCCTTGGATTAATGCTATAAATTCTGCAAAAAAATCTATTAAACTCGCAGCCTATAAATTATCCGACCAAGAAATAGTGGACGCTTTATGTGCGGCAGCTGAGCGAAATGTAACCGTGGATATTTTAACTGAAGCTAATTTTTTTACCCACGAGAAAAGTAACAATATTATTTTGCCAGCACTTATACTGAAAGAGGCAGGAGCACATTTATTTCATATCTCTGATCGTTTTAACCAGACTCACTATAAATTAATTTTAATTGATGACACATGGGGTATGCTTAGCACGGGTAACTTAGATAGTGAATCTTTTGATGGCATTAAAACAATTTCTGAAGCGCCATGCAGAGATTTTGCAATTACTATCACAAATCCAGCACTTTTTAAAGAGTTAGAACGTATTTTTGAAGCAGATATTCTCGATAAGAGAATTACTCCTGAACATGACCAAATAGCATTAGGTCCTGATAATCAAAGAGCGGTATTTTTAAAGATGATCAACTCTGCTAAAAAATCCATCCGCGTATATCAACAAGATTTACAAGATGAAGGCATAACTAAAGCATTGGCAGGCGCTGCCCAAGATGGTGTAAAAGTAGAAGTAATTATGATGCCTTACCCATTTAGTAAGGATAAAGATAATAATATTCCTGATCAGGAATATATTCGCAGCAAAGGTGGTAAGGTACATCTTCATAAACGTCATTATATACATGCTAAGGTTTTATTGGTCGATGCAGAAGATCCTGAAAATAGAATTTTATACATTGGATCATGTAATTTTTATCCCGCTTCTTTAGATAAAAATCGTGAGATGGGTATTTTGACCAAAGATCCAAAACATATTGAAAAGATCCTTAAGACTTTTGAAGAAGATCTTTTGAATTAACTATAACAAGACAAAAGCGTGTTAACTCTACAATTCAGTTAAAAATCTTTATAGATCATCATGCGATGTTTCAGTGACCATGCCGGTAGTAACAACCATTTTATAGCCTTCATCAGAAAGATTTATACTTGCTTGAGTTCCAAGAGGCAAGGCTCTGTTTACATGGCCGTGTCCTATAGTATCCTCAGGAAATATTGTAAAAACTGGAATTTCTACATGGCGAGCAAAATCATCAATGATTTTATCAAATACGAACTTTTTGTCTAAAGGTAGAAATTCACCAAAAACTACAGCAGAAAGTTTAGGAAAATTTGGTACCATTTGTATCTTCTGGAGAAAGCCATCTAACCATCTAGCTTCTTCCCCAACTTCTTCTAAAACTAAAATTTTATTAGTTAAGTCAATTTGAAAATTTGTACCAAATAACATTTGAATGTTAAACGTATTTCCGCCAGCAGTTATGCCGGATATTTCTCTATCATTATTACCGTTTAATCTAGTAAGTTTAAACGATACGCTTTCAACTTCTCCATAAATAATTTGTTGCAGATTATTTATAGTATCTTCCCTAGCCATGCCATGGGCTGTTATTGCATCAGGCGCACCAGGCATGCCAAAATGGAGAGATGGCCAGCCCCATTTACTGTTTAAAAATAAATGAAGGATTGTAATATCGCTAAAACCAAGCAGAAGTTTTACCTCTGTAGGTTCAGGAGAATCATCTAAGGCTTTTAAAAGCCTGATCGCGCCATAACCACCTCTTAAGCACCAAACAACTGAACATACAGGGTTGTTAAGTGCATGAAGCAAATTGTCTGATCTTACTTGATCAGTATTTGCAAATTGGATAAATATATGGTGTAAGTCCATAGAGCTTTACAAGCTCCTTTATAGATTCAATTTTTTCTTCTACATCAGAAGATGTACCCACACCAGAAGATGGCGTAACTATACAGGCTGTACTATTTTTGGCGATTTGTTTCCAGGTCTTCATTACAAGCTACTCGTTGTATTTAGCAAATTAAAGATAAATAATACTGTAATTACAATTTAAAGTCAAGGAAATGCTTCTCTTTGCAGGGGCAATACCATGTTAATTTGCTCATTTTAAGACGTTACATGCGGTATTATTGAGTATAATTAAATTCTATATAAATGTTTAAAAGTATCAACCAAATGCTTTAAATTTGGATCAAAATTGAGGACTTCCTTAATTACATCATCTGTCCAGTAATCTCGAGTAAGCTGTTCTTTAGTTTCTAAATCTATATCTTTGCGCATCCATAACACATCTCCTATTTGTACAGCTTTCATTATAGGATTAGTTTTTGTTAATTCCATTGCCCAACCAAAATTCCAGTAAGTACGCACAAGATCGATTTTATGTTGGTCATTAAATCTTAAAAATTGGATAAAATGAAAAGTTGGAACGCTATAATATTCTAAATCAATACTTACAAAGCCAACATTTGTTTCTGGATTATAGAGAGTAGCTTTGGTAGTTGCATTCTTTACAAAATGCATCCACCAAAAGTTATTGTAATTAACATACCAACTTAAGGGAATTGAATCTACTGGACATATTAATAATCCTTTTGGATCATGCATTTCCATTTCAAGATGTTTTGCATGATAGCTTTCAGCATATCTTTTAACTAACTCTATCATATTTTTCTTCCATACAAACTTGCATCTATGTGCGCATTAACATAAAAATTAAGCACCAAAATTTTGCTTTGATTGTTCAATTGAACATATGCTGCTAAATCTTTTTGAGTTTGGTCGTTGAATTTTATAATCCCTATAACCCCTAATTCAAGCGATTTCTCTTCCCCAATAATATGTTGAATATCAATGTTGTTCACTTGACTAAACCATTGATTGAAATCATCGCAATAATTAGATATATTGGTTGTTTTTGTTATCGTATTATCTAGTTCATTACATTGAAAATTTTGAGAAAAATAACTTGGTTGCACATGTTTGTCTTGGAAAATTGCCTTAAAAATGGGATAAACTTGCGTATTTTCTAAATTATTCATACATCCATACCTTCCTTACGAACCCAACTACGACGCATATTGAGCATTGTCCATCTTAGGTTGTCATTAGGAATTAGAAATCCAGGAATACCACGTTTATACATAAAATCTATGGTTTGGCTGGCTATTTTCTTAGCCGTTAATTTTTGGTCAGGCTTGTAATCATCTGGCTTGGTAGGAATCATAATTGTTATAGTATTTTCTTCTTGCTCGATAATTTCAAAATTAACATTAGCAATCGATGAGTATTCAACCCCATGAAGCTCACACATCGCTTCCTTAGGGTTTTTCATCACATAAGCACGATACTCAGCATCATTTCTTAATTTGTTATAAAATTCTTCAACAAAATTTTTATTAAAAGCCATATTAGATCTTCATCTCGGGCACGCTATTGCGCAACATGAATAAATTAAACTTTAGAGCAATAGGTGCAAACCAAATAAAAAAGCTACCACTAGACCAAACATCCATTTCTTCTGGAGTATCTGTTTGATCAGGTTCATCACTTTGTTTTAGAGGAGGAAGAGATAAATAAATTGTATCCTTTTTCTGTACAATAATGCGTAATTTAAAACCTTCTGGTACAACCATTCCTTTAGACTTCAGAGCATTGATAGGATCATTTTCTAATGCCTTTTCAAATTCTGGATCATCCCATGCATGTTTAGTTAAGTAATATTCGAAATCTTTTTCTTGCATATTTTAAACCTAATTATAAATTTTTAAAAACTTGCTTAAGTTCAGGATATTTACTTACTAATTTCTCAAAATTTGATAAATCCCAAAATGAATTAATATAAATAATTTTTCCAGCCTGATTCGCGTAAATAACTTGAATGGCTGAAATTTTTGCCTCCCCTGTTTTTACTTTATAGTATATGTCAAAGGCAGCAACTCCTTGTAATTCTTCTACTTCCTTATTTTTCCAGCTCTTACAAATTAGTTGAGTACAAACTACGTGGTCAATATATGTAAACCAAGATTTACAACCTTCAGCAAACTCAATCAAACTTCGAGTTCCTTCTGCGGGACATATTTGGGTACCATTTGGGTCAAATATAGTTGGACTAATATTAAGCTTTTGTACTTGATCAGCATATTCTTCAACAACGTTCATATTTCTACCATCACTATTAATTATTAGTAAGTATTCTATTGTGGATGGTATCTTGGATAATTACGAAGATCAATAACTAAATTGCATTTTAATATAGATTTTTTTATCCAATATTCTATCATAAATACTAGCCTTTTATTTATACAAACAAAATAGTGTTTTATGAAAGATTGTTGGAACCCAAGTAAATATCATGATTTCAAAAATGAAAGAGCTAAGCCATTTTTTGATTTATTAAATTGCATTAAAGGAGATGGGTTTAATAATGTTGTAGATTTGGGTTGTGGGACAGGAGAATTAACTAAGATATTACATGATAGACTAAAATCAGCTCACACGCTGGGGATTGACTCTTCAAAGTCAATGTTAGTTGAAGCTAATAAACTCAAATCAGACAAATTAGTTTTTGAAAATATTAATATAGATAAATTTAGCCCAACCGATAAGTTTGATCTGATTTTTGCTAATGCCTCTTTGCAATGGATTCCTGATCATTATACAGTTTTTCCAAGACTCATTAGTTATTTGCAAAGTCATGGACAAATAGCTATTCAAATGTCTTATAACCAAGACCATATAACACACAATTTAGCACGAGAAGTAGCGTTAGAATTATTTCCTAACATGTTCAAAAATAAGGCAAAGCCAATTAATGCTTTGAAATTAGAAGAATATGCCACTATTTTTTATAATTGCGGATTAACAGAGCAATTATGTTTTATAAAAACTTATGGTCAGGCAAGAAATTCAGTAAAAGAATTAATAGAATGGAGTAAAGGTACCTTACTTACCTATTATCAAGGATTTTTATCAACTGAGGAATTTGGAGAATTTTTAAAATTATACCAGTCTAGACTAGAAAAAAATCTTGGCTCAGGTCCATATTTTTATCCTTTTAAAAGAATAATTTTATGGGGAAAATTAAATAAATAACATCCAAAAAACAACACACAAGAAAAACCTAATTGGATTAAATTTTAAAATTTTACTAAGTTTAATCTTATGTTGTACTTCAGAATTTGATTTTTTAATGACTCGAGCTATCTTTGATCATTTCTTACGTCAAATTAGTTTTGTTATGCGGCCCTACCATCAGTCGCGACTACGCCCTCTTATACCATTTTTTGGAATTGGAATTGGATCTGAACGGAATTGACCACCTGGGCTAACGCGAGAGTTAAGACTTCGTTGCCTTATTTGTTGTTTTATTCTTTTTTCAGATAATGTTTCTTGCTCTCCTACTGTTTTTTTACCTTCTAAATCCTTAGATTTCACAGCTTCCATTTTCTGAGATTTTATCGCTACTGACTGGTATAAATTGTCAAAAAAGTCTGCTGGGCTTTCAGCAGCACCAGTGAAAAGATTTTTTATGCCATTAAAAAATTTTACTATATTACTCCGTGTCTTACTCAGGCCTTTCCTTAGAAAATTTTCTAGGCCATTATCAACCATTTGTTGAGAAAATTCCTCAATTCTAATTTCAGTGGCTCTATCAATCTTACTACGATTAAAATCAGGATTAATATTTTGTTCTAGAGTAACAATAGCATCAGCTAAAATTTCACTAACAGCACCATATTTTTTGTTAGGGTTAGCTTTTGTAGCCTTAATTGCTTTGTCAATAATAGCGTTATACCATTTTACTCTATAATTATAGCTGTTTTCCATCAATCTCTCCTTACCAAGTTATATTGCAAAGAATATTGCACAATAGCAAGAATATTGTATAAGGGTCAGAACCAAAACGTCAAACAAATAAAGAATTAACACTTGTTTGTTAAGCTAAATATAATTTAAAGGGTTTTTTATGAAAAGAAAGAATGATGCGGAAGAAGTTACGAGCAATAAATTGAGCAGATCAGTAAATGAGGATAAAGTCATGCCAGAAGAAATGCGTGATGCTTTATACTCAGAAGATCTATGTATGATTCGAAAATTAATAACCCAAGAAGATGTAGGTGTTAATGTAAAAGAACCTGAAGATGAGGACACAGCGTTGATAATGGCTGCAAGATTTACTAAATCTTGCGTAGAAATTGCTAGTTTATTAATAGAACTAAAAGCAAATGTTAATGAGAAGAATGGAAATGGGCATACTGCTTTATATTTTGCTATATTTAACTTAAATGTAGAATTAGCTGAAGTTCTGCTCGATGCAGGTGCTACTTTCGATTCCGATATAATAATGACAATACTTATAGATGCCATAGATTGTTATTTACTAGAAACTGAGAATGATATAGAAAAATTTAAAGCAATAATAGTTTTACTACAAGATCACGGGGCAGATATTGATTGCCCAATTGGAGAGGGTGAGCCATCGTTGTCAAGAAATCGGAGTGAAATTGACCCGCCAAGAAATATTGGTGATACACCAGTAATGGTAGCCTTATATAATCATATGCCAGAGTTTGCCTGTTTTTTAGTAACAAGAGATGCTGAATTTGACTATGAATCATTCATGATAACTGTAAATTCAGGGCATGCAGGAACTGTTAGGACATTTTTAGATCATGGTGCTAATGTTAATGCATTCACCACTAGTAGTGATTTTAACACATTCACTGGTTGTTATTATATTACAGTACTAGAGTCTGCTGCCGTGAATGGTTACGCAGAAATAGTTAATATATTATTAGAAGAAGGCTCTGATATTGATAGAGATAGTATTTATTCAGCGATATCGCTAATCGTAAATCATAGTGATTACAATGAAACCGCTTACACTAACCAAGAAGTAATAAATTTGTTAATAGTGAGTATATTAACACAAACAGATACATACACAGATACAGATACAGAATCAATTACGCAAGAACAAGTTGTGATAGCAAATGAAGACAATCAAACTGAACCGATGGAACAACCGCAGACCATAGAAGAGTGTAGTTGCACAGGGGTAGCAGATGAATTTAATGCTGGAATACTATGACTAGTGCTTCTACGCTGTATCATCCTCTCCTAATAAGCATACGCTATTAGAGAAATAATTACTAGATTGCTCAAAGTTAACATCACATTGATTTTTTGGTATCGTAACATTAACAACTGCCTCCTCAGCTGTGAAATTTAGAGCTGCTTTTACATGTTGATCTAGTGGCAAATAAACAAGATTCACGCTTGTAATTAAAGTTGCACTAATAATTATCCCATTTAAGTAATGCAGAAGTAACCGAAATTTGATCCATACCTAACAAGTGTTTTGCTACTTCTTCACCAGCTTCTAGTGTAATTACACAAGCATCACCATTTAATTTGTGGTAATTGCAGAATTCATAACCAAGATTATTAATTGCACCAAATGCTGGATTATTACTCTTAATCGAATATTTTAAAATACCACCAACAACTCCACCGGGATATTGTGCGTCATTAAGGCATTTTGTAGCATATTCTCTTATTGTATAGCTAACAAAGGCAGCAGAGCTAGCTATAGCGACATTAGCTAGTGTTAGCTGAGGAGGTACGAAATATCCGAGTAAAACTACGCTAGCTACTCCGTCAATAAATATTGCTTTTGACCCACTGCTAACTAGTATATTTCCTATGTCTGCATAGCTACAACTTTTTGCTGTAATTATCGGATCATTCCCTTTCGTTATGGTTTCTATCTTATGTTCAATTGTCATTTTCAATACCAAGTATTTATTTTTTGTTAATGCATTATTATATACTAAAAGTTAATATTTACCAATATTTAATACAGCGACGTTAACTTAATTAACTATTTAGCTGAACTGCTGTGAAATTATTGATAAATTAATTTTGAGACGACGAAATATATACCTGAATCACCAGGTACGGTAGGAAGAGAAAAAAATATGCATTTCATGAATGGGCATATAATAAATATCGTAATTTAATTAATAATTAAGTTTATATACATCTATAAAATGCTTTTGTAAATAGCAAAATCAATTCTTTGAAGCAATCTCTTCTTCTGTAGACTCTCCATCTTTTCGAGGGTCATTGAATAAGAGTTAAGTTTCATAATGTTTTTTAAAATAATGACGTCATTTATAAGAGTAAAAGAAGGGTTATGTACGCAAAAAACCTATAGCTCTGCATGCGTGTCATTACTATAGAACCAAGAAGTTACGCGCCCTGCTAGTCCAGCGAAATAATCATATATAGAACTATTTTCTTCTCCTAATAGGCACCTTGAATCGTTACAACATAAGAAAACACCAGAATCCCTTTCTATAAAATCTACTGCTATTATTGTAGGGAAAAAGCTGTCCTTAATATCTTTATCACGACAGTTATCTATATGTTTTGTCAATGACAAAAGAATATTCAAAGCTTTTACAGGATCTTGTGAAGATGTTGTGAATTTGTAAGGGATATTTATGGCATTTAAAGCTTGGTCAACTGTTTCTTGCCCTATATGCATCAACGGCTTGATTAATACTGCTTTTTCGATTAATGCAGAAAGAGGGCTAAAATGATTGAAACAAAAAATATTGACTGCAGTATTTGTATATTTAGCCCTACCTTCTGCTCTTTCCTCACATGCTTCAAAATCTAATGCAGACAAAGTATTGCTGCCTTCTTTATAGTATTTATAGTGATTTTCTTTATAAAAACTTGGTGGGTGTATACCTTTTGCTACTCCTTTGGTATGGCTTGTAAAATAATAATCTTATTACAAACTTCCTCTAATGTAGCTAAATTAGGATTTTCTTTATAAAGATAGATATCAGCTAACCCTGTTTGGTTTAGCACCCTATATGTTTCTTGATTATTAACATAACTTTCTAAGATGATAGTAATGGTTTCACAGGTTTTATCATGTGCTTTTTTATCCAGAAATGTAGTAAATTCCTTAAATGCATCATATAAAAGTATATCTATTCCATCGATTGGCTTATTAATACCCGGCATATTCGCCATACCATGCCTAAGAACAACTACACCACCTACAGTATATAAATCAAGCATAAACCCTCTAACCCCAATCTCTAATTGATCTTTAATAGAAAGTTGTTGGTTTGGCCAAAAGATAAATTTATTTGACGAAGAAGCAAATGAATTATGAGATGTAGGTATACACTTCTGTGAGTATAGCATTGTTATAAATTATAAATCAAAATAACCTTGCTCACAGCCTGAGAGACTATATGCCTGACTCATGAACGAACCATCGGCTGAAAAATTTCCTACCTGAAAGCTTGTTTTGGCGGCTTCTGGTAAAAAAGAGTAACCATCATAATGTTCACAAAAATAACCATAATATTTACTTACATAATCAACAGCCACTTTATCATCAGCAGAAGCATATTCTTGAAGCGCAGTTAAAGTAGCTGAAAAACCCATTACTTGCTGATATTCATCAGTGGTCAGACTTGTAGGATTCACCATACTTCTTTCAATCAACGCCATTGGAGGAACTGAATTACTTGTAATTCCTAAAGTTGACGATATTTGTAACTCCATAATGACACCCTATTTATATATTTTTTTTAATAAAAACTTATTGATTAATATATAGCTTAGTTTGTGGACATTGTCAAGGATAGACATATTCTTTAGGGGCATGGATGCCTAAATAAATAGTTACATTAGATAAATAAATTATTTTTCTAAAAGTGGGCTGCTATGAATTAATTTTGCTTCTAAAAATGGAATGCCAAAGCTTTCAGCAGCGAGCTTGTCATGCCAGGTGTCACCAATCATTAAAGTGTTCTCGGCGTTTATTTTCACTCCAAACTCAGCGAGCGCGATATCACTTACAACTTGGAGCATGCCAACATCTGGTTTTTTAAATTTACCAATATATGCACTATATCGCGGATTTTCATGGGCTTTAACAAACGAGATTTTTTCATTATTTTTAATAACTATATAACATGCTACTCCTCCAATTGTTGGCGAGAATGCAGCTATACTAATAGGAAGTTCCTCCATCAGCTTCCTAAATTTCTCGGCGACCAGCTCTGGATCAAAATTTTGCTTCTCACTTTCAGGTGACTTAAAACCGGAAATTACAAAATTGAATTTTGCTTTTTCCATGACCTGCTTTACGCCCGGGAATATTATTTTAGCTTGGGAAGTTTTATCATTAGGATCTTTAGCGCCAGTTATTGTGCCATCATTATCCCAAATGATTATTTTACCTTCCATCTCTATACCGTTTATATTTAATGCTATAACTTTATTTTCCATTGTCATTTACACAAATTTAGTCAGAAAATAGATTTAGTGGTTGCACCCTGCTCCATGAACATGTGGTTGATGGCTCTTAATATATTTCTGCATCTTTTTTATTAGCATGTCGCGCTTCATTTTGGATAAATAATCAAGAAAAACCTTGCCATCTAAATAATCCATCTCATGCTGAATCACTGTTGCTGGGAAGCCTTCAAAACTACTTTCTTGTGTTTTGCCGTCATAATCAAGATATTTCACCTTAATTGCATTAGGACGGGAGATTGGAGCAGCAATGCCAGGAAAGCATAAAGACGCTTCTTCAAAGGTTTGGTTTTGGTCTGATCTCCAAGTGATCTCTGGGTTAATTAAACAAAATGGTTTGCTTAAATTATTTTCTCTTAGGTCAATAACTACTATACGCTGCAAAATGCCGACCATATTGGCACCCATACCAACAGCTTTTTCAAATGCCATAGTGTGAAACATGTTGTCCACTAGCTGCCTTACATTATCATCAACCTCCTTAACTGGCTGAGCTATTTGTTGAAAAATTGCATTAGGTGCATACACGATCTGTAATAATGTCATTCTTAAAATTCCTTATTGACGGCTAAAATACTGGCGCTATATTAGCATAATAGCAAAACATGACAAGAAAATTCACATGAATAAAGTTTCAATAAAAATTACCGGCTACGCTTGGTTTATCTGGGGCGTAGCTAGTTTTTTCTATCTTTTTCAATATATATTAAGGGTCTCTCCAAGCGTAATGATGCCGGGAATTATGCAACAATTTTCAATCACTGCTGTAGACTTTGGCTATTTTTCAGCTGCTTATTATCTTGGCTATACGCTCATGCATTTACCTTTTGGAATAATGCTTGATCGCTACAAAATCAGTACTATTATTGCTGTGGCTTTTGCGATAAGTGTTATTGGCCTTGTGCCATTGATATATTCTGATAATTGGAATTATGTGATAATTGGTCGTTTTCTTGTTGGTGCTGGCTCATCAGGTGCAATATTATCAATTTTTAAAGCCACGAGTGATTTTTTTCCTGAGCATTTATTTCCCAGAATGTTAGGTAGCGCTGTTACAATTGGTCTATTAGGTGCGATTTATGGGAGCACTCCTGTAAGTAAATTAAGTAATGAATTTGGCTGGCAAAATATCATCACCATTTTTATTATTGTTGGTTTGGTTATTTCTGTGTTGGTTTATATTTTCAAGTCAAAACAAGTGCGATCAGTATCTAAAGCTGATGTTATTGGTGATCTAAAAATAGTATTTACCAATAAGCGAGTTATTGCTTTAGCATTATTCTCTGGCTTTATGGTTGGGCCATTAGAAGGATTTGCCGATGTTTGGGCAGTGCCCTTCTTGGAAACAGTTTATGGTTATAGTAGAGATCTGGCAACTTCATTGCCTACTTTAATATTTATTGGCATGTGTATTGGTTCACCTTTGCTACCAACGATTGCTGAGAAATATAAGATTTCTTACCAGGTAGTGATTTTATGCGGAATTATCATGACCTTGATATTTTCTATATTGCCGTGGACTAGACCTGACTGGATTATTACCACAATATTATTTATTGTTGTTGGTATCTGCTGTGCATATCAGATTCTGGTTATTTATATGAATAGTAAGAATGTTAGCCCTGCTCATCAAAGCTTAGTAACGGCACTGACTAATATGATTATAATGTTTTTCGGATCCTTGTTTCATATAAGCATCGGGAAAATAATGCATTTATGCTGGGAAGAGCAAATGATTGATAATGTTGTTATTTACCCAGCCTCGTCTTATACTATTAGCTTGAGTGTAATACCAATAGGTTTAATAATTGGTGTTATTGGAGTTTATTTCCTAAAACCACGTAAAAACTTAATTTAAGGAGAATATTATGCCAATTATTCAAATACATCTCTTAAAAGGTCGCGATCAGGAAAAGAAACGTAAATTAATTGCAGCAGTGACGGATGCAGTTTGTTCCGCGTTAGATTTGCCACCAAAAGCTGTACAAATTATCTTGTTAGAGATGGATCCTAGTGATTATGCTATTGCTGGTAAACTAATCTCAGATCAAGATGAGTCTTTAAGTGAGAAAAAGAAATAGGTAAATATATTGCAATGTTTTTTAGACCTTTGTTTCATACGAACATCAAGAAAATGCTGCATTCGCGTTGAGACCGTAAAAATTTAATTTAAGGAGAATATTATGCCAATTATTCAAATGCATCTCATAAAAGGTCATGACCAAGAAAGGAAGCGTAAATTAGTTGCAGCAGTAACTGATGCAGTTTGTTCTTCATTAGATCGCCCGGCAAAAGCTGTACACATTATTTTGTCAGAAATGGCCACAAGTGATTATGCTTTTTCTGGTAAATTTGTTTCAGATCAAGATGATCCTTTCGGCGAAAAAAAGAAATAGATGAATATTAAGAGCTTTATTGTTATTGTTGCTTATATTACGCTGCTCTCAAGCTGCGTTCATCGTTTTGAAGTGCAGGTCCCAGCCAAACAACCCCCAGCTCCAAAAATTGAAAATATAGAAGTTGCCCTAGTTTTAGGGGGCGGTGGTGCTAAAGCCATAGCACAACTTGGAGCAATTGAAGTTTTGGCTCGTAATGGGATTCCTATAGACTTAGTTGTTGGTACTAGCGCTGGCAGTTTGATTGGTGCAATGTATGCGGACAATCCTGATTATAAAGCTATACATAAAAAGATTATTTCACTGACTAAATGGGACTTAGTTGATTTAACTTTCCCAGCTCCATTTAAAAGTATTGGCAAAGGTTATTACTTACAAAAATTTATTTATGATAATCTGCGCAGCAAAAATATCGAAGATTTACAAATTCCTTTTATTGCTGTTGCCACTAGTCTTAATAACAATAAAACTTATTTATTGAAAGCCGGCCCAATTGCCCCTGCTGTTTATGCATCTTCAGCCATACCAATGACATTTGCCCCTATAAAACTGTATGATCACACATTAATTGATGGCGGAGTATCTGATCCTGTACCAGTTTCAGTTGCTAGGAAATATAAACCAAAAATGGTGATTGCTATTGATATCAGCTCGCCACCAGATGAGAGCTTACCAAATAGCGCCCTGGCAATAACTTATAAAGCATTGTGCATATCATATTATGAACTTGCTAGAATCCAATCGAAGACAGCTGATATAGATATTCACCCTGATCTTGCTAAATATGGAATGTTTGACGATAATCATAAAGAAGAAATGTATCAATTAGGCAAAAAGGCAGCAACTGCTAAACTCAAAGATATTTTAGCCTTTATGAAAAAGCATGGCATTAAACAAAAGCCGGTCAAAGCAACATCTTAATAATGATTAGTGTAATGCCTAAAGATCATCTTCAAACTTAATTATTGGTAAAGGGAAATAAGTTTCAGCATTTAGTAATTCTATATCATGCTCAAAGCCAAACTTATCACCATAATCCCAACAAAGCGGTTCAAATGCTTTGATGTCTCTATTAGTTATAAAAAATATCTTTGTTACTGTTTCTGAAACTTTCCATGGTACAATGGCTAGATTGGCAGTCATAACTTGTTTGTCATCATGTTCAGAAGGGCAGTGATGAAAAAATCTAGCTACATTGCCATAATCTTTTCCATCAATATTTGTACCATCGTCGTTCAAAAGAAGGTACGTTGTGTCAGCACTCTTAATATTTGAATCTTTTCTTTCTCCTACATACTCCGTAATAACCATTCCTTTTTTCAGAGCAGAGTAAGTGGATATCGTAAAACCTATTTTTGAAGAGATTTTATGTAGAACAAATAAATCCATAGTGTTTGTTTCTATCCCGTAAGAATCTATTTTTCCTATTAAACTATTTGGCATGGGTGTAAGGATACTTTTTTCAAGACGATAATTCTCTGCTTCTCTCACAGATTTTAAAAGATCATTACATAAAAATTCAAATCCAAATTTGCTTTTTATTTTTTCAGGGGTTAATACGGAAAAATTTGATTTTGAAGATAATACTGGGCTGGAAGAATAATAAAGGAAACATTTTTCTGAGCTATGATAAAATGGTTTTACTGATTTCTCAAAAATACTTTTATCTTTTTTACCAGGTTGGTTTTTTGCCATATATTTAATACTTTTGTTCTAAATTTTTATATTACCTTTCAAAAGTATAATCTATTTTAATACTAATGCAATAATAAATTTAAGCCTATTATAGAGCCATTAAATCCTCAAGAATTTACTGAATTTTGGCTTTAGTTATTTTGGGTATAGATGAATAATTTGTACAGAACGAGAGATGCGATTTTTTAAAATTGAAATTATTTTTATCTGCAGTTAATGGACAATTCCGCAAAATATTATATGTTCTTCTTAATGTCGTTGACAAGTGCGGATAAAATTAGTAAAAAGATAAACTTAAAATAATCTTAAGTAAAAAGAGACAAGCAATGTCAATGTACGCAGTTATAGATTCAGGTGGAAAGCAACATACAGTTTCTCCAAATTTCATATTAAAAGTTGAAAAAATTGAAGGTGATTTAGGAAGCCAAGTTGTGTTTAGTAATGTTCTTTTGATTAAAAAAGACAAACTAGATACATTGGTTGGCGCGCCATATGTTAAAGATGCACAAGTTGTTGGCGAGATTGTTAAACAAGCTCGAGATGATAAAGTTATAGTGTTTAAGAAAAAAAGACGACATAATTACCGTCGTAAAAACGGTCATCGTCAATATAGCACTTATGTTTTAATTAAAGATATCAAAATAGCGTAGTTGAGGTAAATAATGGCAACGAAAAAAGCTGGTGGTAGTTCTAGTAATGGTCGCGATTCAGCGGGTCGTAGACATGGTCTTAAAAAAAATGATGGTCAAACTGTATTGGCTGGCAACATCTTAGTTCGCCAATTAGGTACAAAATACTTTGCTGGTGAAAATGTTGGCATGGGTAAAGATCATACTCTTTTTGCTCTTACACAAGGTATTGTAAGATTCACAAGAGCAGCTGGCAGAGTTTTCGTTAACATAGTTTAATCGCCCTACTCACCGCTTCTCATAAACGGTCAATTTAAATGCAATTCCTAGACGAAGTAAAAATCCATCTTAAAGCTGGTGATGGCGGAGGAGGAAGTGTTAGCTTTCGTCGTGAGAAATATATACCACTTGGTGGCCCTGACGGTGGCGATGGTGGCGATGGCGGATCAATTATTATTAAGGCAATTCCAAACTTAAATACTCTCATAGATTATCGATATCAACAACATTTCAAAGCCGAAGCTGGTAAATTTGGTAAAGGAAAAAACTGTACCGGTGCTGATGGTAAGGATCTAATTCTATATGTGCCAGTTGGTACTCAGATTTTTGCAGATGATGGCAAAACCATCATCGCTGATTTGATGATAGTTGATGAAACCATCGAGATTGCACGCGGAGGAAGAGGCGGAGTGGGTAACGTTCGGTTTAAAAGCTCGATTAATCAAGCGCCAAGACAAGCCGTACCAGGAGAAAAAGGTGAAGATACTATAGTGTGGTTACGCTTAAAGCTTATTTCTGATGTTGGAATTGTAGGCTTACCTAATGCTGGTAAATCAACTTTTTTATCAGTTGTTACTGCTGCTAAACCAAAAATAGCTGACTATCCATTTACTACTCTAAGACCACAACTTGGTGTAGTGCGAGTTGATAATAAAGAATTCATCATGGCTGACATTCCTGGGATCATCGAAGGCGCTAGCCATGGAATTGGCCTTGGGATCAAATTCTTAAAGCATGTTGAACGTTGTATGTTACTGATCCATTTGATTGACGCTTCTATTGATGATGTGATTGAATCATATGAGACTATTCGCCAAGAAATGGATAATTACAGTCAGATTCTAACAACAAAATCTGAAATCATCGTTCTTAACAAAAGCGATGCCCTACCCAAAGAGGAACTCCGTAAAAAGAAAAATAAATTAGAAAAACATACCGGCAAGAAAGTAATGCTAATTTCTGCAGTAACTCATGATGGCGTAAAAGAGCTGCTACGGGCAACAATCTCCCTGATCGAAGATGAAGGCCGCAACCTAATAATGTAATGTTGTCACATAAAAATGCTAAAAGCATAATGCTTAATTCTTAGAAAATTTATGTATCATATAAAAAATCATAATAAAATATTTTATGAAATTTTTGGGAGTGGCTCAAAGAATTTTGTATTATTGCATAATGCTGGAGGCAACCATCAATTTTTTCATTATCAAATCAATGCTTTAAGTAAAATTGGAAGAGTTATAGCCATTGACATGCTTGGCCACGGCTATAGCGATAAACCTCTCAAAAAATATACTCTATTTGAATACGCAGAGGATATAGTGGATATTTGTAATCACCTAAATATAAGTAATATAGTATGCATAGGCTTAAATTATGGTGCAAGTGTGTTGCTTCAACTAACAATTAATAAGCCTGAACTTGTATCTAAGTTAATACTTATTGACCCGCCTCTATTAATGAAACCAAAAATAGGGGATATGATCCAAAGTCATATTAGTCACTTAAATGATTGTGAAATGACTAACTATGCTGAAACCTTGGTAAGAGAGTCTTTTATAAAAACCACTAAGGAAAATCATGAAATAGCACTTTCTTCATTTAAATCAATTCAAAAAGAAATTTTATCATCTATTTATACAGATCTTTTAGAATGGGATAAATTAAGCAATAGTATAATTGTTAACCTAAAAACTCCGTCTCTTTGTTTATTGACTAATGGATCCTTATGCTCTGGTGCAGATTTACTACAACTAAACCCACAAATAGAAGTTGGTAAAGTTGTTGGCTCGTTATATTGGGCTACTTTAGAAGTGCCTGATCAAGTTAATTCAATGATATTAAGATTCCTTGAATTGTAACAAGCCAAAAGACATCAGAGGTCCATGGGCTAACAATTACAAACATACCCAAAAACATATTACTTGCCTTTTTTTCTAAAGTCATATATAAGAAACAAGTCATCGCGGGGTGGAGCAGTCTGGTAGCTCGTCAGGCTCATAACCTGAAGGTCGTTGGTTCAAATCCAGCCCCCGCAACCAACTAAAACCTCAGTTACAGCCAAATCATAAAGGCTTCAAAAACTTATCGATGCCGCATTGGTACCGTACTTTTGTAAATAACAACTAATAAAATATAACAATATTTAACAAAATATTCGGATCTAAGTCGAAAAAGTAACGTAGTAGGATTTTCTAAAATAATAATCAATCACATGATGTTTTAAAGGCTAGATTTTTTTTACTATTGTTATGAGATAATTCCATATGGTTATTGATTATTGTGAATTGGCATAAGATTGGTAAATCTAGATAAATGTGGATAAGTATCTTCTTTAGCATATAAAAACTGCGTCACTTGTGTCGCTAGAGCCATTTATAGACTGCTTTGTAATATATGAGGCATCCACTAAAGAAAATTATAGGAGCTCAAATTTCTTATTATAAATCTTTCTCTATATTATCATTGCTAGCGCCTGCAGTTACCCCTGTGATTTCTACTTGTTGCCATGAACTACAAACTTCTTCAGTGTTATTCATATTATGTTCGTTTTGTATATGACACCAAATTTGACATAATTCTGCTAAATTATTCTTAAAGTCTTTGAAGTTATTACAAGTTTTATTTATATCATAGCCAAAAGGTGCAATTACATATTGATGATACTTAGTGTTCTTGTATGGCTTTAATATTTCTAGCTCATATGTTGGTGTGTGTATAGACATTAAATTTTCATTAGTTATAGGTCGCTCTATACAGAGTGTAATAGCCTTCTGACGCTCAGTGTTATCATCATCCATAATATTACTAATAAAAATTGAACAGGTCGATTGCCTAATCTCATTATATTCTTCAATTCTAGCTTTTAATTTTGCACTTGCTTGGACTTTACTTAAATCAACGGGCTGGTTCCTAATTTTTAGCCAATTTTTAGGATATTGATCGCCATATTCTGCAGCCAGAAAATCACTAACATCTTTTTTGCCGGGGTCCGCAACTGGATTAAGATTAACATCCCTTTGGTAGAAAGCTGGACGACCAGTATCTCCAGCGATATTTATTAGCAAATCCTCATCGCTATAATAATTAGAAAAATGATAAGAAAACCCGGATTGTTTATAAACATCAGTCAATAATTTTACGCAATTTTGAATAACAGGCGCCCACTTATACAAGGCTTTGGCACTTAAACTAGCTATATCCGTGATAGATTTATAAACCTCAGAGGCTTGAACATCACTTAAGTAGAATTTCAATGGCTGTCCAATTGCTGCTAAATTAGCAAATGGAAGATCGCTTCTACTTAAAAATGTATCGCTTTCTCTTACTCTTGCATCTAAATCGTAAAACTTATGCTGTTTATGCCCAGCATTACAACTATTACACTCAAATTCAATTTGTGCATGAACCCCATGATCAAGATAGAAGCTAATATAATTATTTTCACTCATTCCTTCGAATGAGTGAACTGTTTTCTTATATAATGAAACAGGTGAATCTTCATTAACTACTACAAGAGATCCATCGCTTAATAAAAACCTTAAGCTATTATTATACGAGGCTACTACGAACTTTTCTTTATTAGCTAAGTCAATTTTGTCAATGATATCTGATGGAATTTGTTCTATGGTTGCAAATTCATATGATATTCTTTGAGTTATAGGGTCTTGAATAGTGTTTTTAGCTATTTCATTACTCATATATGGTTTCCTCTCCTGATATGGTACGGCAGCAGCAATATTTATATTTAAAAGAAAAATTAGTAAAGCGTTAATTATCATTCTGATCTAATTGATCTGGTTACAGTTCATCATGAGTGCTATCTTTAGCTTTTTCTAAACGAGTATTTGGTATAACACTGACATGTCAGCTTCTAATTACATTACCACCATTTTGTTGGTCCTAATCAGTTTTTATTAATAATTTTTAATAAAACAGAGTGGCATTGCTCAATAATAGTTGATGCCAACAAACTCTTATAAAATAACAGCAGCAGTGAAGCAGTGCTTTACTATGGTGCACTCTAACTTCAAGAGCAACTATGATAGTATCTCAGAATGTTCACCCATAATAGATTTTAAATATTCTGCACTTGAAGCTAGCTCTCCCATTAGATCAATGCCCTGTCCAATCAAGAACTCATTTATAAAAGTAAATCTTGGATTATCTACTAAAGGCCCAAACCAAACTCCCATTTCATTACCTGGACTAGTGGCTTGAGTTGCCGCAATAGAAAATAAAGTTAAATCATTATTTTCATCTTGGGTTAAACAAGTAGCACCAGAATATTGATCAGGTAATTCTTGTATCGGGTGGTTAATCAAATTGTTGGGATAGATTTCTAGCAAAGCGTTATATATTCCAATTCCAGGTATATCTTCATATGATGAATTTTCTGGATAGGCAGCGACTAATCTTCCACCAGCTGCTAAAAAGCTCCTTAATATATCCGGACGTACAAGAACAGTTTGTAACCGTTGAGGATCATCAGCAATTTCTGAACAAATCAGTCCTTCAGCAAGGACAACACCATCTGTCCGCAATGGAGTTGGTGGAAGTTTTGTATGAATTACACATACCGCACCATAAAGGTGATGGGATGCAAGCAATTCAGTTATTGAAGATTCATAACAAGCTTGAATCCCTCCAACAAATTTTGGTCTATTTGCTGCATCTTCATCCTTTGATATTATTACGCCGTCCTCAACCACTTTTTCCCAAGACTCTTTAACTTTTGGGTCTGGATGAGCTGAGATAAATTTTTCAGTATTTGCGCTAACTATTGATTTACCTTTCATTACTAGATCTCCTTCTTAATTTGACTTGATTTATGATTATAGTACCATATACTTTCAACCAAAATCAACTAAAATTAAAGTAGGTATTTCATGGTCGCGCTTACCAAAATCAGCCGTCATAAAACTATCCCCGTAAAAGTAGGAAATTTTATTATTGGTGGCAATGCTCCCATATTAGTTCAAAGCATGACTAACACAGATACTGCCGATGCGGTTGCTACGTTCAAGCAAGTCAAAGAACTTCATTTGGCTGGATCTGAAATTGTACGGATCACAGTAAATAATGATGCTGCAGCAAAATCTGTGCCATTAATTCATGAGATGCTACTCAAGGAAAATCTGGATATTCCTTTGGTTGGTTGCTTTCATTACAATGGCCATAGATTACTGACTGACTATCCTGAATGTGCAATTGCCCTTGCTAAATATCGGATTAATCCTGGTAACGTTGGTTTTGGGCAAAAGCATGATCGACAATTTGAAATGATGGTTGAATGTGCGATCAAGCATGATAGGCCAGTGCGAATTGGTGTGAATTGGGGAAGTTTGGATCAAGATTTGTCTACTAAGTTAATGGATGAAAATAGCCAATTGGCAGAGCCAAAATCTGCTGATGAAGTTATGCGGGAGGCTTTAGTCCGCTCTACCCTGCTCAGTGCTAAACAAGCTGAAAATATTGGTTTGCCAGCAAATAAGATTGTAATTTCTGCTAAAGTAAGCCGAGTTCAAGACTTGGTTGTAGTTTATCAAGAACTTGTAAAACGCTCAAATTATGCATTACATTTAGGGTTAACAGAAGCTGGGATGGGTAGTAAAAGTATTGTTGCCACAACTGCTGGACTTTCAATATTATTACAACAAGGAATTGGCGATACAATCCGCGCTTCACTAACACCAAGCCCTGGTGACTCGCGAACAAGAGAAGTAACAGTTTGTCAGGAAATTCTACAATCATTAGGTTTACGCTCTTTTACTCCACAAATTAGTGCTTGTCCTGGCTGTGGAAGGACAACCAGCACCTATTTTCAAGAATTAGCAGAAAATATTCAAGATTATATTACTGCAAGTATGCCAACCTGGAAAAATTTGTACCCAGGTGTTGAAACTATGAATATTGCAGTTATGGGGTGTATTGTTAATGGCCCTGGGGAAAGCAAACATGCTAATATCGGCATTAGCTTACCAGGAAGCGGGGAATCACCTATAGCACCAGTGTTTATTGATGGTCAAAAAACTCATACTCTGCGTGGTGATAATATAGCAGATGAATTTAAAGTAATTTTAACAGAGTATATTGCAATGAAATATTGCCAATGAAAATAAGAACTAGCCCTTCTGAAGCCCGTCTAATCTTAGGTTTAATCCTTCCTTTCTGGAAATCTGAACAAAAGCTTAAAGCCTGGTCAATGCTTCTGATTGTATTGATTTGTAATATTTTAGTTGTATATGCCTATGTTGAGCTTAATAAGCTCAACGGTCATATGTATAATGCTCTTGAAAATAAAGATTTACAGGCATTTTTAAAGCAGATTTATAAATTCACTTTAATGGTATCCGCCGTAATTATTATTATGAATATTAATAGTTACTTTAACAGCATTTTAGGTTTTACTTGGCGTAAATGGTTAACCGATAACCTTACACAAAAATGGATGAAGAATAGTAATTTCTATCGAATAATGAATTTAACCTACCCAGCAGAAAACCCAGATCAAAGAATTAGCCAAGATTTAAATTCTTTTGCTAATGAAACTTTGGGCTTCTTTATGGAACTATTTAGCCAATCTCTTTCCTTGGTTTCCTTCTCAATTTTATTATGGAACTTATCAGGTAGCTTTAATCTAAACAAAATTTCAGATTCTAATTTTGAAATACATGGATATTTATTTTGGACTGCCTTACTTTACTGTGTTATTGGAACTTATGTTACAATTAAAATTGGTAAACCTTTAATAGCATTAGATTATACTCAAGAAAAATTTGAAGCTAACTTTCGTTACTCACTAATTAGGGTGAGAGAAAAAAGAGAAGAGATAGCCCTATATAACGGATTTACTCCAGAAATTAAAAATTTACAAGACTGCTTTCAAGATATTAAGCAAAATTTCTACAATATTGTTATTAGAACAGTCTATCTAAATATTTGGAGAAAAGCATATGCCAATTTTGACCAGGTTATACCCCTTCTGGCTGCAGCTCCAATGTATTTTGCCGGCATTTATACTTTAGGTGTGTTAATGCAAATAGGCGGAGCATTTGCTAGTGTAAAGGAGTCATTATCAATTATTGTCAGTTCCTTCACCGGCATTGCTTCTTGGCTAGCTACCTCTCGCAGGCTACTACAACTTGATGCTCAGATAAAAGATGCTCAATTATTACAGGAAGAAAGTAAAATCATTATTACTCGATCAAATAAAGATCAAATATCTTGTGAAAAGCTGACTATAACAACACCAAGTGGAAAAGCTCTGCTTAAAAATGTTAATTTAAAGGCAAATCTTAAAGACAGGATTATAATTACTGGGCAAAGTGGAATTGGTAAAAGCACTTTGATTCGTGCCATTGCTGATCTGTGGCCTTATGGTCAAGGTAATATTCATCTGCCTTCTGATGATGTTTTCTTTGTACCTCAAAGGCCTTATCTGCCAATCTCTACTTTAAGGAATGCTTTAATATATCCAGGCACTCCTACAAAAAGCTTTGACAAACAGATATTAAAATTTTTGAAAGATCTAAAGTTAGATTATTTATCTAATAATTTAGATAAAAAGCAGGACTGGGGATTGGTTTTGTCACTAGGTGAACAACAACGTATCGCAATTATTCGGTTGTTGCTTCATAAGCCTAAATGGATTGTTATGGATGAGCCTACTTCATCTTTAGATTCTGCTTTGCAAAATACAGTGTTTGAACTCCTGAATAAGAATTTAAAGGATTCGGCTATAATTACCGTTGCTCATACACCTGATCTAAAACAATATCATTCTATTGAAATTGATGTAAATAAATTCAACTAACACCAATTTTTTAGGCATCTTCAAATATAGATAGTCTTAGATTTATTTATGGACTGGATTCCCGCCTGCGCAGGAATGACAAGAAAATTTTGTGATTACTGATAATTCCATCCTATTTATATATTACAATGCCATTTTTTCTGCATTTTTAATTGATTATCCACCAATACGAACTATACATAGATTAACCTTATTAATTTAATAAAAACTAAACTCTCATGAGAATTGTTAGAAGTTACCAATTATGCTCACCAAATGAGTATAACTGTACTGTGATTATAGGAAATTTTGATGCAGTACACAAAGGTCATCAACATATAATAACTCAAGCTAAAGCCATTGCTAAACTTCATAATAATAGCAAAGTAGCAATATTAACGTTTGAACCACATCCTGCTGTTGTAGTTAAAAAATCTAATGGAAACATCAGAATATTACCATTATCTGAAAAGATTAGGCATTTAGCAAATGCTGGCATAGAAGTGTTATTTTTGCAAAGGTTTAGCCAAGATTTTGCTAACCTATCAGCAGCTGACTTTATTAAAGAAGTTTTAGTAGACAAACTAAAAGTTGTTCATTTGGTAGTTGGACAAAATTTTAGATTTGGTGCTAATAAAGCAGGTGACGTACAAACTCTTAAAGATCTTGGCAAAAAGCAAGGCATTGGCGTAAGTATAATTGATTTACTTGAAACTAGCATAGGTACTTATTCATCATCGCAAATTAGACATTCTTTAAAAAATGGTGATATTGAAAGTGCTAATAGAATTCTGGGATATAATTATTACCTGGCTATGCAGTTGACTCCACTAGCTACTACATGTAGTATTGGTTATTATGAATATTAAACCGTCAAATTTGATTGAATTAATGGATATGTTTCCAACTGAAGAGTCGTGTTTAGAATATTTGAGTCTGGTACGTTGGCCTG
>CAMCSP010000013.1 GCA_945877755.1 Rickettsia typhi | reverse complement strand
TCTAAACACGACTCTTCAGTTGGAAACATATCCATTAATTCAATCAAATTTGACGGTTTAATATTCATAATAACCAATACTACATGTAGTAGCTAGTGGAGTCAACTGCATAGCCAGGTCATTTATTATTTGAACTGTCAGAAGTGGTTCTGGTTCAGATAAAAGTTTAATTAGAGTTGTGGGTTTAATTTTATCGATAGAGTCTGTCATATTCTTGTACATAAATTAAAACTAGAATGTGTCAATTCATAGTTTAAAATGTTTCTAAAGTAAACAACTAATGCAATTAAATTAATTACTTAATCAATATAAAAATAATAAATTGAGCAATCTCTGTGAAGAGAGTGTTTCACGTACGAACCTGTGCAAGTCTAGAGAAATCAATCTCTAAGCTGGTTGACAAAATAACAACAGCCCATTTTGAATGGCATTGCTTACCTAGTGAATTTGAGTTATTAAATAAGAATAGGAAAGTTGCTTAACTGCCACTGATTATTTGTTGGGCAAGCTTATTATTATATATGTATCAATATAGAAACAAAAATTAATTAGGTATAATATGAAAGACTGGAAAAATTGGAATGGTTTTAATCGAGAAGAATATGTGGTATATTAGATCAGTTTCTAAGTGATTTAAAAAATAGAGATTTACCGAGACATCAAGTTTTGGGAAATGATGAGACAATAGCAATGGGCGAGATACTAGGCCTGGCTACACAAAATTTAAATACATTTAATCATATAGGATTAACAAGATTAATATTTATATTAGCAAATATATCCAGTTATACTGGAGGACTTCATTGGGTAAGGAATAATCAGGGACGGGCATTTGAGGATGCCTGGATACAGGTTGCTCAGCCTAGATTAGGTGAGTTTAACGCACGAGATCTGGTTAATATTATACGGGCTTTGGCCCAGCTCAAGCATCATGATCAGGCATTTGAGAATGCCTGGATAAAAGCTGCTCTTCTTATATTAAATCAGTTTAATACACATGAGCTGGCTAATAGCATTGGATCCTTGGCTAGTTTTAATCATCATGATCAGGCATTTGAGGATGCCTGGATACAGGTTGCTCAACCTAGATTAGCTCAGTTTAACCCACAAGATTTGTCTAGTAGTATCTGGGCATTGGCTACTCTTGGTCATCACGACCAGCCATTTGAGGATGCCTGGATACAAGCTGCTCTGCATATATTAGATCATTTTAACGCACGAAATCTGTCTAGTAGTATCTGGGCATTGGCTCGTCTTAATCATCATAATCAGGAATTTGAAGATGCCTGGATACAAGCTGCTCTGCATATATTAGCTCAGTTTAATGCACAAAACCTGGCTAGTAGCATCTGGGCTTTGGCTACTCTTGGTCATCATGATCAGGAATTTGAAGATGCCTGGATACAAGCTGCCCGGCCTATGTTAGCTCAGTTTAATGCACAAAACCTAGCTAATAGTATCTGGGCTTTGGCTACTCTTGGTCATCATAATCAAGAATTTATAGACGCTTGGATAGATGCTGCCCGGCCTAGATTAGGTGAGTTTAGTGCACAAGATCTGGCTAATATTATCTGGGCTTTTAATCATCTTAATCATAATGTTTTAGGTCAGCTTGATGCACAAGATCTGGTTAATATTATCTTGGCTTTAGCTACTCTTAATCACCATGATCAGGAGTTTGAAGATACTTGGATAGATGCTGCTCGGCCTATGTTAGGTCAGTTTACCCCACAAAATTTGGCTGCCAGTATAGGGGCTTTGGCTCGCCTTAATCATCATGATCAGGCATTTGAAGATGCTTGGATACGACTTGCTCAACCTATCTTAGATCAGTTTAGTGTAGAAAACCTGGCTGATATTATCTGGGCTTTAAATGCTCTTAATCATCATGATCAGGCATTTGATAATGCTTGGATGGAGGCTGCTCAGCCTATGTTAGATCAGTTTAATTTATTAAATTTTTATCACACAGGTGCTGCTATGATTAGAAATAATAATCTAAGAGAAGAGCAATTTGTTAGGGCTTGGGGGGAGGCTCTGCAATCTTTGATCGATGTAGAACAAGATCCTGATTTATTGCAAATGGTAATACGTATAGCCAATTTGCTTGGTGTTCATATCTTACCACCTAAATTGCAAGCTGAGGCTGAGGATGTAACAATGGATTTACTTAATGATAAAGATGATGAAGATGATGAGGATGGTGTGACAGTGGATTCTAACCATAATGATAAAGATGATGAGGGACCAGTAGCTAATATAAATGCTACGCAGGATATTTTTACTCCAAAAAAAATATTAGTAAAAGAAAGTCAAGCGCTATGTTCTATGCAATCCTATTTCAATAGTTGTAACGAATCAATTGCTAATTTTAGCTATGACAGAGCGCTTAATGAAAGTCATTGTGATTTGCAGCAACCCTTATCTGGTCTGTCAGAAAATTGGATTAATTATAATTTTCATTATTCTATGTGAACTGAGTTTTGTCATTTTCTAAAGAGGAGTTTGCTGATTGCAAAAGAAGGATACAATTTTTGGTATTAACCATTAATGATATACAGAAAATGATGATAAATTCACCTACTACATGATCATCCTTTATTCTCTAAGTTTTTATATTTATCTTTTAAGCTTCTCTTTATGAGAATGAACCTCTTTCTTGTGCGCATTGGGGATTCTATTAGGACTTATATTTATTATTGAGCTGCCAGCAGCCAAAGCCTGAGCCTGAATCATAGCGTTATACTTAGCAATTTTTCCTTTTACGCTATTATCGTCATCCGGAGTTATTTTATGATCGTTAGATTGAGTTTGCACAGGCTGAATTGGCGTATTTACAACCGCTTTTTGTTGTTGCAATTGTTTTCTCTTCTCCATATTTTCTTGATTTAGGCTCAAAGTTGTCGATGTAGAGTCTTCCATTTCTCTAGGCATTGCTGCCTTTTCTGTCACTATAGTATGACTGTCAGATTGAGATTGTACAGGCTGAATTGGCATACCTATAGTTGCTGCCTTTTGTTGTTGCCATTGTTTCATCTTCTCCCTACTTTCTGTAGTTAGGAGCGCTGGATCTAGGCTCAAAGTTGTTGATGTAGAGCCTTCCATTTCTTTAGGTATTTTTTTCTCTTCTAATCGAGGAATTGCCATATCTTGCAGTACTGAAAGATTTTGTAAATTATAGGCAAAAGTGTTTTCTTTTGCTTCTAGCTCCTTCAATGCAGATAGTACTACATTCCCCTTAGCTACCATATTATCTAGCTGGCTCTGTTGCTTCTCTGCTAGTTGTTGCAGTTTTTTCTCCAAAGAATCAATTTTTTCAGGTAATGCTTCGAGCACTTCCATATAACTAGTGTGAGTCTGTCCTGGCTTTTTCACACCAGCTTCATCTAATTTATCTTTTTCCTTTTGTAAAATAACTAAGTTCTTTAGTAATTCTAGTTGCTCATTAATCTGAGCTCTTTCCTTAGAATCTGAACTACCTTCGAAGAGCCATTGCTGTTCGTTTAATAAGCGCTCGTTGTCTTTAGCTTTATTTCTTAAATCATCTAGTTGCTTTTGCTGCTTCCGTAGTTCTTGTCGCAGGGGCTTTGCTTTTTCTTGCTGTTGCTCATACTCTTTATCGAGATAGCTTGTTGCAGAATGATGAGCTTCTGTTTGTGGCTCTTCAATTAAATCGGATAATGCTTCTAGTGTATTTTCTAAATTGGATTTAATTGGCTGTTGTTGCAGCTGCTGTGAATCTAAATATTGCTGTTGTTCGTCTAATTCATCTTGCTGTTGCTATAATTGATCTTGCTGTTCTTGTAACTGTGCCCAATTCAAAGAATTCAAAGATTGATTATAGAGCTGGTTATCATATCCTCTTATCTTTTCATATTGATTTTCATATAAAGTACGAGTTGTTTCTAGTTCTTCTGTACGCTCGGTTGTTAATTCTATCTGCATTATCTGAGCATCTTGCTGTACTAACTGAAGACCACTTTGTTGGAGTTGTAGCTGGTGCCAGTGGTTTAGTAGAAATTTTTCTTGAGCTTGTTGTATTTTCTCAAGGTTGTTTTGTTGCTCTTGAGCTTCTTGAAAATATTGTAATTGTTCTTTGCCTTGCGTTTTGCTTGCTAGCTCTAAGTTCACAGTAATAGCTTCGCATAATTCTACACTCTTATCTTCGTAGTATTTAGCTAATGATTCAATATCTTGTAATTCTGTTTGTGATTGTTTTAGTTGTATAAACAATTCTTCTAATTTTTCTGATTTAGGTAGTGGTTCCACAGTATTTAGTTTACGATCTATTTTCTTTTGCAGTTTTTGTAGGTCCTTTTGTTCCTCTAACCTAACAAGTCCATTAAGCCTCATTTCGTTTTTCCTGAATGATTCAAGCGTATTTAATGTCTTCAATTGGAATAGTGATTCAGCTAATAAATGATTTATGGCAGTACTTTGCTCACTGTTTATTTTTTCTAACCTATTATATAGCGCTTGTTGCTGCCGGAGTTGCTGCTGTTTTTGGGGTTGGCCTGACGTTAATATTTGCTCCACATTATCTTCATACTCTTTGGTCCATTTAATACTATTCTCTTTGTATATAGCTACTTGCTGCTTTAAAGTATCGTGTTGTTTCTGTAAATATGGCTTATTATTTCTCTGTAGAGCAATCTCATTAAGTCGCATTCTTTCCTCTATGAGATGTAGAGCTTTCACAGATTTAGCAGTTCTTTCCTCTAATTTTTTCTTAACATTCTGCCCGGTGTTTTGCTCTTGGTTTCTTGAGTTTTCTAAACTTAACTCATTGATCGCTGATTGCTGTGGCAAACGCGCTTGTGCTAATTCTGCAGCTTCAAGCTTTACCGTTTGTTCTTGGAAACGGGCACGTGCTAATTCTGCAGCTTCAAGCTTTACCGTTTGTTCTTGGAAACGCGCTTGTGCTAATTCTGCAGCTTGTTGTTGAGTTACAGTAGCGTCTACAGTAGGAGCAGAGTGCTGTGGAATGGCAGTTGGTGGAGTCAAAGTAGAATCTGTAGCTCCTCTATCTAACCTTATTGCCAGAGCTTGTATTGCGCTCACGTTTAATTGTGATTTGGTAGGGCCTGTTGAATCTTCTTCTGTATTAAGGTGGAGCCCAACTATTTTTCCATCCTTGAATTCAATCATATCACTGATATGGGATAGATCGCCATTATCTTTTTTTCGTCGGACGCGCACCACAGCATTTAATTCACTGATATCTCCTTCAACAGAAGTAATTAAAAGACCATCAGAACCTACGTTGAATTTTATGTTTGCCCCAGTCACTTGAAATGTTTTTCCGCCACTTTCATCTAAGTAGACATCAACCTTACCAGCTGGCGATAAACTTCTCTCATATTCTTTAATTTTTGCAGATCTATTAGCATAAACATACTGCTTGTTATATTTATGTTGTTCTTCTTCACTTAATTCATTGAATTTCTTTCCTTTTGCTGCATTGTCACGTTTATATTGTTCTTTAGCTTCTTTATAAAGCCAAATCTCATAAGGTGATGTATCTTGTGGTGTTGATGTTGTTGTATTTTCATTTTTTCCACGATAAGTAGAAGTTGATAAACTTCCTCCACCTTGAATCATAGAGTTACCTAATTCATATTCTTGATTAGCCTCCATCGCAGATAATATTCTGCGCTTATCCTCAAACTCAGCAAAACCTGCTTCATTTAACTTAACAGCTCGTTGAAGATGCTGAATTAATTCAGCGCTTGCCTTTTTTTGTTTATCTATATTATCATTAACTGGATTTGTTTTGCTAGTATTAGCTTTTAGATAATCTTCTATGCCCTTGGCTTTTCGCTTCTCTTCTTCTAGAACATTTAATGCAGCAGATTTATATGCTGCTAAGGTTTTTGTCTTATCTGCGTTTGATTTCATTTTATCAGCGAGGCTTTCTAAAGAAGACTGAAATTTAATAATTCTACTATTTGCAAGCATAATGTGATGTTCAGCTGCTTTACGTTGCTTGGCTTCTTTGTCTGATAATGATTTAGCTGCTTTAGCAGCTTTTGCATCTAGGACTGTAAGTTCATGTTCTTTATAATCACCACCAGTTTTTTTACCCTTACGCAAAAAGTTTTCAGCTTTAGTAATTTTGAGCTGTTTTTTAGCAAAATCAGAGGTGTCTTTTTCTAAACCTTTTAAGTCTTTTTTAAGTTTATGCAGGTTTTGTATCCTATTCTAATAAGACTTAGTGCCCCCTTCAGTTGTTTGATCATGAGCTGCAAATGTATCATAAGGTGATAAGATAGGTTGGTTACGCCTTTGAGGAGTCTTTGCTACAAGAGTTGTAACTGTAGAGGCTAAATTACTAACTTGAACAGCATTAAGTGGATTAACCTGACCAGCAAGAGAAGCTACAGTAGGATGTACTATAGTAGAATCAAGCGCAGCAGGGCTACGTACTACTGCAGCAAGTGTAGCAGCGGTTTGCTTTAGAGTTCTACCAGTAGGACTTTTAGGTACTAGTGTAGTAGCAGCACTTCTAGTAGTAGAAACCGTGGCATGCTCTTTTAGAGAATTCTCTATTGCTTTAGGAATATTATTCGTTTTTTTAGTTAAACGTGTGATTTTTCTTTTTGTCATGATTATCTTACATAAAAATTAATTTTTACTAAAATACTACTCTATTATGTGCGGATGTTAATATAATATATAGTAGTTAAGAAAAGGTTAATGCAAGGGAACTAAATTTTTGATTTCTTTTGCTCAGTCAATAATGAGCTGCGATAGTAGTAATCAAAATAAGAGTACTGAAGATGATCATTATTACTTGTGCTGTCTAAATAATTTGCCAGTATGTTGTTTTGCTCGATGAGCGCTAATCTATGTAGAAACATTTTTTAGGACGACAAATGAATTATAAAAACATACTACTTTGTCAATCCTAAGAATATCTACAGAGTTTGGCAGAAGATAATAAACGATTTAAACCTAGATAAAAGATGTGGCTGGCGGAGGGAGTGGGATTCGAACCCACGGTAGACTTGCGCCTACGGCAGTTTTCAAGACTGCTGCCTTAAACCGCTCGGCCATCCCTCCAATAATTATTCACTTTATTTTATCGTAAGAATTTTACAAGCATTAAAGCAAACATAATGACTAATCCGAGTGTAAAGAAGATATAACGAATACAACAATGATTAACGTTTGGAGAACTGGAAGCCTCTTCTTGCGCCTGCACGTCCATATTTCTTACGTTCAACAACTCTACTGTCACGCGTTAGGAAACCACCTTTTCTTAAAGCTTTATGTAAAGATGGATCAAATCTATCTAAAGCACGGCTAATTCCATGTCTGATCGCTCCGGCTTGACCAGAAAGACCGCCACCTAGCACAGTACAATCAACGTCAAAAAGTGTTTCATTTTTAGTAGCAACTAAAGATTGTCTTAGGACCATTCTTGAAGTTGGACGACCAAGATATTGTTCAATATCTTTACCATTTATTGTAATTTTACCTGTACCAAGTTTAATCCAAACTCTTGCGATAGAATTTTTTCTTTTTCCTGTGCCATAAGATCTGCCCAAGGCATCTTTTACAGGTTGTAATACGATTTCTTCTTCGACTTCGATCGCTATTGTCATAAATTATTTCCTTGAGTTCTTTTTGTTCATTGCAGCAACATTTAATAATTGTGGCTGTTGTGCATCATGAGGGTGTACATTGCCTGCATATACATGCAGATGTTTAAATTGTTGACGTCCTAAAGGAGATTTTCTTTGCATCATACGTTGTACGGCTAATTCAAGAACTCTTCCTGGGAATTTACTTTCTAAGACTTTTCCAGCGGTAATTTCTTTAATACCACCAGGGTGTCCTGTATGGCGATAGTAGATTTTGCCATCTAGGCGGTCTGACTTATGGCCAGTTAATATAATTTTTTCAGCATTGATTACTACTATGTTATCACCACAATCCATACTTGGTGTATACGCAGGATTGTGCTTTCCACGAAGCATCATAGAAATAATAGAAGCTAATCTGCCAAGCACAAGGCCATCAGCATCGATTAAATGCCATTTTTTTGCTACTTCAGCTTGTTTCATTGAATAAGTTTTAAACATATTTATACTTTTGAATACTATTAAATTATCTAAGTTAATATGGAGAAAAAAAACTTATTGTCAACAATTTAATCGTTTGAATGCAAAGTATTCATCAATTATTTGTATTCATTATGTCTAGAACGATTTGCAGTATGTAACACGCTGCCATTTTATCATCAACCTTGTCTTTTTTAGCACGTGACATGTTAGTATGCCCTAATATTTGGCGTACAGCTGAGGTTGATAGGCGTTCATCCTGAAGATAATATGGTAGAGGCTTTTTGCTAATTAGTTCTTTACAAAACTTATCTACTGCAGCACAAGCTTCGCCCACTGTACCTCGTGCCTCAATGGGGTAGCCAAAAACTATCCCGCTTACAGAGTTTTCATCGATTATATCGCAAATGCATTTTATATCGAATTTTAAATTTTTTCTTATTAGGGTTTTATAAGGTGAGGCGATTATTTTCCCGCGATCGCTTAGGCTTAGGCCAATTTTCTTTGATCCGTAATCGACTCCTATCAGCCTGCTACCTTGCTCTACAGAATGTCTAAAGTCTGTTATTACAGCAGCGTTATACATTCAGTATATTAATCCTTGAATAGTTTTCATTTCTAGTTATCATACCGACTCTATTTATGTATTAGCTATGGGGTAATATTAGTATATAGCATTATTAGTATATAGCATAATTTGAATTGTATCAAATAACATGAGGGTTCTATGAAAAGATGGTTTGGAATGAAGCTCTGGAAACAAGTGCTTACTGGCTTGATTGCTGGTATTATTGTGGGGATGGTACTTGGTGAGAAGGCGAGTTATATTAAGCCTTTGGGCGATGTTTTTATAAGACTTATCCAAATGATTATTGTGCCTTTAATATTCTTCTCTTTAGTTACTGGATTAACTGGGATGACAGATAGAGTATCTCTTTCAAGAGTTGCTATAAAATCTGTAATAGCATTTTTTATCACAACATCGTTGGCAATCACTATCGGTATGCTTGCAGGTATTTTCTTTGAGCCTGGTGTAGGAATTTCAGTTTCGGCATTGCATTCTGAAAATTTTAAACTACCTGAGGTAGGTGCTAGAGTTTTAGAACTTACTACTGTTATCAATGACACCATTCCTAATAATGCACTAAGCGCATTAGTTACTGGTAACATATTACAAGTTGTATTCTTCTCAATATTTACCGGTGTTATTCTAAATATGTTAGGAAAAGAAGGAGAGCCAATGATTAGGGGGCTTAAGGTTGGTGCTAGACTGGTATTTAAGATGATTTCAGTGATTATGTACTGTGCGCCTTATGGTGCATTTGCTCTAACTGCTTCAGTTATTGGAAAGCAAGGCTTAAGTGCTTTGCAAAATCTTTCGACATTGGTTTTCACCTTGCTATCTGCAATGACTGTGCAATATATTATTTTTGGGGTATTAATTGCAATATTTGGTAGATTGTCTCCATTCCCATTTTACAGAAAAAGCTTAGAATATCAGGCATTGGCTTTTTCTACTAGCAGCAGTAAGGCCACATTACCAACCACTATGGATGTTTGCTTGAATAAAATGGGTATCTCTAAAAATAGCACTTCTTTTGTTTTACCGCTTGGTGCAGCTATTAATATGGATGGTATGGCGATTTACTTAGGCATATGCACGATGTTCTTTGTGCAAATTTATGGTATTCAGTTAACCACTGTTGATTATATTATTATTATGCTAACCTCAACACTTGGCTCTATTGGTGCGGCTGGTATTCCTGGTGGAACATTGATTATGTTGCCGATGGTGCTTTCAGCTTTGAATCTGCCGATAGAAGGAATTGCGTTTATTGCTGGTATTGATCGGGTGTTGGATATGATGCGTACTACTATCAATATTACTGGTGATGCTACAATTACCCTTATTATCGATAGTTCTGAAGGCACGTTAAACAAGAAGTTATATAACACTCCTTCTAGCAAGATCTTAGACAATAAAGAGTTGTTTATCTAATATACTATCTGTTAATAAACCTCTTGCAATTATCTAATAACTATCGTATAAAGCTCTACTTAACTATTTATCACGTACGCAAGGATAATTTTTAGTGCTCAGTTTTTGAGTTGTGCCTTGCGGAGGTTTAACTAAAAATATAGAGGTTTACATGACTACGCTTCCTACTTTTACTATCAAAGAAATGATTGATTGTGGTGTTCATTATGGACATAAAGCAATGCGTTGGAACCCTGAAATGGCTCCATATATCTATGGCACTAAAGATAGTGTTCATATTATTGATTTACAACAAACCGCTAGTTTTCTATACCGTGCTTTGCAAGCAATTCAAGATGTGGCAAAGAGACAAGGTAAAATTCTGTTCGTTGGGACAAAGCGTCAAGCTTCCGAACATATTAAAGAAGCAGCAAAAAGATGTGGCCAATTTTATGTAGATAAAAGATGGTTGGGTGGAACATTAACTAACTGGAAAACAGTTTCTCGTTCTATTAAAACTCTTTATGATTTAGAAAAAGCAATTGCTGGTTCAGAAAGTGGTGAAGGGTTAAAATTAAGCAAGAAAGAATTGCTTGATATGCAAAGAAAATACCAAAAATTAGAAGATTCTTTAGGTGGTATTAGAGAAATGAACGGTAAACCAGATTTAGTTTTTGTTATTGATACTAATAAAGAAAGTTTGGCGATTGCTGAATCACAAAAACTTGGTATTCCTGTTGTAGCTATTATTGACTCAAATTCTTATCCACATGGTATAGATTACATTATTCCTGGAAATGATGATGCTACTAGAGCGATTATGTTTTATTGTCGAATGGTTTCCGATGCGGCATTATCAGGTGTTGAGCATTCTTTGATTTCTTCTGGTGTTGATGTTCGCAAAGGAATAGGCAGAGTTTCTAATGAAGAGATAATTGAAGAGATTGACTTTGCTGTAAGACCAGAGACTAAAGGTAAAAAGTCTGTTTCAGTGCTTACTAAAGCAGAAGCTGTGTCTGAAGCTATACATTCTAAAGAAAAACAAGCTCCAATAAGCTCTGACGCTGCGGAAGTGATTACGGCTCCAGCAATAGTTTCTATAGAAGTGGCAGAGAAAGAAGCTTCAGTAGCGAAAGCGCCAGCTAAGGCAGCAGCTACGGCTAAAAAGGTTGATGAGAAAAAGCCTAAAATAGTTGATAAAAACATTGTAGAGGAAAAAACTCCAACAGCTAAGAAAACAGCTGAAAAACCAGCTACTAAGGCAGAGAAAAAACCTGTGGTAGTAGCCAAAAAGAAAAAAGCAGTTTAATTTATTCAAAACAGGGTAATTGATATGAGTGAAATTTCAGCCGTATTAGTAAAAAAATTACGCGATACCACAGGTGCTGGTATGATGGATTGTAAAAAAGCATTATCTGAAACAGGCGGTGATCTTGAAGCGGCCAGTGATTGGTTAAGAAAAAAAGGTCATGCTGCTGCTGGTAAAAAAGCTTTGCGCGTGGCTGCTGAAGGTTTAGTGGCGGTTGCTATAAATCAAGATAAAACTGTTGGTGCGGTAATAGAGCTTAATTCCGAAACTGATTTTGTCGCACGTAATGATAAGTTCCAAAAATTAGTGGGCGATATAGCCAAGAAAGCATTGGCTGTTGATTCTCTAGAAGCTCTTAAAGAAGTCAAATTAGACACAGGTCGTAAGGTTGGTGAAGAAGTTATAGAGAATATTGCTGTGATTGGTGAAAATCTTAATTTGCGTAGGATGGCACGTATCTCTGTTAATAAAGGTCTTGTTGCTAGTTATGTGCATAATAATGTTGCAAATGATATGGGTAAAATCGCTGTGTTAGTTGCTTTAGAATCAGACCTGTCTCCTACAACTATTGAATCTTTGGGCAAGCAAATAGCGATGCATATTGCTGCTTCTAAGCCTATCTCATTGACAGTAGATCAAGTTAATAGCAAAGATTTGCAAAGAGAAAAAGATATCTTTTCCGAGCAGGCAAAGAACTCAGGTAAGCCCCAAGAAATCATTGATAAAATGGTTGAAGGGCGTATCAAAAAGTTTTATCAAGAGGTGGTTCTGCTTGAGCAGCTTTTTGTTATAGATGGTAAAACCCGAGTGCAAGATGTGTTAGACAATTTTGCTAAAGAACATAAAGGTACTTTAAAAATTACTGATTTTGTATCTTTTGAATTGGGTCAAGGCGTCGAGCAAGAAGAAAAGGATTTTGCTAGTGAAGTTGCTGCTGTTATGGGCGCCAAATAATAATTTTCTAAATATTATATAGATGCTTGCAGTTATGGGTGTTTCCCTGTATCTTTAGCGAGAGAAATTCTTGCCGATTATCTTTCTAGCTCTTATGAAGGTGAACTAGAAAAGATAAAAAATAATGGTAATTATAACTATAAAAATAGATAATATTATGCAAAACATGAAAGATGATTTGGTTAAAAGAATGGAAGGAGCGATTAAGTCTCTGCACCATGATTTAAAAGGTTTAAGAACCGGCCGTGCTTCTCCTAGTTTGTTAGATTCAGTTGTGGTTGAAGCTTATGGTGACAGAATGCCTATCGCCCAATTAGCTAACGTTACTGTGCAGGATCCTAAGTTATTATCTGTGCAAGTATGGGATGCGACTGTTGTTAAAGCCATTGAAAAAGCTATTAATGCTGCTGATTTAGGTGTTACTGCTTCTGCAGATGGTCAATTAATTAGAGTGCCAATACCTCAACTTAACGAAGAACGTCGTAGAGAAATGGTCAAAGTTGCGCATAAATTTGCTGAAAATGCAAGAATTGCTGTTAGAAACGTACGTAGAGATGGTGTTGATCTAATTAAGAAAATGGAAAAAGACCAGGGCGTTTCGCAGGATAAAATTCATAAAGAAGTGGATGAAGTACAAAAATTGACAGATGAATATATTAAAAAGATTGATCAAGCTTTGGCTGAACGTGAAAAAGAAATCATGCATATTTAGTTTGAGTTTGTAACTTTCAAAATCTTATGGTGCTATGCTTCAAAGTAAGTCTTTTCAGGGAATAATAATTGCGCTTCAGGCGTTTTGGCAGAAGCATAGTTGTGCCATTATTCAACCATATGATTTAGAGATGGGTGCAGGAACTTTTCATACAGCAACTGCGTTGTATTGTTTAGGCGATAAACCGTGGAGAGCTGCGTATGTACAACCATCACGGCGTCCTGCAGATAGTAGATATGGTGTGCATCCAAATAGACTACAGAAATTCCATCAATTTCAAGTTATCTTAAAGCCATCGCCTGCTAACATTCAGGAAATCTATTTAGATAGCTTGAAAGAAATTGGTATTGATTCCAGCGAACATGACATTAGATTTGTTGAAGATGATTGGGAGAGCCCAACTCTTGGTGCCTCTGGTCTTGGTTGGGAGGTTTGGTGTGATGGCATGGAAGTAAGCCAATTTACCTATATGCAGCAGATGGGTGGCATTGAGTGTAATCCTGTATCGGGTGAGATCACTTATGGTTTAGAAAGACTAGCTTTATATATTCAAGGTAAAGAAAATGTTTATGATCTGGATTATAATGATTATAACGATATCAAAGATCGTATTTCTTATGGCAGTGTTTTCAAAATTGGAGAAAAGCAGTTTTCTGCATATGTTATGGAATATGCTGATGTCAAAAAATTGCATACACATTTTCATGATGCCGAGCAAGAATGTGAAGCTTTATTAAAACATAATCTTACATTGCCTGCTTATGATCAATGCATCAAAGCTAGCAATTTCTTTAATATACTTGATGCTAGAGGTGTAATTAGTGTTACAGAGAGAGCGTCATATATTGCCAGAGTTAGATTAATGGCTAAAAAATGCTGTGAATCTTGGATAAGTAATTCGGTGCAAGAGTAAAAAAATGGCTGAATTATTACTGGAAATTTTTAGTGAAGAAATGCCGGCAAGAATGCAAAAGCAAGCTGTGAGTGATCTCGGTGATTTATTTGCTGAACAGGCAAAAAAATCTGGAATAAGCTATAAAAAAATTCATTGTTATGTTGCGCCACGAAGGTTAGTTCTAGTGGTTGATGATGTCAAAAAAATTACCATTGATGGTGCTGTTGAAAAAAAAGGTCCAAGAACAGATGCTTCTGCTGAAGCTATTGTTGGATTTTTAAAAACTAATAACCTTACCAAACAAGATTTAATTATTAAAGAAATTAAAGGTCAGCAATGTTATTTTGCTAAGATGATAGCTGTTGCACAAAGTACCCAGGAAAACATCACGCAAATTTTAAATCATATTCTGAATAATTTTCCTTGGCCTAAAACAATGCGTTGGGATGAAACCAATGTTAAATGGGTCAGACCAATTCGTAATATTTTATGTATTTTTGATGGCTCTATACTACCAATAAGTTTTGGTAAGCTTGTAGCAAATAATGTATCTTCTGGACATCGTTTTATGGCTGGGCATAATTTTGCAGTTAAAGATTTTGCTGATTATGTAAAACAACTTGCAGATCTTAAGGTAATTTTTGATTCTAAGGAGCGTAGAGGAATAATTCTGGTTGAGGCAAGTAAATTAGCAGATGAGTTAAATCTTAAATTATTGGTTGATGATAATTTATTAGATGAGATTGTTGGCTTGGTGGAATATCCGATATGTTTACTCGGTAAGATTGATCAAGAGTTTTTGGAAGTTCCAAAAGAAGTGTTGATTGCTACTATGAAAAATCATCAGAAATATTTTGCTTTGCTTTCACAAAATAATAGTTTTGCTCCATATTTTATTGTGGCCTCTAATATAGTTGGTAAGGATCCACAACAAATTATTTCAGGTAATGAGAAGGTTCTTAGGGCTAGACTTTACGATGCTAAGTTTTTTTATGAGCAAGATAAAAAAACTACATTATATTCACGTGTTGATGATTTAAAAAAGGTGGTATTTCATGCTGGTCTTGGAAGCCTTTTTGATAAAACAAATAGAATTGTAATTTTATCCAAAGAGATTGCCAGAATTCTCAATTTAGATATTACAGTTATTGAGAGATCAGCGTATCTTAGTAAGTCTGATTTAACTAGTAATTTAGTTAAAGAGTTTCCTGAATTACAAGGAACTATAGGTCAATATTATGCAATAAATGATGGTGAAGATACACTAGTTGTCAATGCAATATCTGAGCATTATTTGCCAGCAGGGAAATCTGATCATTGTCCAAAATTTATTGAGGGAGCAATTGTTTCAATAGCTGATAAGCTTGATTCAATCGTTGGATTATTTTTTATAGACGAAGCGCCAACAAGTTCTAAAGATCCATATGGACTGAGAAGAAGTGCGCTTGGAATTATCAGGATAATGATAGAGCATAAATTGGATTTGGATTTGCACGATTTGGTTTCATGTGCATTAAAATTATATGATGATTCAGATAAAGTTACTGGTTTAGTTGAGAAAATAATTTTCTTTTTCTATGAAAGATTCAAGTATCTGCTAAAAGATGAATTTAGACATGACTTCATTACTGCAGTTGTACCAAATGGTAATATATATTCTTCTTATAAAAGAGTAGTTGCTTTGAAGGATTTTTATGATAGTAACAAGGGCAAAGAAGTATTTTCTATATTACGCAGAATAGCAAATTTTATACCTTCAGCTTATGCTAAGTCAGATTCAGCAGTTAATCAAAAATTATTTTCTGATGATTTGGAAAAGAAGTTATATGAGGTGGTCGATCAAGTTTCAAATGAGCTGAAAAAAGTAGATATAGTTAATGGATTGTCGAGTTTAAACAAGCTTATTGACCCAGTGAATAACTTTTGCGATAAAGTTACTGTGATGTCTGATGATGAAGATATAAAAATTAATCGTATAAACTTGTTACGCAGTGTGCAAAATTCTGTGAGTAATTTTGGAATAGATTTTTCAGTGATTGAATTTTAATTAGGGTAAATAGTTATATGAACAGCAAAATAAAATGGATTTATAATTTTGGCAATGGCTATGCTGATGGCAGTTCAGATATGAAAGATATATTGGGAGGTAAGGGTGCTAACCTTGCTGAGATGTGTAATTTAGGTTTACCTGTGCCTCCAGGATTCACTATTCCAACTAGTTTGTGTAATTACTATTATGATAATAACAATCAACTTCCTAAGGAATTAACATCAGAAGTTAATTTAGCAATGCAAAAAATAGAAGAAACTTTGGGTAGAAAATTTGGAGATGTAGCGAATCCGTTATTGGTGTCAGTTCGTTCTGGTTCAAAAGAATCTATGCCAGGTATGATGGATACTGTACTTAACCTTGGACTAAATGATGAGACTGTAGTAGGGCTTGCAAAAAAACATAGCAATGAACGGTTTGCGTATGATAGCTATCGTCGTTTTATTCAAATGTATTCAGACGTGGTGCTTGGTGTTGATCATTATTTATTTGAAGAATTAATTGATCTAAAAAAACAAGATCGTGATATTACGTTAGATGTTGATTTGACTATTGATGATTTGAAAGATTTGGTTATTCAATTTAAGGCAATAGTAAAGCAAGAACATGGCAATGATTTTCCACAAGATATAAATGAGCAGTTATGGGGAGCGATTCACGCAGTGTTTGGATCATGGATGTGTCAAAGAGCGATAACTTATCGTAAATTACATAATATTCCGGAAAGCTGGGGTACGGCTGTGAATATTCAATCAATGGTGTTTGGTAATATTGATACTAACAGTGCTACTGGTGTAGCATTTACGCGCAATCCATCAACTGGTGAGAAAAAATTATATGGTGAGTATTTAATTAATGCTCAAGGTGAAGATGTTGTAGCAGGTATTCGTACACCACAATCTATCATGATTGATGGTAAGAATCCTGATGCTGATTTGCCAACTATGCAAGAATCAATGCCAAAATTGTATGATGAGTTTGTAACAATTATTAATAAACTCGAGACTCATTATCGTGACATGCAGGATATTGAATTCACGATTCAAGAGGGCAAACTATGGATTTTACAAACTAGAGCAGGTAAGCGTACGGCTAGTAGTGCTTTAAAAATTGCAGTTGATTTAGTGAGTGAAGGTTTGATTACTAAAGAAGAAGCTATTGTAAGGATTAAGCCGGAATCTTTGGATCAATTGCTTCATCCTACTATCGATCCTAAAGTTAAATATCAAGTTTTATGTAAAGGGTTGCCAGCTTCACCAGGAGCTGCTTCAGGTGTTATAGTATTTTCTGCTGATGAAGCTGAAAGAAGAAAAACTTTGGGTGATAAAGTGATTTTGGTACGTACAGAAACTAGCCCTGAAGATATTCATGGTATGTATGCAGCTGAGGGTATTTTAACTAGCCGTGGTGGAATGACTTCACATGCAGCGGTGGTAGCACGAGGCATGGGTAGGCCTTGTATTTGTGGCGCAAGCAGTATGTCTGTGGATTATAAAAATAAACAAATTACTGTTTCTGGTCATGTGATCAAAGAAGGTGAAAAAATTACTATAAATGGTACAAGTGGTGAAGTTATTATTGGCGCTGTGAAAACGATGCAGCCAGATATTTCTGGTAGTTTTAGACAGATAATGGAATGGGCTGATGAGATTAAAACTTTGCAAATCAGAACCAATGCTGAGACTTCTACTGATGTTAAAGCTGCCCTTGGTTTTGGTGCTGAAGGAATTGGTCTATGCAGAACAGAACATATGTTTTTTGAAACTACTCGTATTATTTCTGTACGTAAAATGATTCTTTCCGATACTGTTAAAGCTCGTGAAGCTGCGTTAGCAGAAATCTTACCGATGCAAAAACAAGATTTTATTGATATTTTTAATTTAATGCAAGCAAGGCCAATTAATATCAGGCTTCTTGACCCGCCTTTGCATGAATTTTTACCTCATACTGACGCGGAAATGAAACAAGTTGCTGATGCAACAAATCTTGAACATGTTTTTGTAGAAAGTCGTTGTCGTCAACTGTCAGAAAGCAATCCAATGCTTGGTCATCGTGGTTGTCGTTTAGGCATCACTTTCCCAGAGATTTACAAAATGCAAGCCAGAGCAATTTTTGAAGCAATGGTTGAAGTACAAAAAAATAGTGACTTTAAATTATCTGTAGAAATTATGATTCCATTAATAGCAACCAGCAAGGAATTAGAGTTCCTTCGTAATTTAGTGGTTAACGTTGCAAAAGAAGTAGATCTACAATTTAACTTTAAGCTAGAATATCAGGTTGGCACTATGATTGAACTGCCACGTGCGGCATTACGTGCTGGTGAGATTGCTCAGTTTGCTGATTTCATGAGCTATGGAACGAACGATCTATCTCAAACTACTTTTGGAATTTCGCGAGATGATGCAGGGTCATTCATTCCTATGTATAAAGAGCGAATGATTCTTGAGCATGATCCTTTTGTAAGATTAGATGAAGAGGGTGTTGGTGAGTTAATCACTATCTCTGTTGAACGTGCTCGCAAAACTAAACCAGGTTTAAAAATTGGTGTTTGTGGTGAACATGGTGGCAATAGTGAATCAATCTCATTCTTTCACAAAGCTGGGTTAAATTATGTTTCATGCTCGCCATATCGTGTGCCGATAGCAAGGCTTGCTGCTGCTCAGGCGAAGCTAAAATTTAACTAAGTTCATATTTTGAAGTTGTCACTGCGGAGTTAGCAATTCGGTTCACACATAAAAATTATAACTGTTGGGCGCTGTCAGCTCCTAATAATTTCTTGATATTCAACATATCATACCAAGCCAGTTTTTTTTGCGAAGGTTGGCGCAGTAAATAGGATGGGTGAAAAATTACTGTTGAGGCAATAGGTTTTTCCAGATATTTATTAGTATATTGCAATATTTTTTGTCGTTGTTTTGTAATTGGGCCTAAATCTCCAAACAATGCAAAAGAGGCAGTGCCACCGACTAAGACTATCAATTTTGGATTCATCAGTGCGATATGTTTTTCGACGAATGGCAGACAAATTTCCACTTCTTCTTCACTAGGGCGTCTATTTCCTGGTGGTCTCCAGAAAATCGTATTGGTGATATAAGTATTGCTGCGATCTAGTCCTATCGATTTTATAATATTATCCAATAATTTTCCACTATCACCACAAAACGGAATGCCTTGCAGATCTTCATTTGCTCCTGGTGCTTCTCCGATCAACATAATTTCAGAATTTTGGTTGCCATCAGCAAAAACTGTATTAGTTGCTGTTTTCCTTAATAAACATCCCTCAAAATTAAACACCACCTGTCGTAATTGTTCAATTGTTTGGCATTGATCAGCAAGTTTGCGCGCCAGTAAAGCGGCTTCTTTTGGAGGGGTATATTTTTTTGCTATGGCTTCTGGCTTCGGATTTTTCTCTAGCTGCATAGCTACTTTTTCCTTTTCGCTATAGTTACGAGTTTTATTTGAATGGATTTCATCTACTCCCATTTCCTTGTACCACTTTAATATTTTAATATCGTTTGGTTTTAACATCATTAAGCTATATAGTATTTTTTAGTACGATAAAAGAATTACTATTATTTGGCAATTGATTATGTAGGCGGTTTTTTATGGATGATCGAATGAAATATACTCTGAGGGTTGATCATCTTCATGCCAATAAAAGGGTAGATAAGTTCATTGCTGAATCACTTCCAGATTTTTCGCGGAGTAAAATTCAGAATCTGATCATGGGCGGGTCTGTTACTACAAAAAATGGTCAAGTACATGATTGTGCACAGAAGGTTAAAGAAGATGATGTGTATGATATTATCATCCCTGAGGTTACTCCTTCACATTTACTTCCCAATGATATCCCTTTAGATATCTTGTATGAAGATGATGATTTGATTGTAATAAATAAACAAGCCGGTCTTGTTACTCATCCTGGAGCTGGCAATAATTCTAATACTTTAGTGAATGCTTTATTGGCTCATTGTGGTAAAAGTCTTTCTACTATTGGAGCAGAGCATCTGCGTCCTGGTATCGTCCATCGGTTAGATAAAAATACTAGCGGTGTTATAATAGTGGCAAAAAATGATATAGCTCATGCCTCCCTAGCTTTACAAATACAAAATAGAGAACTATGTCGTCAATATACGGCCATAACATTTGGTGTACCTAAACCTCTTTCTGGAACTATTAAATACAATATTGGTCGAAGTGATAAGGATCGTACGAAGATGGCAGTTATTGCCGTTGGTGGAAAGTCTGCAGTAACTCATTATGAGGTGTTAGAGATTTTAGCCAAGGGCTTGGCGGCTATTGTTAAATGTAATCTTGACACTGGGCGTACTCATCAAATTCGAGTGCATTTCAGCCATAGTGGCTATCCGATAATTGGTGATCAAGAATATGGTAATGTGCGTCATAAAAAGACCAAAGCTTTTAGTCAAGAAGTGCAAGATTATTTACAGTCTTTCAAAAGACAGGCTTTGCACTCAACTTTTATTAAATTTACCCATCCTGTTACGAAAAAAAGCCTTGAATTTACTGCGCCTTTACCAGATGATATGGTTCAATTAATTAAATTGATGAAACAGTGAGCTTAGTATAATTAAATGCAAATTTTATATGTTGGTAATGGCAATTATAAACATCGCGGCAGTCGATATTATGATGTAGGGCGTAAGATATTGAATGGGCTAATACGAAATGGTCATAACGTCTATTTCTTTAGTGATCGTGATGTATCTAGGTCATCTAATTTATTTGGTTCCTTGAAGTTAGGTAAGCGTTATTGTAACAATGCTTTTATAGATACATGTTATAATTTTGCTCCAGAGTTAATTCTTTTTGGTCATGCTGATATTATCAATATTGAGTCTATAGTTAAGGTTAAAACCATATTACCGAATGTCAAAATGGCACAGTTTAATGTTGATCCAGTTTTTCGTCCTCATAATATTGCTCAGATAAATTCTAAAGCACCTTATATGGATGCTACTTTTATTACTACTGCTGGTGATATTTTAAAAAAATTTAGTCATCCTAGAGGATTAGTTAGTTATATTCCTAACCCTATTGATGGTTCTATGGAGTGGCCACGCTGTCATGAAAGAAGTGATCAACCTAATGATATATTTTGGGCAATGCGCTCAGGTGGTGGATCTTCATATCCTGAAGATCCACGATTTACCTTTCCTATATATTTAGAGCAAACTGGAAAAATAAAAATTGATTATCATGGTATTAATGGTAAACCAGAATTGCTAAATGTTCAGTATTATAAAGAAATAGAAAAATCACGTATGGGAATAAATATTAGTGTGGAGCGTGCATTTGTAGATAGTCCTATAGCAAGTGCCAACGAGTTGTATTTATATTCATCTGATCGTATCTCGCATTATATGGGAAGTGGTTTGCTTACTCTAGCTAGAAGAGGAAATAGGCTTGAAGAGTTATTCAAAGAAGATAAAGAGCTCGTGCTTTTTGAAAGTAAAGAAGAGCTTGCAGAAAAAGTTATTTATTTTAATCATCATGATGAGGAACGAAAAAAAATTGCTTATGCTGGTTGGAAGAAGTCACACCAGCAGCTAAACGAAAGATTAGTTGCAAAATATATTTTAGAAACGACATTTAGGTTAAAATTAACAGAGGATTATGTCTGGCCTACACAAACATATTAATTTTATATCTAAATATAGTAAAGAATCACCTACGGTATTTTTTATAAGTTATATTTTTTATATTTTAATCCAATATCCTGTATCAGCAGCATTTGTTACTACTTTTGCATTTTATGGAATATTGCTTCCAGCTTTTCTTTTTTTTGTGATTTATAACAACAATAAAATTATCAGAATTATACAGGAACCTATTATAAAGTTTTATTTAGTATTGTTTGGTTATATTATTTTCCATGCATTATTTCTTACTCAAGGCCATTATGGTTTATCTAAAACCATAGGAAACACAATAGTAACGGCAGTATTTCTACTTTCCACAGTAACGTTCTTTGTTTATGCGGATAAGAATTTTATTCATAAATTTTTCTTTATATTTATAATTTTAGTTGGGATATGTGCAATTATTTCACTTGGTCTTTACTATTTTTATCCACAAACAGATCCAAGACTTTCTCCAATAGGACGTGCCTCAAACCAAATATTAGGAGCTCTTGTCTATGGAATTGCAGGGATTGTATCTTTGTATATCTATAATATTTCAAGTGGCATAAAGCAAAAAACAATCTGTATAACAATAATAACTATTATAGGAGCCATGATATTACTTACTTTAAGTCGCACCCCAATTTTTGCATATATTTTTTCTATGGGGCTTGGTGTAGCTTTGTATTCTAAGTCACTTACTGCTTTGTTTTATAAGGTTGCTATATTCTTGTGTGCATTGGTTTTGTTAATTACAATAATACACCCATTACAAGATATTCTATATAATTACTTTAAACCTTTAATTTTAAGAGGGGATTCTTATAGATTTCAGTTATGGCAAGAAGCTATAAAGGGAATTATAGAACATCCGTTACTTGGAAATGGTATGCAAGCGCGGTTAACACCTCTTGTCAGCTCGCCAGATGCTTACAATGCTCATAATATTTATCTAGCAACATTCTTTCATATAGGTATTTTAGGTGGCGTATTTTTCTTATATCTAATTGGTAAGAGTTTATTGATGGCTACTAAAATGGCTCTACCGGGTGAACCAAAGATAATTATGGTCTTTTTACTTTTAATTTTTGGCTTAATTTCAGGGATTACTGATCATAGTCAATTAGTTAAATCTCCGTCTCCATTATGGCTTATTTTATGGCTACCTATCGGTATGGTTATTGCTAATAATATTAAAAAAACTTTTAATTATCGTTCTTAACTTTTCTTTAATCATTTTGGTTTAATGTGTTTGTTATGTAGCTGGGTGTTCTAGTTACTGTAAATATATAATAACGGAGAAGATTATGGCAAAAGCGAAATCATGGAGAGAATCTGGAGGTGAATTGGGAAGTTATGTGTATAATATTTTTAGTGGAGGAACTAAGGAGCAGGCTGTAGATGGTTTAGAAGCTAGTGTAATAGCTGCGGCTACGGTTGATGATGCTTCACAGAGTAAAACTGTTAGCGCGGTAACACAGGCTGTGCTTGAAAGTGGAACAGCTGATCCTTTGGAGATGGCTGAAGTTGCTGTCAGCACTGCTAATTCTCTGGGTGAAACTAGCGATGTAGATGCTAAGGCTGTTGCTTCTTTGCTCACTCCAGAAGGTAGAGCTGAGATTAAAAGGTTAGTTAATGAAGCATGGAAACAAGTTAATGAGAAACGTGTTGAAGTTGGCAAAGCCATATCAGAACTTCTTTCCAAGCTTGGTGATTACTTTACAAAGATAGGAACAAAAATCAGCAAATCTGTAGGAGAGTTTTTTGATAAAATACAGAAACGGATAGATAGGCATGCTGCTGGTATGACTTTAGGTGAGATAAGCGGAAGAGGAATGGCTACTGCGGATGCGGTCAAGTATAACATTAAAAAGGAAGAGGAGGGCTCAAAGATAAATGTAGCAACGGCTAAAGCTAGAGCAGCTGTTGGCGCGGAGTTAATGGAAAAGATAGATAGTATAAGCGGTGGGTTGAAGCATGTAGAAGCTGGCCAAGGAGTGGAAGGAAAACCTCGAACTCTGATGCAAGATATACGTGATGCTGGGGGCAAGACTAAAAAGAGTCAAGGCAGAGAGTAAATATAAATAACATTTTATGGTGAAAGTGCCAGGTTACATCTGGCACTTTCCTAACAATAAGTAATTCTATACTAGGTGGCTATGAAAGTGGTACGCTTAGAAGAAGATATTTCTACAACTAGCCATTAGATTTATTTTCTAGCTCTGGAAAACAGCCACATGTAGAGGAGTTTTTGATTATAAACCAGCAAGGCTTTACCCAAAAACTCCAACCACTTAGATTAATTTTAATTATCACTTACAAATAATCTTATCTTTCTTAATCTTTTGTTAATCATTTTAGTGTAATTTGCTGCTCGTGCAGTTAGGTATCCTAATTGTGATAAATATAATAAAAGAAAGTTATGAAAACAGAAAAAGACCAAATAGCCATAGTAGAAACGCTTATTGATGGTGTATCCAAAGAAACTAGGGATAAGTTTCAGGGTCAAGCAGCCGCATTAGTTATAAATACTATACCTGTAACAATGGAGATGCAAGCTCTGCTTGAGGAAATGGGCAGTGATAGTAATATCTCTAAGGTAAAAAGATTAGCTGGTAAGACATGGGACGCAGCTCGTAAGGCAGGTGATAATGCTTATAAAGCTATATCGGAATTCTTTTTAGATATTGCTCAGCTTTTTAAAGATCTGGGGACAAAAATCAGCAAATCTGTGGGGGATTTTTTTGAAAAACTAAGTGAAATTGTAAAAACTTTAGCTACAAGAGTTGGACTCAATAAAGAAGTGAAACAAGTTCGTACTAGTTTGGAATCACTTGATCTGCAAGGTTATAAAGGTAAAGATAGTACAAGATTATCAGCGACTACTGCTGTGCCTAACAAAAGTGGGAGTAAATCTATATAACATTGATCAGTGTCAGATTTATGTCTGGTACTTTTCACAAATTGTAAATTGCTGCTCGTGCAGTTTAAGCTCTAACTATAATAAATATAATAAAAGGAGAAGACTATGCCGCTAGAATATGATTCACATGATTTAGTAACCGATATTGGGGATGCTTTCTATTACGATCCAGAAGCAGAGGGTTTAGAAAATATAGTAAAATTTCTTACTGATGATAAATATAGAAATAATTTTTTTACAGAGGTTGCGGAATTTAAAGAGCAGGTTAAAGAGTTAGCTGGTCTAGCATGGGATGCAATTCATAACAAAGGCGTTGAGGTTTATACCGCTGTATCGAACTTCTTTTCTAATATTGCTGCACTTTTTAGGGGGCAAGGTGTCGATCGCCAAAACATTTGACCCCCTTGAGATGAGATTTCACCACGTTATTTGACCCCACCCGTCACCAAAACATTTGACCCCTCTGGAAGCGAGTTTCACCAAAAGGAATGATCCCTCTAAAATAAGAGCTATAGTTGCTATGTG
>CAMCSP010000012.1 GCA_945877755.1 Rickettsia typhi | reverse complement strand
AACGTACCAGACTCAAATATTCTAAACACGACTCTTCAGTTGGAAACATATCCATTAATTCAATCAAATTTGACGGTTTAATATTCATAATAACCAATACTACATGTAGTAGCTAGTGGAGTCAACTGCATAGCCAGGTTTAATTTTATTATACCTTCTTTAGCCATTTCTTTTGCAACATTTTCTATTTCTCTGGCACGTTGCTTTTGTGTATTCTTTATATTTGAACTTACAGCGATTGCTTCGGCGCCACATAGTAAATCGGTATTGGAGTCCATATCATTAGTTCCAAGATACCAATTTACAGCTGTATTAAATATATTGCTTTTTTTTACTGTATCCCAATGCAATATACATGCTACTACTGCCATTTCAGCAGCACAAACAGCAAACATGCTGACTAGGATAACTTTAGCTATTTTTTTTGCATGATGCCTCCAATCAGTATTTTTAGGGTTTTTAAATGTTTTTTCTATTGTTGGAGATGTTTGCATATTGTTTATAAAAGTTTCTTTACTAATTTCTGTACCAAAATGTTTAATTATGTAATTATTATAAACCACTCTTAGCATTTCTTTTAAACTAGTTTTATTGTTTTTTTGAATTAATTTTTCTAATTCATGTCTTTTTTCGCCATCAAAATATGCTCCTAGTTTTACACAAATGTCTAATTCACTTGGTTTGCCACCTGATTCTAGTTTTAAATATTTTCCTGCTAAACCAAAATTAGCTACTACAGTTTTTGATGTTTTCATTTTTATCTATATATTATTGTAGTATTAATATTAATTGTATTCTAAATGATAAAAGTTAATAAACAGTTAACACACCTTATTGTAAATTAGAGAAATTTTTATATTTTCGGCTTGTTCTTTTGAACGAGGTAATTTTTACCTATCCTTCAAGCATGAATTTAGGGCTGAACAGGTTATTATGATTTTGTGGCGATAAAGATAGAGAGTATAAAATAACAACATAGATATAAAATCAAAGATTTTAGTGACTGTAAAATGAATAAATTTATTAATCTTACTTTGTGGTGCAAGATTATTGATTACATAAAAATATAACTATCACCTACTTTTTTGAAAAAACAATCCCTTCGTCGGATTCTTCAGAATTATACATATTTTCAAGAATTTTTAAGAAATTAGATTTATTAACAGTTATCTTTTTAGATGGTATATAAAGGCTATTAAAATATGGGTCTATTACTTTTAAAAATTCTTTTACTGACACACCACTTACATTTTTAAGATGATGCGGTAAAAATTCAACAATTAAATGTTTCGCATGAGATAATATTTTTTTCATGCCCTTTAAAGCAAAATATTCAGAACCTTCTATATCCATTACAATTAGATCAAAGTTATTTTTAAGTGTGTCGTCTAATTTCCTAGCCTCAACCTTGATTATGGTTGGATTATCAGAAAAATATTTATAGTCTTTAATAATTGGCATTCTTTTTGATCCACCAGAATTTGTTTTGCTTAAAACAAATTCTAAATTCCCTCTTTTATCACTTGCAGCAACTTGTATTGCGGTAGTATTTTTGATGTTATTTAGTAAGAGGTTTGCGGATAAAAGTTTAAATGTATTAGAATTAGCTTCAATAGCGGTGATGGTTGAGACACACTTTAGAAACCAGGATTACCAAAGCCCCTATGTGGGCGCCGATAAAAAGTACAGAGCTTTTTTTGTTTATTAGGCTAAGTATTAGCTTAATTTCATCGTTGCCATATGAACCTTTTCTTATTAATATTCCTCCAACACCTAAATCCTCTGGTTCAATCAAGAACAATCCCTGTTTAGTGTTTGCAAGTAAAGCGCTGATATTTTTTTCAATAAGAAGCCTAGTTAATTTGCTTAAAAAGTTTTTTATGTGTATCACCAAATCTTTTATTCCTTGTTATCAATAAATTAATTAAAACCACCTATAATAAACAATAATACTGAGCAAGTAAAAACTATTGATTTGGATTGATTTACTCATGGATACTAGCTATAGTGAACTTATTCATATGTATATTCGGAGTATTTATGCCAAAAATTATTTTCACATTAAGTGATGGATCTGAAAAAGAGGTTGATGCACCTGTTGGTCTTTCTGTTTTAGAAATAGCTCATCAAAATGATGTTGATTTAGAAGGGGCATGTGAGGGTTCACTTGCATGTTCAACGTGTCATGTTATCATTGATCCTGAATATTATGATATGTTGAAGGAGGCAACAGAGGATGAGGAAGATATGTTGGACTTAGCTTTTGGGCTTACTCATACTTCGCGATTAGGTTGTCAAATTATCATGTCTGAGGAATTGAACGGTCTGAAGGTTCGTTTGCCTTCTGCTACAAGAAATATGATGGTAGATAAATAATTTATTAAGGAGAAGAACAATGAGTCGTTTTATACAAAAAATAATTTACCTAGCTTTCTCACTATTTATTTTATACTGCGCTGTTTGGTATGGATGGGGTGTTTATGCTAAAAAAATGTTGCATGACGCATTAAACAGCTTTGATAAATACGAAGTTACTACTGATAAAATTGAACTATCTGGCTTTCCTTTTAATCTATCTTACACTCTAAGAAACTTATCGATTGTTGATAAAGGTAAAGATGTTCAATATACTATAAATCTTGGTAACCCAATTCTTAAAAGTAATTTTTCTCTAGGTAGTTTTGTAATGGAGATTAACGATGATATAAGCATTTCTACTAGTAATAATAAAAATAACTATGTTGTATCATATAATAAGGGCGCTTCTTTATCAACTCGTTTAAAAAACTCTATTGGTTACAGCATGATACAAGGCAATTCTAAGCCTCTAAATATACGGGATGTTTCTAAGTTTGAGTATCTAGATCATGGATATTCTATAAAGGATACTATATTAGAAAAAGTTATATTTACTTCATCAAAAAATGATTTAGATCTTAAAGTAACGGGTGATAGCTTGTCTGATTTCACTTCAATTGCTGCGAATTTTAATGGCGAAGGCAGTGAAGGTTTTTATATACAAGGTCCATTAACTCTTAATGCAAGTTTCGACGTTAAAACTATTTTTGATGAAAAAAATCTAAATAGGCAGATTAAAGGCTTAGTTTTTAATTTTGGCAAATTTGCTTTTTTAGCACAGGGTTACTCTCTTGATATATCAGGCAATTTAAGTGTTATGGGTTCTGATAATGATTCAACAGGTGTTGTTGCGGTTAAATTAAACAATGTGCCGAAGTTTCTTAACACAGTTGAGCAGTTTTATTCTCCAAAACAAACTGATTACCTAAAAGGTCTTATCTTTAAAATGTCTGGTGTTGCTGTTGATCAGCCTTTGGAGAATATGGATATAGAGATTAAAGGTGAAAACAAAGATATTAAATTTGGCCATGCAACAATGGTTGATTTAGTATTATATTCCTTACGTAAATAAACATAAGATCTAACGTGGTGCTGAACATATTATGAGTTATAAAAAATACTTAAGTAATAAGTTCAGCGCTTCTACTTTTCTTTTAGGTATATTATTTGTATCGATTTCTATAATACTTGCTTTGGCATTCATATCATATGCCCCACATGATCGTTCTTTTAATCATGTTAATGATTTAGCAGTTTCAAATTTATTAGGCGTTACTGGGTCATATAGCTCTGATCTATTATTACAGCTTTTTGGCTTTTCGAGTTTGTTATTTATAGTAATTCCATTATTCTGGGGTGCTCAGTGCTTAGTGTATAATTTTCTGACTTCATTTTGGTTTAAATTTATTACATTATTATTGGCAATTTTATTGCTATCTGTTTTGCTTGCTGCATTTACTTTGAATTTTGATGGGGTTATAATTTCTTGTGGCGGTGCTGTTGGTAGTTTGTTTTATAATCTAATTTCTGCACAACATAAATTATGGATCATACCAGCGTTATCCACATTATTCGTTATTTGTATCTATTTTAGCTGCGGTGTAAAGCTCGAAAGTTGGTATGATTTTGCTAAGAAACTTGGGATGGTTATTGTCTATCTTAGTAAACTTATATGGTATTGCTTGCAGAGCATGTATGGTATAATAAAACTGCTTATAATTAAGCTAAAAAAAGGTGGAAATATTCCTTCTCCATATGCAGATTTATTAAACTCAGAAAAACCATCTGATTTTAAGCCAACTAAATCTATTATAAAAGTGTCTTCAATGCCACGGATTAAAGCTGCTGGTCATTTTTCTTTGCCAACTGGTGATTTGTTAAGCTCGATTAGCAATAAATCTCCAAAAAATAATTTAAGCACTTCTATCCTTGAGGAGAATGCGGAGCGTCTACTTACAACTTTAAGTGATTTTGGGGTTAAGGGTAAAATTCTTGGTTATTATCCTGGTCCTGTGGTAACATTATATGAATTAGAGCCTGCTGCTGGTACTAAATCTTCACGTATTATCGGTTTAGCAGATGATATCGCACGTTCTATGTGCGCGCTTTCTACAAGAATTGCAACTATCCCAGGTAAGAATTCTATCGGTGTTGAACTGCCGAATAATGTGCGCGAGATGGTTTATTTAAAAGAAATGGTTGAGTCGCCAGAATATGTGAACAATAGTTGTGAACTACCAATAATTTTAGGTAAGGATATTAGCGGTAGTCCCATCATAGTTGATCTTGCTACTATGCCGCATTTATTAGTTGCTGGTACTACCGGTTCTGGTAAATCGGTGGCGATTAATACGATGATTCTCTCATTGCTTTATAAGCTTACTCCAGAGCAGTGTAAATTAGTGATGATTGATCCTAAAATGTTAGAGCTTTCGGTTTATGATGGTATACCTCATCTTCTAGCTCCGGTGGTTACTGAATCTTCAAAAGCAGTTACTGCTCTTAAATGGACAGTAAAAGAGATGGAGAACCGTTATCGCTTGATGTCTAATTTAGGTGTTAGAAATATTTTAGGTTATAATACAAAAATTGAAGATAGTTTAAGTAAAGGAAGTAAATTACAAAAACGTGTGCAAACAGGTTTTGATCCGGAGACTGGTAGACCAATCTACGAGGATGTAGAGCTTGATGTTAAGACTTTGCCATATATTGTGGTGATTGTTGATGAAATGGCTGATTTAATGATTGTTGCTGGTAAAGAAATTGAGGCTTCAGTGCAACGTCTTGCTCAGATGGCTCGCGCAGCTGGTATTCATATTATTATGGCAACACAACGTCCATCAGTTGATGTGATTACTGGGGTTATTAAAGCTAACTTCCCAACGCGTATTAGTTTCCAGGTGACTTCTAAAATTGATAGCAGAACAATACTTGGTGATTCTGGTGCGGAGCAGTTACTTGGCAAGGGTGATATGCTTTATATGTCTGGAGGTAATAAAATTAAGCGTGTTCATGGACCATTTGTTGCTGATCAGGAAGTTAACAATGTTGTTGAGTTTTTGAAACAACAAGCTGAGCCAGTTTACACCGTTGACATTACTGAAGATGAAGAAGAATCTTCCAATATTATAAGTATTGATGAATGTGATGAATTATATGATCAAGCTGTATCTTTGATAACTCGTGAACGCAAAGTGTCGATCAGTTATATCCAAAGATTTTTTAGAATTGGTTATAACCGTGCAGCAACTATTGTTGAGCAGATGGAAAAAAATGGTGTAGTTAGCAAGCCTGATCCTATGGGTAAGCGTGAAATTCTAGCTAATGAAACACATGTTAAATAAATTTCTTATATTAATTTTACTGACTGGCCTTGCTATGGCTGATGAAATGCAGAAAATTGAGGATTATCTTAATTCTTTAAAGAATGTTACTGCAGATTTTGTTCAGACTGATAATCAAGATAACCAACAAAAAGGTAAATTCTTTCTTTCTCGCCCTGGAAAAATGCGCTGGCAATATGAGTTTCCAAAAAAAGTTCTGCTTATTATCAATCATGATAAATTAATTCATTTTGATCAGCAACTTGATCAAGTTTCATATTTTAAAAATAAAGATGATTTTTTGACATTGCTGACTCAGCCAAAAATAGATTTCTCTAACGCGTTAATTACAGCTGATAAATCAATATCTAAAGGGAAAAATATTTTGCTTACACTGTACAAAAAGAATTATCCAGGGAAAATTATTCTGATCTTTAATAATTCAATTACAAAATTACTAGGCTTTGAAATGATTGATGAGACTAATCAAAAAATTATGGTGGAATTTACCAACCTTGAGCAAGTTAAAAGTTTAGACAAGCAACTTTTTATATTCCATAATCATAAGCATCAAAATCTTAAGCGATAGATTTTTAAAAAACTCTAGTTGTTTTTATAAATTTTGTGATAGAGTTTATCATAAAATATAGGATAGTGATGCGAGAAAAAACAAATTACGAACGCTTACAAGAAAATAAAGTTGCAACGAAAGAAGCAGTAGAGTCTTATCTTGCAGATGCGCCTGCTCCTACTAGAATTTCGCCAGTATTAAACAACCCTGAAAATTCAAACTATGCTACTTTAATCGAAGCTTTAGAAGAAAGACGCGACAGTCTTTGTAACATCTCAAGAAAAATAATAGGTAATCAGCTAATTCGTGATGGCAGAAATGCCCAACCAACAACTGATTCTGAAAATGCTTCGTCTTTTGCTATACAATATTTAAACATATGCCAGGCCGCTGAGTTGTTATTAGAAAATGCTGAAAAGAAAGGCGAGATTTTAAAAGAAGAAGCAGACAAAGCGCGAGCGACAATTAAATTGAGTGCTAACGAAATCTTATCTAATTTAGATAATGAAAAAAATATTGATCCTAAAGTACGTAACTCTGCTCTTGTATCGATCTTAAGGGGGGTGAAAGGTGTAGGTGGTGCTAAGCCATTTGATAAAGGAACGTTAACTGCAGATCTTAATTTTGCTAAAGAAATTGTTCAGCTTGATATGCCTTGCTATCATGTTTCTACTATTTCCTCTGTTAAAGATAAAGAACGTAAACCTAGATCTGTAGTAGAATCTGAAGTTATGTTTTTAGGATTAACTGAAACTCAAAAAGCTCAATTTGATATGATTGCAGCGGGAAGGGGTTCGGAAATTGATTGGTATGATGGTCTTGATAATGTTAAGCAGGATTTAATAAAAAAATATGCTGGTACTATAGCTAAAGGCGAGCATGTCATTCCCACTCAGTTGATTAAATCAATACCCCTGTTGCGCAATGCTTATACTAAGGTTACGTCTATTGTTGAAGGAGATAATTCTTTAAAAATATTAATGGAAGATAACCATAGTGGCGCTCCAACTTTTCATGGTAAAGGTGATCAAGAGGGGTTAAGTAGGGAAACTGTGGAACAAGCAAAAAGCATCTCCGGAGCTGAGGAACTAGGTTTGACTACATTAAATTCTAGTATAGACGTTGTTGGATTAGATTCTTCAATTGTCAGCATGTCGGAAAAGATGCCTGAAACGATGGGTAAAGTTAGTGTTGTTATTGCGCCTCTAAATAGGAGGCGAGGTTTTTCTACAGATACTATTAAGAAAGAATATAACGGGCCATTAAAACAAGTTGGATTGGTTGCAAAGCATTTAAAGCTTGAAAATACAGCAAAATTTCTTAGTGGTGAGAAGAAACCTGGTTTTTTTAATTCTTCTTATGAGAAAGCAGCTTTAGAAGAATTAAATAAATCAGAATTAAGCGATGAGGTTAAAGCAGATTTTAAAACTGCAATTGAAGCAAGAAGTAAGATAAATAAAAAATCATGGGGTGGGTGGTCGTTATTTGGAACTGGAGCAGTAAATGAGACTTTAGAAATAGTGTCGCGCATGAACATAATTTCTTATAGTATGAATAGAGGATCTTTAAAAGACCATGCTGTCTCAGCTGGAGCTTCTGTTGCCGAAAGAATTATATTTTGTAAAAGCGGAAAGGATCGCACTGCTCTTGCTGAAGAACACATCTCCCATCTATCAGTTTCTAACTATTTAGGTATTGATCCTGCAGGTGAAATTGCCAAAGAAAATTTGCTTTCTATGGTTAACGCTAGTCATGCACAAACAATGGCCAGTATGCAGGGTGGTTCTCGTGGGTGTTTTGGTGTGTTAACTTCTAGTCTAGCTCATATGCCAGATATTTATCCAAAATCTTTAACCTCTGTTACTGCTAGTTACAATAAATTTAAAGTTAATTTCCGCTCTAAGATAATTGGATTGTTAAGTGTGCTAAGGGGAGCTGGCCGCTTTATTGCCAATATGGCTAAATCTCCAGGGAAAGCAGAACATCAAACGCAACAAAAGGATTCAAACCAAGGAATGGAAAGAAAGGGAGGGATAGGGATCACGGGGACAGAAACAGAACATCAAAAGCAGGCTGATTTAATAAAACAAATAACTGATGAGAGCAGCGTGTTAGCCAACGCACCTGCAGTTAGGCCAAGTAATGTTCCTAGAGTAGTTTCCAGCCAACAAGAGAAGTCCTTATAACAAATAGAAAATATCCTTGCAATATAATCAAAACTGCCTCATAAAAATAGATGGAGTTGGGCGGGCAGTTTTGTCGCCAAGTCGGTCAGATTCGAGAGGAAGCAGCCGTAACGAATTATAATTGGGTCGCTCAACTCCATGCAAATTAAATATAAATATTGACGAAAGTGAATTATCAAGTTTTAGCACGTAAATATCGTCCTACTAATTTTGCTCAGTTAAAAGGGCAAGACTCATTAGTAACTACTTTAACTCATGCTATTAAGGATAATAAAGTTGCGCATGCGTTTTTGCTTACCGGTGTTCGAGGTATAGGCAAGACTACTAGTGCTCGTCTTATTGCTAAAACCATCAATTGTACAGATTTACAAATCAATAATAGCGGTATTGAAGCTTGTGGAAAATGTGCAAATTGTAAAGCTTTCATTGATGAGCATCATCCTGATATAATTGAAGTTGATGCAGCAAGTAAAACCGGTATCAATGATATAAGAGAAATTATTGAAAATGCCAGATATGCACCAATTCTTGCTCAATATAAAGTTTACATTATCGATGAAATTCATATGTTATCCACCAGTGCCTTTAATGCTTTGCTCAAAACATTAGAAGAACCACCAGGGCATATTAAATTCATTTTTGCTACCACTGAGGTTAAGAAAATTCCATTAACTATTATATCTCGTTGTCAAAGGTTTGATCTCCGCAGATTTACCGTTGATGAATTGGTTTCTCATCTTCAAGATATTTGTCGTCAGGAGAAAATTAACTTTGATGATTCGGCATTAAAACTAATCGCCTTGCATAGTGAGGGTTCGGTGCGTGATAGCTTATCTTTGTTGGATCAAGTTATTTTGCACAGTAAAGAGGATGATAAAATTAATGAATCACAAGTACAAAATCTGTTAGGTATTACAGGTATAATATTGATTTATCAGCTTTTTGACTTAATAGTTTCTGGCAAAACTGAACAGGCGATATTATTTGCCAATGATCTTTATTATAAAGGTTCTGAACCTTTATCGATGATTGAAGATTTACTTACTGTTTGTAATACTATATCTAAAGCACAAATTATAGCTAATTTTCTGAATAATAATTCTCAATTATCAGATGGAGAGTGTAATTTAGTAAAAGATCTAGCTAAAAAAATTGATAAGCGCGGTCTTGCTATTTTATGGCAGATGCTTTTAAAAGGATTTGAGGAGATCAGTAAGTCAAGCCATGCTATTCAAGCTTTAGAAATGGTTATTATTCGTATTTGTTGTTTAGCTGATATGCCAACTCCTGAAGAAATTATTACTGGCCAAACTCTTTCTCCTGCGAAGCCAAAAATAGTATCAAGCAATATGATGGAAGGTTTTAAAAAAATTGCTAACATGTTTTTAGAAAATAAAGAAATGATTTTACATAATCAGCTTAAATCTGATATTGCAATTATTGCTTGTGAGTCAGGTAAGATAGAGGCAAGAATTATTGACAGCTTACCTAAAGATTTTTCCAGTAAAATCATATCCAAGCTTAATAGCTGGACAGATCAAAATTGGCAGTTTATTATAGTCACGGCCTCTAAGGAAGGCGGGCAAAGTTTAGCAGAATATGAGAAAGAATTAATCTCAAATAAACGAGATCAACTTATTAAAACAGATATAGTTGACGGCGTTCTAAAAGCTTTTCCAGGAGCAACTATAGACAGTATTATAAAAACGCAATAGGAGTAGTTTTATGGTAAATATGAATTTGATAATGAAACAAATGCAGGGTATGCAGCAAAAAATTGCCAGGGCACAAGATGAAATTGCGCAGAAAGAATTTGAGGGCGTTTCAGGCGGGGGTGTGGTTAAAGTTAAAATTACTGGTAAAGGTTTGATGTCTACTTTAAAAATTGATCCATCTTTACTTAATAAGGATGAGGTTGATATATTAGAAGATCTAGTGATTGCAGCGTTTAATGATGCGAAGAAAAAATTAGATGAAGAAACAGAAGGCACAATGTCTGGTATGGTGCCTGCAGGATTAAAACTCCCTTTTTAAATTATGCAACAAAACAAGATTGAAAAACTTATTTATATTTTGTCTAAATTACCCGGTCTTGGCAACCGTTCGGCAAAAAGAATAGTTCTGCATTTGATGAAATATAAAGATAATTTGATGTTGCCGCTTTCTGATGCTTTGCTTGATACTGCTGGCGCGATAGAGTATTGCAAAATCTGTGGTAATTTGGATGAAGGTGAAACTTGCAATATCTGTACTAATCCAAATCGCAGCCAAGCTTCAATTTGTGTAGTCGAAACTGTGGCAGATTTATGGGCGCTTGAACGAATCAATGTTTATCAGGGCCTTTACCATATCCTTGGAGGAACACTATCTGTTTATCATGAACGCACGCCTAGTGAAGTCAATATCGATAAATTGGTAGAGCGAATTGAAGGGTCCAAAATAGAAGAGGTTATTATTGCTACTAACGCTACGTTAGATGGTCAAACTACAGCTTTTTATATTACTGAGAAACTCAAACCATTTCCTAATGTTAAAGTATCCCGTCTTGCTAGCGGTATTCCTATTGGTGGTGAGCTTGATTACTTAGATGAAGGTACGATAACTGCCGCGTTTAACCTCCGTAAGGAATTCCATTAATTAATATAGCTGATTGATCTATAGAGAGTTTATAATATTATGATTTAGTGATTTGCTCCAGTTCAGCAACATCATCTTTTTCGTATAAATTATACCACTTACCCTCGGGGTAACTTACAGCAGCAGGGCCTTCGCTACATCTACCCAAGCAGCCAGAAGAAGAAATGCGAATTTTATCCTCTCCATCCAAGCCTGATTCTTTAAGCTCTTTTTTCAACTTGCTTAATAATTCTTTCGCAATTGGTTCTTTGCCGCAGCATTTACCAACTTCTTTAATATTAGTACAAATGAAAATATGTGTTTTATAAAATCTGTTTTTTAAGGAACCCATTGCTATCCTATAAATAAAAAGGAGGCACTGCACTTATGGCAATGACTCCTTTTTCTAATTTCTAAATCATATTAGAATTATTGTTTATCACTGCTCAATAACTTTATATTTACAGCTGCATCTTTGCCTTTGTTTGTAGACACTTCATATTCGAGACGTTGGCCATCTTCTAGGAAGGTTATGCCAGCTTTTTCAAGCGCAGAAATATGTAGAAAAATATCTTTTGATCCATTTTCTGGGGTAACGAATCCATAACCTTTGTTAGGGTTAAACCACTTAACTTTTCCTGAAAAAGCCATATTCTCAATTCCTTATATCTGATTGTTCAAAGTGGACGCTATCATAGAATTAGTGCCATGTAAACTTATTTTCTTATAATTTAACATTGTCTTTTTTCTGCCTGGCAGGGTAGCGCTGCCTGTTCTTGTGGTACAAGAAAATCAATTAAATAGTGGTTTTCAGCAAAATGTAATAAAATGTAATATTTAGCATATATTCACTTGTTAATTATAAAAAATAGCTCATTTATTCTATGGCATCTATTGTTTTAAGTGCAGTTGGTGGTGCGATGGGTGCTTCCCTCGCTGCACCACTTGGTGGTATGGTTGGTTATACCCTTGGTAGTATGATTGGTGGCGCTATTGATGATAGTTTTTCTCCCAAATCATATAATGTGAATAGGGGATCACGCTTATATGATCTAATAATACAAACCTCAAATTATGGCAAGGTTATACCGATTATTTATGGTAAATGTCGCGTTGCTGGTAATGTTATCTGGTCTTTGCCGATACAAGAACATCAACATACTGAGACTACTGGTGGTAAAGGCGGTATTGAGCCTGCTATCACAAGCACAGGATATAGCTATACCATAACTCTTGCTATTGCGATTTGTGAAGGCAAGATTGATTCAATTACCAATATTTGGGCAGATGCTCAGCTTTTACCTAATATTGTTGGCAGAATATATAATGGTGATGAAATGCAATTACCTGATTCTCTAATCGAAGCTCACATCGGAGTTGGTAAAACTCCAGCTTATCGTGGGCTAGCCTATATTGTTATTGAGAATTTTCCATTAGCTCAATATGGCAATCGTATTCCCAACTTTACCTTTGAGGTTAAACGCCTTGCTAAACTCACTCATCATCGGTCCGTGGAAGATATGCTCAAGGCTATTTGCATTATTCCGGGATCAGGAGAATTTGTTTATGACACTAAGCTGCAATATAAAGTTAATGGTGAAGTGTTGCAGCAGGGCAAAGCTATACCTATTAATCATCATAATAATACTTATAAAGCTGATGCGATAGTGGCACTCGATCAATTGCAAGAAACCTGTCCTAATATTGTCTGGGTTGCACCGGTGATTGCTTGGTTTGCTACTTCACTTGATATTGCTAATTGCAAGATTTTACCAGGAGTAGAATTTAAGCAAATGCGTACTGAACCTGATGTTTGGTCATCTGCTAATTATACTAGAGAAACTGCTCATCAGCTCACTCTTATCAATAACAATCCTATTTATGGTGGAACTAGTGCTGATATAAGCATCATTCGTTATTTAGAAGAGCTCAAGAATCGTGGTTTTAAGATTATGTTTTACCCAATGGTTTTTGTTGATTTACCTAATAAGCCATGGCGTGGCCATATCACAGGTGATGCTAGTCACATTGATAATTTTTTTGAAGAATATAATAAATTCATTTTACATTATGCTAAGTTGGTCAAAGGCAAAGTTGATGCTTTCATTATTGGTTCTGAGCTCATCGGTATAACTAAGCTTATCGTAGCGATAGATAAATTCTGTGAGTTAGCTGATCAAGTAAAGCAAATACTAGGACCTGCCGTAAAGATAAGTTATGCAGCGGATTGGTCAGAATATCATCATAGTGAGGGTGGTTGGTATTATTTGGACAAATTATGGGCATCAGATTCAATAGATTTTGTTGGAATTGATGCTTATTTTCCATTAACCAATGATCAGCGTCAAGAATATGATGAACAAAGAATAATTGATGGTTGGACATCAGGTGAAGGCTATGATTTTTATTATATAGGTAAAAATAATTTGCCTATTGCGCCTGAATACGCCTGGAAAAATATCAGCTGGTGGTGGGAAAATGAGCATGTTAATCCTGATAATCAGAAAACTCTATGGCGTCCTAAATCCAAGAAAATCTGGTTTACTGAATTTGGTTTCCCATCATTAGACTGCGCCACCAATCAGCCTAATGTTTTTTATAACCCTGAAAGCTGTGATGGTGGTATACCAATTCATTCCAAGGGTAGGGTTGATTTTCGTGCGCAGCGTAATGGTATTTCAGCTACCTTAAAAAAATGGGCTAATTCTGAGATGGTTGAAAATATGTTTTTATGGAGCTGGGATGCAAGACCATACCCATATTGGCCAAGCTTAAGTTCTGTTTGGGCGGATGGAGCATTATGGCTGCGTGGTCATTGGGTTAATGGCAAATTTGGCGTTTGTTGTCTTGGTGATATAATTACTGATTTATGTTTGCGTTCAGGGTTAATTTCAGAACAATTTAATGTAAGCGAACTTAATGACATTGTTGAGGGTTATGTAATTAATGATCTACAATCAGCGCGAGAAGCAATTGAAGCTTTATCGAGTATTTATTTTTTTTACATTGTTGAATCAGAAGCCAAACTTAAATTTAGTATGCGTTGTGGAAAAATGGTCCAAAAAATCAATGAAGATGATTTGATTATTTTTTCTGGCGGTGGAACAATTTCAACTACTCGTCGTCAAGAGTTAGAACTAGCTAAGCAAGTTTCTATTTTATACATGGATAGCAGTAATTATTATCAATCTAATATTGCTTACGCAACAAGAGAAAATGTTGAGACGAATGTTATGATCACCATTAACAGTCAGATGGTGTTAACAGCCTCATTAGCTCAGAGGGTAGCAAATATTAATCTCTATAATAATTGGGTGGCGTGTACTAGTTATAAATTCGTACTTCCACCTAATTATCTTCACCTTGAACCTGGTGATCTGATAACTTTAAATCACTCTCAAATGCGTATCATCAATATTAACATTGCTACGAAAAGATTTATACATATTACAGCTATTGCTGAAGAGTCTAGCAACTATAGTTTATATATCGAGCCATCAATTGTTAAAGCTCAAACTATCAACAGCAATTTATATGATCATATTATTCACATTTTAGACTTACCTTATTACTTCAATGCTGAAGAAAATCAGCCAGTAATTTATGTCGCAGTTGCCAACAAACTTGGCACATTTAAACCGATAACTTTGTGTTACAATCATAATATGATCAATATACACAATGAAGCAACTATTGGTCATGTTTTAGATGCATTACAGCCTAGTCAAGCAATAGACTATAATAGTAAAATAATAGTCTTTCTCATTAGTGGTAAGTTAGAATCAATTACCGATGAGTATATGATTAATGGCAAAAATCTAGCGATAATTGGCGATGAAATCATTCAATTTGGTAATGCTAAATTACTCGAACCAGGCAAATATGAGCTTTCTCGTTTATTACGTGGTCGGCTGGGCACGGAGAATCAAATTTCTACTCATAAATCTGGTGATCGCTTTATTCTTCTTGATCATAAACTCCAAAAGATCAGTATGTTAAAGCATTTACTTGGTGTCAAATGTGAGTATAAAATCATAGCACCTGGACAAATTTTAGCAGAGGGTAAATCTTTTTATTTTACTTGGCAAGGAAACAGCCTTAGGCCACTTTCACCAGCTAACATATAATCAGCAGTATCTAAAGTTTTAGTGAGACTGTGACCGGAACGTGATCGGATGGTTTTTCTTGGGAACGTATTTTATGCTCAATCTCAGCGCCTGCCAGTAAATCACTTGCTTCTGGCGAAAGAAGCATAAGATCAATGCGCATACCCTGGTTACGCTGCCAAGCGCCGGCACGATAATCCCACCAACTAAACTCCTGATCATTTTTATGTAGTAACCTATAGCTGTCATGATACCCCAAATGAATTAATTGCTTTAATTTTTGGCGTTCTTGTGTGCTAAAACACACTGAATTCTGTAGTGCTTTTGGATCATGAACGTCAATATCATCAGGTGCAACGTTATAATCGCCGCCAATAATGGTAATTTCGTCATAATGCAGTAATTTTTGCATATGCTCGTGCAGTGCATCAAAGAATGCCAATTTATACTGAAACTTGTCCGAATCTAAATCCTGACCATTAGGCACATAAACCGAAGCACATCTAATCACGGTTTTATTAACACTAATGATCGCTTCTATGTATCTTGCTTGTGAGGGTTCAGGGTTATTCTTTAATTCAGTAGTAACATCGTCAATCGGATATTTACTTAAAATTGCCACCCCGTTATAGGTCTTTTGTCCATGAATCGCTAAGTTATAGCCTAAATCCTCAATTTCTTCTCTAGGAAATGCCTCGGTTAAGCATTTTAATTCTTGGAGCAATACGATATCAGGGCGACTTTCTTCAAGCCAGCTCAACAAGTTTGGCAATCTGCTTTTGATGGAATTGATATTCCAGCTGGCTATTTTCATTGGCTATTTTTCTACTGCTGGCAATGGAACTGGTGAATCACTTAATGTTCGAAGATAAGCAATTATATCAGCTACATCTTGAGGTTTGCTAATTCCAGCGAAGGTCATTTTTGTTCTTGGAAGATATTGTCGCGGGTTATTGATAAAGTGGTATAGATCATCATAATCCCAATTACCACCTTTTGCTTTCATCGCTGGTGAATAATTGTAATCTGCTAGGTGTAATTTAGGTGATCCAAGAACATTCCATAAATTTGGTCCAACTCTATTCGGTCCGCCTTTAGTAAAATCATGGCAAACGGCACATTTTCTGATATCATTTTGTCCGCGCGATGGATCAGCCGCTGCCATTAATTGTCCAATCTTTACTGGTTCAACAGGAACTGCTGCAACAGCAACAGGGGCTGAAGCATCAGTAACTGGTACAGAATAACCACGCGTCTTGTCAGGATGATGTGGCATATAAATCGCGTCTGTTATATTAGCAATAATCATAGCAATTACTCCAGCTAGGAGAATCGAAGCTGCAATTTTATTTAATTCAAATCCGTTCATGTCTCATTGTTTTAAAATAATATATTGAGCCTCATAATATTAAATAACGTGGGTGTGGTCAATATCAATATGAGGCTAGCGCGTAAAATATTTTACTTAAGATAACTTGCTATGCTGCAGGTGCCCTGAGCTTTTGCTTGATTTGAGTTTTTTAACATATGATGGATTTGCATCTAGCTTTTTTTTGACACGGACTAAACGTTCTATCTCGCTTACTTTATCATGCTTTTTCATTTCTATCTGATATTTTCCAACAAAAGTTTCTGCATTATTTATTTCTGCTAAAGATAAAAGATATTTTTCTATTACTTGCAGCAATTTTTCTAATTTTAGCAGATGGTTAATCAGTAAAGGAGTGAAGTTCGGTAACTTATCTTGATGTTGAATATTTATTTTTTCTTGACGATTTAATAAATTATTCCTCAGTAAATCTAGTTGACTAGCATTATAGGAATTTGATTTATATAGCTGATTTTCTTTAAGACTAGCCTCTGTCTCAAGTTCAAGCAGAGAAATCGAATGAACATCCAACAAAGATAATAATGAGCTGATCTCTTCTTGGTTTACATTTGTGAGCAGCGATTCCTCTTCTGTTAGATTTTGTTGATTGCTTTTTTTTATTAACTTATCATTATCTTTATCTTGAGTTTCTGCATCACTTTCTTTTTCTTTACTTTTTTGTTTTGCTTTTTTACGCTCTATTAACGACCTAATAGTAATTAAATTAAGTTCCAATATTTTCCTGATCAATGATTTAATGAAGTTTATCGCCTTTTTTGTTTTAGTTTTATTTGTGAGTGTTTTGCTTTCAGCTTTAAATTTATTTAGTAGGTTTCTAATGCGCAAAACTTGTTTATCTAACTTAAAAGTAAAGAGTTTTTTCTTGCGTTCTTTGAGTAAGTCATCTAGTTCCTGCTCTAAGCTGCTAATTATTTTTTCTAATTCTTCTTGATAAGTTTCAATCATATATAAGATATTGCTTGTTTATTTATAATAATAGCAACATTTTATTAATTATTAATTAATATTTGCATGCTATTGTTTGATCATTAGCTACTAAACAAGTATTTCAAAGGCAAATTAATATGGCGGTTGTTAAACAAATATATTTAACAGAGGAAGAACTTTTTAAATTTATTAAAGAGTTGAGTATACATAGAGCAAAATATGATACCACACTAAGTCTGACGGACTTTATTAAACATGAAAGAGAGTTGGCTAATACTGATGATATTACTTATCAAGCAAATATCAGCAATGTTATCTTAAAACAAGGTCACATTGCTGATCTTAGTGGATCTGATCTTTCGTTTGTTAATTTTTGCGATCAAGGTAAAATTAAAATCTATAATAAACAATGGATTTTTGCCGGGCTTTATGCTAAGGATGATAAGTTGTTCAGGCCAACAAACTTACAAAATGCGAGCTTTCCAGAAGGTTGTTTATTCGATGGAATAAGTTTTCGTGGGGCTGATTTAGGAAAGAGACTCATTACTAGTGGTCAGTTTAAAAGATGTAATTTTAAAGATTCGTTGTTTGATCCATCTAATCCACAAGTGATGGTTGTAAAAGTTGGGGAGAAAGAATTACTAAATTACATCAAATTACGTTATAAACATCCAGTACATATAAGTGCAACTGGTAGTTTTTCAGAATATATTTCTTATACTAAAAGACATCTTTGTTCAGATGGAATGAAGGTAATCGCTGATCTTTCTGGCCAGGTTATCGATGGAACTAAGATTAATCTTGATGGTGTTGATCTTTCCACGACATTATTAGAAAACACGATTCTTAAACATGTTAAAGTTGAATCTTTAATAATTCGAGATTGTGGGGTGTCACAGATTAAGTTTGATGATTGTAAAATAGAGCGGCTAGATATTCGAGGGACTAGCATTGAACAACATTTGGGTATGAATCGTACAAATAGTATGGAAATTAGTGGCGGTACTAGTTTTGGTGAGGTAAAGCTTAGCAGTTCTTTAGTACATAAAAGCTTTCCTTGCTCTACACCAATATTCGATCCTTGTTATATAAAAGGAAAGTCTTCTTTTAAAGTAATTGATGGTAGGATTGTTACTTATGTTCCTGATTTAGGAAAATATCGCAAATGTACAATAGAAGATATTGAAGAATATGCAAAACAATGTCAGGAAAATGAAGCAGTCCTTGATTCATCAATTTTCTCATCCTACGGGGTAAAGGAGCAATTACCCTCTTTTAGAAATTTCTTGATTGCTAAGTATAACCTCGAAGGTGATTTTATTCCTGATTTATCTGGTCTTATTCTTGATAAATTAAATTTATCTTATGGCAATTGGGGTAAGTGCAATTGGTCTAGATGTAGTATGGTGGAGACTAAATGGGATTATTCAAATTTAGAATATAGTAGTTTTAGTAATAGCTCGTTTAATGGAAATATACCGGGATGGGGTATGGGCTGGTTTGAGCGCAAATATTCGGCTTCTTTTAAGGGTGCTCTTTTAACCGGTGGAATTTTTGATAATGCGCTTGGTAGATGCGCAATTTTTACTGAGGCGATAATAAACGGAATTTCTGCAATCGGTACAAATTTTGCAGAAGCCGTATTTGATAGATCTCAGGCTAAAAATTCTAATTTCAGTTATGCGCATATGGAATTAGTGCAAGCTAAGGGAATGGATGCTAGCAATGCCATCATGAGGGATATGTTTTTTATGTATGGTGATGCTCCTAAAGCTAAGCTTAATTATTCAACACTGATGGTGCAGCCTTTAATTATACTAATTTACAAGGAGCTGAGGTAAGATATGCAAGCGCTATTGGATCATCATTTTGTGATGTCGATGCAACAAACGCAGATTTCACTGGAACTAAATTATGGGCAAATGTTTCTAGAATGAATCTTAAAGGTGCAAGATTAGATAATGTTGAAAATTCAGAATGGGAAATTGAGTCTGGAATATTTGGAGGTTTATTTGGTGATCATGAACCATATGTTGATGAACGTACAAAATGTGAAAAAATGGTGGATTCAACCAATGCTTTAAACCTGCAGGAAAAATCTGCTAAAGTTAAGCAGGATGTAAAAAGAATGGGCAGTTCTAAATGGCGTTGGGCTGTTTTTGCTGCTGCACGAGCTCTTGATAGGTCTTTAGGGGGGCATTTCTTTAAAGGTAAAGCTTCAATTATTTTTGATTTAGCTGATCATAAATGGATTACAGCAGTTTGTACTGTAGTTGCCCCAGTGGCATTAGCATTATTAGTAAAATTAGCAGCAAACCATATAGTAGGGGCTACCATTTCTACGCTATTTATGTCGATGGCTATTACACCAATTATTGCTGTCGGTGTTGTTACTGGCGTTGCAGCTGCAACATGGGTTACTGGTTCAGGTTGCGATTCAAAAGAGGTAAAAGACCTCCAAGCCAGAGCAATTGAGTTCCAGAAACTGCATTCTGGAAATGCTTATTTAAGTGTGCCTGCAATTGTGGAAGCCAAGGAGGTTGAAGAAGTATCACGAATTCCTAATAAACAAGTTGCTGTTGATCATGCTGCAAAGGTTGGTCATCATTCTAAAGCACTAGTTGGAAAACATGCTGCAACTCTTGCAGCTCAAGGAAAAACTGGTTTATCTGTAAAGAGTTATAGAGGTTAGTTAGATTCTTTATTTACTCTTAGGTATAGCTAGTGGATAAGGCTGGCCACACAGTCAAAATATTTATTGTTTATTTGAAGTGATGTTAAAAAACCGTAAAATTGGCACGGAAATGAATAATGAAGAATAAGCACCAATCATAATTCCTACAAAAATTGTAACGCTGAAGCTATGTAAGGCCTCTCCACCAAACATAATTAATGCTGCTGATGCAAGTAATACTGTTACCAAAGTTAACACCGAACGAGTGGCGGTTTCATTAATACTAGTATTTAAAATCTCAACCAGAGATAATTTACGTTTCTTATGCAAATTTTCTCGAATTCGGTCATAAATCACTACTGTATCATTCACTGAATAACCTACCACAGTTAAAATAGCTGCCACAGAAGTCACGTTGAATTCATATTGACTGAGTACCAAAAACCCAAGCGTAGCAAAAACATCATGTAATAATGATAAGAAAATTCCAATTGAATATTGCCAGGTAAATCTGATCCATACATAAATCATGATTCCTAGCAAAGTTAGCACTGTCGCAATTAGCCCGTCATTAATCATGCTTTCGCCAACTTCTCCACCAACATATTCTGATTTACGCACTTCCATTTGCGGGTCTATTTTTAGCAATAATTGTTTAATTTTTTCAATGTTATCTTTAGCATTACCATCAGAGTTCAAAGCAGACTTGATCAATACATCTTTCTGGCTACCTATAGTTTGAATAGTTACTTCACCAATTCCTAGTTCATTTAAATTGCTACGCAAATTGCCAAGATCAATATTTTGTTGGAATCTTGTTTCTAGAAGTACCCCACCTTTAAAATCTATTCCAAAATTTAATCCGATGGCAAATATTCCAATGATTGAAGCAATAGTAACCACTATTGAAAAGATAAAGCCAAACCACTGATATTTTATAAAATTTATATTAGTTTTATCAGGTAAAAATGATCTTAAAAAATAATGCATTTACATACTACGGTTTTGATTATTTTTTAGTTTGATGTTGGTCACTTCAACCAAAAGCGAGAAAAACATTGCGAAATATAAATAACCTTTAGGTAGGTTATAACCAAAGCCATTACCCATTAGGAATATTCCTACTAGTAGAATAAAAGCAAGGCCGATAACTTTAATGCTTGGATTTTTATACATGAAATCACCGATTGCTTTTGAGGCTACTAGCATAATAATCATTGCCAGTAAAATAGCAGCGATTATTAAATATAAATTGCTGATCATAGCAACTGCTACAATTACAGAGTCAAAAGATAAGATCAAATCAACGAAAACAATTTGTAATATAATTCTCCATTCTGGTTGTTTAACAGGGTTAGGGTCGTGTTGATTAGTATAACTTGCTTCAAACATCTCAAAGAGTTCTACTAAGCTTTTTATGATTAAAAATAACCCTCCAGTAAGCAGCATGAAGGAATGACCAGAAAGCTCGATTCCTAAAATAATAATCCATGGCTTGGTTAATGACATTACCCAAGAAACACCAAATAGCATCACAATCCTTAATGCAATAGCAAGGGATAAACCAAAAAATCTAATTTTATTGCGTCTATGTTCCGGGAGATGATGAACTAAAATAGCTAGAAATATGATATTATCTATGCCTAAAATAATCTCTAGCCCTGATAGGGTAACGAAATCAACTAAATTTTCTAAACAGAATATATTTTCCATAGCAATACGAATCTAATAACTTTTTCATAATAATCAACTAACATTTTATAAATTTTAGTTTATTATGTTGCTAGAGATAATATTTTCTACTTTTACTTTCATTGAGCATCATAGTAGTAAAATTTTTATCTTAGATAATATTTCATCTTGTATGGGGATAGTAAGTTGTTTTTAAAATCAAGTATTATATTTGCTACTTACACCTTCATATCAAGGATTTTTGGGCTTACACGAGACTTATTAGTGGCGTCAAGTTTTGGTGCAACTTTATACGCTGATGCATTTAACGTTGCGTTCAAACTTCCAAACTTCTTTCGTAGTATTTTTGCTGAAGGTGCATTTAGTTCTGCTTTTGTGCCGTTATTCAGCGGTAAGGTTGCCACTGGTGATAAAGCAAAAGCTTTAGAGTTTGCAGGTAACTCGCTTGTTATTCTCACTTTATCTGTAACCGGTTTAGTTGCTATATTTGAGGTAGCAATGCCACTGGTGATATGGTTGCTCGCTCCTGGTTTTGAAGTTGATGAGTACAAAGTCAATCTTACCATCTATCTAACTCGTATCACTACTCCCTACTTGATTTTCATTACTTTGGTTACATTTTTCTCATGCGTGCTTAGTACGTTTGGTAAATTTTCTGCTAACGCGGCATCTCCGATTATTCTGAATATTTGCATGATTGCTGCTTTGTATTTTTTCAGAGATAATCCTGAGCAAACCGCCACCATGCTTTCTTGGAGTATATTTATTGGTGGATTGTTGCAATTAATAACCATTTATTATGTGGTTAAAAAGCGTAATATCTTATTTAAATTTAAAAAACCAACCATTAACCAAGATATTAAAAAGCTATTTAGTAACATGGCCCCGGCTGTTATTGGTAGCGGCGTTTCTCAGATTAATTTATGGATTGGTACCATTATCGCAACTAGCATACCTGGCGCGGTATCTTTGATCTATTATGCTGACCGCATTGTACAATTGCCGTTAGCACTTATAGGTGTTTCAATTGGCATTGTGATTCTTCCAACTTTATCTAAACAAGCTAAAAGTGGTAATATGGAAAAATATATCCATACTCAAAATCGTGCTATTGAAATTTCATTATTACTTAGCTTGCCTTGTACTGTTGCGTTGTTGCTGATTTCACAGCCAATTATTTATGTGTTATTTCAACATGGCGCGTTTAATACTCAAGACACCCAAAACACCGCTTTAGCATTAATCACTCTATCTATCGGTATTCCTGCTTACATACTAAACAAAATCCTGATCCCTACATTTTTTGCAGTGGAGGATACTAAGACTCCAGTTAAGATCTCGATATTTTGTCTAATTTTAAACACTATTAGTAATCTAATCTTAATCAATTATCTAGCACATGTAGGAATCACGCTTTCCACTGCTATAGTGGCATGGATCAACATCATCTTGTTATTCCGTTTTGCTATCAAGAAGAAGCTCTTTCATTTTGATTCAGTCATCAAAAAGAAAATTATACGTTTGTTAGTTTCCTCTGGGTTGATGTGTTGGTATCTTTACTCAATTCTTGGAATTTTAGATAAATACATCTATTCATCAGAAATATTTATTAGCATTATTACCTTTGTTTTTACTATTATTTCTGCGGCAATTATTTACTTCATCGCGGTATTTGTTACTGGCTCATATAGTAAAGCTGAACTCATACAACTTTATCATGCTAAAATCGACTAATTGTTAATTATTCATTAACTTCTTTGATGTATTATTAATTTTGACATTGATATTATGAGGAAAAAGTTATGACAAAAAACACAAGATTATACTATTGTTCATCTTCATCTGGAGTAGATAGTATAAATTCAGCAGCTGAGGCATTTGAAGCTGCGCCAAAAATTGGCGATATGATTAAAGAAGATGGTTCTACATTGCTTCATGAAGCGGCTCTTGGAAAGGAAACAAGAATTGCTCCTGATGAAATGATTGATCATTTAGTTGTTGTTGATAAATTGAATAAAGATAATTGTACAGCTCTTGATTTAGCAATTTATAACGGTAAACTTTTAGACTTAATACCTAGAATGATTGATAATATGAGTCAAAAAGCTATTGAAGCAGCATCCTCTGTTGATGGGAACACAGCTCTTCATTACGCAATTGATCAAGGTCGGTTTGATATAGCAGAGAAGCTAATTGCTAGGGTGAGTTCTGAATCGGTTACTAAAGAAAATCATTATAAATCTGAAGGTGTTGATAGAGTACAAATTTCTGTATTTGCTCTGGCTGATCATAAATCAAGAGATGCTTCGACAAAACTTGCAAACTCTGTTGCTATGAAAGAGAGTGCTAAGTATATTCAACATTATGCACAAAAAGATTTAGGTTATAGTAAGCTAACTCAAAAGTTAAGAGAAAAGTTGAGTGTCCCAGCTGATCGTCATTTTCACCTGCTCCTGGTAGAGGAGTAAAAAGAGGTAAGTAATGGCAAAGCTACATATTGACATTATATATAATATATAGTAATAGTTAACGGAATTCTTAATACTAATCAATTAATAATAGAGGTTAAAATGTCGAATGAAGTGGTTCAATGGTCGAAGAAAGTTTGTTATATCACAAAAGATGATATAGTATTAAATTTTGTCAACAAGGTGAAACCACTATACATTTATCCAATTAAGTCAGGCTGCATACTTACCGCAATTAAGATGAGCAGTGATAGTTTCACTGAGGAAGTGCCTTATGACCGAATAGTAGTTGCAAGAAATAGTTATGATTATTACAATAATCTCTACGAAACTACAATTGAAATAGTTAAAGAAGGGGAGTATTCCCAATGCGAAGCTCCAGATGCCATTCGAGGGATTACTGATTATTACGCAGTTACATCCGACTCCCTTACAGGATGCTTGGAGACTCCAGCGGGATTACTACTCCGTAGTAATCTGGTCACTGATAGAATGCTTGGACCCCGGTGAATAATTATAATCTGTGTATTGTACCTAAGTCACATTGTTTTTTAAAAGCTGTTTATTCTTACAAAGATAAGGAGCCGTAGATAACACGGCTCTTTTGCATATTATCATTAAAACCAGTAGGCTGGTTATTACAGCGTTCAAACAGAAACGTTAAGAAGTTAAAAATGCCACACTTTTGGCATTTCTTCTATCCAATTCCAAGTCCTAGTACGGATTTTGAATTTGCAATAATAATTCCTGATATAGCAACATCTAGAAATATTTTGTCTTTTAGCAAGATAAAAACTGACGAAATTTTTGGGGTACTGACTCTCTGTCGTCATTGCCGCGGAGGTGGCAATCCAGTCCTATATATAAAATAAACTACTTCGAGAAAATAACTTCATCCAAATCCTTCCAATCAGGATTTTGACCTTTAATTAACTATTTAAATAAAAAGGTTAATAAATTGATAATAACCATTGTAACTTTTACTCTAAAATGTTAAGATTGAATTTGAACTCTATTATTTCGTTGGTTTATGGAGGGTGAAATGTCAAAATCATTAAAAATCCTAAGGTTAATATTTTCAATGATGTTGTTTACCAATAGCACTTATGCTGATCAAGAGTCAATGGATGAAATGGTTTTATCAAATATAGAATTCGCTGTTCTCAATGGTATCTTCACCTATGATCAACTTAATCAAGAGCCTCAGATTCTAATTAGTTCTGAGTTTAGACGTTCTAGTTTAAAAAAACTACGTTTATATAACACCTATTCTTTATTTTGCACAGCATTTTTTGTTTGTACATCAGTTTCTGATTCTGATGATGAGGATGGTTGAGCTATAGGGTCAATAAGTAGTTGGGGATCTAGAGCTGGCATAGAAGCAGCTTTGTTCTCGATTTTTTCTGGAGGATTAGTAGGTGTTATTGTTGAAGCTGGAAGATCTCGAACTTGTAATATGGATGGTTGAGGCGGTGGTGGAGATGGAACGTCGTGAACTAGTAGAGATGTATTAATAATTATAGAGGCAGATTCAGCAATATGTTGTAAAATATCTCTTACATTAACTTCTAGGTTTATATCTCTTTTTTCTAAAGCTTTTTTATTAGCAAGTAATTCGCTGTTTATTTTTTCAGCGAGTGAGTCTTCTAAATTTTTTATGTCCTTTATTAGGTTATTTAAGCTCTGTTTCTTTAGCTCTTCCCCAAGTGTTTCTTTAAGGAAGTTTTTTAGAGTGTCATCAAGAGTAACTCTATCTATTACTGCTAACTCTTGCATTTTTTGTTCAACCTGAGTTATTACTAAATCTGCGGTTTTTTGCCAATCTTGACCAAAAATAAGATTTCTTAAGCTATTGAACATTTTCATTTTTAACCTCCATAATAAATGCAAACTGTCTATATTATAAGGTTACACTTACTTTAGAGTTTGTCTATAAAAATTCTCCTATTTTGATTCTATTAGTAACTCCAATAACTTATCTTCAAGTTTTTTACTAGCATTGCGTTGAGCAAGATGATTATTGATCATGATTGCGAATGCATATTTGGGCTTATTGGGGGGTAAGTAATATCCTGCTAATGTCGAGGTATGCTTGAGGGAGCCAGTTTTAGCAAAAACATACTTGCAATCATCATGGTTAACAGTGCGATTCTTAACAGTGCCTTCAACTTTTAATACTGGTAATAATTCACACAATTGATCATGCATAATTTTATCATCATAAATATGATCTAACATAGATACGAAAGTTGCTGGAGAAACCAAATTATATCCAGATTCGCCAGCGCCTTCATAAATTTCTAGCTCTTTGTGATCAATTTTTTCTCGATCCAGTAGATTATTTAATGCTGCAACTCCTGCGGCGTTAGTGCCTTCGCTATTTTTATATTTAGCACCCATAGCTTTAAAAACATTGGCTGCATAAATATTGCTAGAATCTTTCAGTATTGGTTTGAGTAATTCTTTCAAATTTTCAGATTGATGCTCATATAATATGGTTTTACCAGAAGCAATACCAGGGATGATTTTACCATCTAGTTTAATTT
>CAMCSP010000011.1 GCA_945877755.1 Rickettsia typhi | reverse complement strand
CTCAGGCCAACGTACCAGACTCAAATATTCTAAACACGACTCTTCAGTTGGAAACATATCCATTAATTCAATCAAATTTGACGGTTTAATATTCATAATAACCAATACTACATGTAGTAGCTAGTGGAGTCAACTGCATAGCCAGGTTTTCTAATATTACCCCAAATCCTTCAGTATTTTGCCCATTTGCCTCTTCTACAATATTTGAATTAGCTATAATTATATTGGCGTCGTGATATATATATGATGATGCAGTAATTGCGATGCGTCCTGAAATATTATCAATTATTTTTTTACCTATATTGACGATTTGCGCACCTTTATTCAGTAAGATATTAGTTGCATTTAAAAAAATTCCCCCAGATAAAGATAATAGATTAGCAATCGATTCTTCCCCTGGGTGTGATAAACCTGCTTGCCATCTTTTTATTACCTCAGGATTTGCTGCGTCAATTTGAATTGAATGTTTAGCTGTAAGTCTAAGATGAGATAGGCTGACACTAATTCCAGAGCTTGAAAAGCTCTCTGCATGATAGAAAATAGAATCATTTTTAGCTATGACTAAGCCATCCATTAAAAATGATTCTTTGGTAATAATGCGAATAGCTTTAGCTTTAATAGTATTAGCATCTATTTGAAAATCTACCGTTTTAATTTCACCAGTATTTTGCACTCTGAGATTATTGACACGAATTTGTATTTCAGTAGCCTTTAAACTCGAGGCTATATCAACATTCCCTTGCGTATCAATTGTAGGATGAGCTGCTATAAGGATTGTTTGAGCAATTAACTGACCTTTACTAAGTAATAAGTAATTTCCAGGCTCAATAATAATTTCGTTAGCACTGATATTACCACAAAGATTAATACCGTGACCGCTTTTATTATCTACTATTTTTAATATGTTGGTAGATAAAGAGAGCAGTTTTTGAGTATCTAACTTATATCCATCAGCACCAGTTCCTTCTAGCTTGATCAATATATACGCATCAACCTCAATGTTACCAGCTAGCACCACCTTGGAGCTAGATAAGCCAATGGTTTGACACTTGAGATTGTTTATCCAAACCCCATTATTACCATGATTAAATTGAATTTTATTAGTGTGGGGATCTATCCCTTGATATAAGCCATTAATATATGTAAGCTTATTGATATTTTCTGTGATAACATCTTTAAACAATATTTCTTTAGTACCAATAATAGTGACATTTGCTTTATTACCCTCAATCTGTAAATTGTAACTAAATTTAACGTCATGATCTTGTAGATTGATAATGATTTTTTCGGCATTAGCTTTATTGGTGATTTTAAAACCACTAAAGCATGTACTAGCCAGTAACTCAATCATTGCATGATCTGAACCTACCACTACGTCACTGGTAGTGATTTCATAGTACCCTTGAGTATTGCACGTAGTAGGTTCTAAATCATGACCAACCCATTCATTTTTTAATAACAACCAGGACTCTTCCCAATCTATAGTCATAGCTCTAACTCATCATTATGGTTTAACTCACCAAGTAACCGCTCTTTCTGGCAAGTTTGATGTTTTGATTGGTATTCGTCAAGAGACGACTTAACTTGCTCGTAAGATAATTTAAGCTCCGCACACTGTTTTGTTAATTCTTCAAGTTTATCGCTAATTTGTAATTTTTCAGCTAATGCTTTCCCAACAAAATCTTTAACCAGATGAATTTGAGCAATATCTGTACCAAGATTAGCTGCTTGCATTACCGCTTTTAGTATTTCATTTTTTTGATTTAGCTCACCTTCTTTTCTTGCTGTTGCATCTTTATGTGTATCAGCAACTTGCAATGTTTTTAGCATAGCTAGGGTTTGTTCAGTATGTTGCTCAATTGGTAAATTTTTAATAGTATCTAATCTAATCTGTTTAAATATTTCTGATCTAGCCATGAAACACCTCATCTATTCTTTCAAACGCTCTTAAAACATTACTCATTAAAGGGTCTTCCATCGATCTTTGCTAAGATGGTCTTATGGTGGTGCAAAATATTGATGCCTAATCTAAAAAATCCAGAAACAAAAAAAACAATTATAAAGCTCGTCCAGATATTCTCCATCTTTACAGATTTTTTCAATTATTTTTTTAAATTCTTAAGAATATTTAAAAGATATTACGAAATTAATCTTTATTACAAAAACATTACTTGAATATCAGATTGAAATTAATATGTCAACCAATAGATTAAAAATAATTATTAATTTTTAACTTACTATATTGCTTATATTAAATTAATCTCTTTTTTTAGCGGGATTTTCTGTTAAGATTTGAAATAACTTGTTTCTTTCGATTACACCGAGTTTTATGAAATTTGGACAACACACTTGCCTTTTCAGTAGCTATTGCCATTACAACAGCACTCATGCAGCTTTATGCTAGCTTTTACATTATCTCTATTAAGGTAATTGTGAACTTTTAGTTCTGATTATCAACAATTTTCTAATGCTGCAATATATTGATCTTTTTATCAATATGATGACTGGACTCCTCTATATGTTTCATGTGGAATGGGTAAAATAGAAGTAGTAAAATTATTGTTAGCAGATGCCAGGGTTGATATTAATATACCTGACAAGAATGGTCGGACTCCTCTGATGAATGCGATTACTTATAGATAAAGGTGCTTATTTTTAAAAATCTTATCTGATATGTCGTGTCTGTGATGTGCTTGTGTCATGGTGAAACCCATCGTTGTCGTTTTGCATTATTATCTTGTGAGACACTATTTAATAGGCCATAGGTGTGTGTAGTATTTTTTATATTCTACTTCTTGATTACTTACACAATATTTTTTACAGACTCTTTTAATTTTATAGATGAAGAAGGGTGTGGTATATAATACTGCCAAACTTATCGTCGTAGTGATCAGAGCGAGTGCCATATACCGAGCACAGCATATATTGTCTGATGCCACATTCATGTCTAAAAGTAGCACCAAAGTAGCACTGAAAAAAATCTAACAGCCTCAAAGTTTGGTGCGTCCTAAGGGATTCGAACCCCTGACCTACAGATTAGAAATCTGTTGCTCTATCCTGCTGAGCTAAGGACGCGATTATAAGATTATTAGATAAATAAAATAAACTTGTTTATATTACAAGATTTATTTGACTTAAACATCCATTATGCGTAACTTTCAACCATAGAATATTATAGTTGATACATGATTTTTACAAAAATAGCCAGGTTATTTTCTGTTTTCAGTTTGGTAGCATTTTATGCTGTTGCACAAAGTGATGTTAAAACAGCTTCTGTTATTGATGCTGATGACATTGAATATGCTCAAGAGCAAGATCTAGTGATAGCTAAGGGCAATGTAGAAATTTTTAAAAATAATTATCTGTTGAGAGCAGATAAGGTGATTTATGATAAGGCTCATCATAAAGTATATGCAATTGGCAATGTTTACGTTCTTGATCCCAATGGCAATGAAGTTAGTGCTGGCGATTTAGAAATTGATCAAGATCTGAAAGAAGCTATTATAGAAAATTTTAATATTAGAATGGCAGATAATGCTTTGTTTACCGCGAATAAGGGGAATTATTATCATCCTGATAGAATGATGTTAGAAAAGGCAGTTTACTCATCTTGCCCTGTTTGTGAAGGAGGTAAAGCTCCGCAATGGCAGTTTGCTGCAAACAAAGTTAATATTGATCAAACAAATGAAAAAGTTGTCTACAAGCATGCTTTTTTTGAAATTTTTGGCAAACCCATATTATATACACCATATTTCTCACATCCTACACCTCATGCTAAGTCTAAAAGTGGTTTTCTAACACCTGGACAAAAATATAGTACAATCTATGGCTCCGGAATCCAAATCCCTTATTATCTAAGGATAAGTGAGGATAAAGATTTATTATTTTCTCCAATTTTGACTTCAAGGCAAGGAATACTTTATATTGCTAAATATAAGCAATTAACTCGCTCGGGGTTTTATACTATTCATGGGAGCTATAATAGTCCTAGGGTTAAGACCTCTGTCAAGTTAGATAATAGATACTATGCTAATATAAATGGTCAGACAAAAATAAATGATGATTGGGGTTTTAATTCTAATTTGCAGTATACAAGCGATAAATCATATTTGCGCAACTATTTTGATGATAATCAGAATTACCTAACCTCGCAAATGGATTTTATATATAATAAAAATCGTGATTATGCTGTAGTTAATTCTCTGTATTTTCAGGAATTGCGTCCTACAATTGAACAAAGAAAGGTGCCTATTATTTTACCTGTGGTGGATTATCATAAGGAATTTGTTGGTAGCAACAATAATAGATATGTAATGGATAGTAATTTGCTTTTGCTTTCAAGGAAGGAAGGATCAGAGACTAAAAGATTTTCTACAACTGGTCTTTGGTCTAAAACTTACTTTACAAAAACTGGACAACAAATTTCTGTTTATAGACGAATAAGAGGAGATGGATATAATTTCACTCGTAAAAAGGATGCATTTCTACAAAATAATCAAAATAACAACGGTTCTAATAATGTTGCGAGATTAATTCCTGAGGCTGAAGTGCAGTGGCAATATCCTTTAATTAATACTACTAATAATGCTGACATATTCATTGAACCCGTTGCTAATGTAATTTTAAGTCCCAATATGCCGGTAGTAAGTAATGTTATTAATGAAGATAGCCAGGAAGTTGAAATAAGTGATGATAATTTATTTTCTTCTAATCGCTATGCTGGTTATGATCGTGTTGAAAACGGCTTTAGAGGAGCTTATGGGCTAAATGGTTACTATAGAGGATCAAAAGATATAATTTATAGCTTTGTTTTTGGTCAAAGCTATAGGGTGCGTAAGGATGTAAACTATTCTATTGATAGTGGTTTAAGGAGGAATTTGTCTGATGTAGTGGGTAGGATGTCAGTTAAGCCATGGAAGCCAGTAGATATTTATTATCGTTTTCGTATTGATCCTGTAGATAAAATTATACGAAGAAATGAAGTGAGAGCTGATTTTACTTATAATCCTTATAGATTTTCAGTAGGGTTTGTAGCGTATAATTATCTATCTCATGCCTCTGAATCTTCTTCTACAAGGATTATTAGGTCTGCAGATCTAGGTGGTTGGTATAATATAACTCCAGAATGGATAGTAGGCGCAACAGCAACACAAAATTACACCGCTTCAAAAAAATTTCTTGTAGCTTCAGGAGCAAGTATAGGTTATAATGGGGCCTGTACAACTTTGCTATTTTCTATGAAGAGGGATTATACTAAGGATCCGCTGCGGAATTTTAAACCAACGACAACTTTTTCGTTTGATTTTCATTTAAAGGGTATTGATAAGTAATTATATGATAAGATATGTAGCATATTTTCTATTGGCATTTATTGGTTTGGTAGCAATTTCTTTTGCAGAAGTTGAGTCGGGAACTAAGATAATGGCGGTTGTAGGTGATGACGTAATTACCTATAATGACGTGCAAAAACGTTATAATGTTATTGTGGCGACGAATAATTTAGAAGTTACAACAGATGAAGAAAAACATGTTCTGTTAAGACAAGTATTACAGGCTTTGATAAATGAAAAAATTTTCTTACAGGAAGCTAAAAAACTCAAAATAACTGCTACAGAACAAGAAATTAATAATGTGATAGCTAATGTGGAAAAGCAACAAAATATTCCTGCCGGTCAGTTCGGTGCTTTTCTTGAATCAAAAAACATTACTAAAGCCGATGCTATAACACAAATCACCAATAGTATTATCTGGGATAAAATATTGGAAAATATTATTGCTCCTAAAGTGCAAGTTAGTAATGCTGAATTAAATGAGCACTTGGAAAGTAAATATTTTAAAGATTACCAAGTTGATTTGTATTTATTTACTACTGGTCAGACTGTAGAAGAAAAAATTGAGTTGAATAAAGTTTTTGATAAGGTTAAAGCTTGTAGTGATGTTGATACAATAAAATTAAAAGATAATATCAAGCTGGTTCATATTAAAAAGAAAGTGAAAGATGTGCAGCAGGATTTATTTAACAAACTATCTAATATTAATGTTGGGCAGAAAACACCAGTTTTTCTGGTGAATAAAGAGGCACAATTCTTTATTCTTTGTAATAAAGATTCTGGACTTTCCAGAAATGAGATAGAAAAGCTGAAAGCTTCTATATTTGATAAGAAAATCTCATTACAAACAGATTATTACATGAAAAACCTCAGCAAGAAAACATTCATTGAGATTTACTACAAGTAACAGTAAGTGATACCAAAAATTTCTGCATTGCTAAAAACTCATCAACTTTCTCCCTCAAAAAAATTAGGGCAGAATTTTTTGCTAGATAGCAACATCACTGATAAAATAGTAAGATATATTCCGAAGATCAAGAATGCTAATGTTTTAGAGATTGGTGCTGGTCCTGGGGCTTTAACTAGATCACTACTTAGTAGTGAGGCAAAAATGATTTTTGCTTTAGAATTTGATCATAAACTTGTGATGTTATTAGAATTATTAAAAGAAAAACATCCAGATAGGCTGATGGTTATTGAGGGCGATGCTTTATATTTTTCAGAGGAAACTTTAGCTTTAGGGGACAAGCTCACTTTGGTTGGAAATTTACCTTATAACATTTCCGTACCACTATTATTTAAGTGGTTAGATAAGAGTCATTTATTTAATAGCCTAACGTTAATGTTTCAAAAAGAGGTTGCAGACCGGATTACTGCAACACCTAACAGTAAGTCTTATGGAAATTTATCTGTTCTAACTCAGTTCAGCTCTAACGTTTTTCACGGGTTTGATATTAGCCCTACGGCTTTTTTTCCACCGCCAAAAGTTACTTCTTCAGTGATTACTATCATACCAAAAACTAGAGATGACTATTCAATAGAGCTATATGAGATATTAAAGAAGGTTTGTAATGCTGCTTTTAATCAAAGACGTAAGACTATCCGTAATAGTTTGAGCACAATTACTTATTGTGCAAAGGAAATTCTAAAAAATGCAGATATCGACGATAATTTACGTGCAGAAAACTTATCTGTTGAGCAATTTGTAAGGCTTGCAAAAGAGTATATAAAGCTTCAATAGTTACTATTGAAACATTTACTCATGTTTTCAGCAATCTTATTTAGCATTGTCAGGTAAGCGTTTTCTTTTGAATTAATCTCACCATATTCTCCGTCAATAATTCCTACATGAATATTTGTTTCTTCAGCTATCCTTTTTACCAGTCTAGGAGAGAATTGTGGCTCGGCAAATATACATTTTACATTGTTTTCTTCTATAATATTTTGTAGTTCTTGCATAGTTTTAATGCCGGGGGTTATATTGTGATTAATTATGACTGCCCCAACATTTTGTAAGTGGTAGTGTTTACTGAAATATTGATAGGCGTCATGAAAAACTATAAATGATTCATTATGCTTTATGAACATATTCTTTAGTTTATGATCTAAGGTTTTTAGTTCATTATTAAATTTTGTAGCATTAGTTTGATAAAATTTTGAATTCTCTGGATCAAGGCTAGCAAGCGTGTTGGCTATTTCTTTAACCATGACCTGGGCATTATCTGGATCAAGCCAGAAATGCATATCATAATCATTCAAATTATGTGAGTGATGATGATCACTTGCATCATCTTCTAATAAATCAAAACTTTCTCTATTTTTTAGCAGAATAATTTGAGGGTTTTGGCTAAATTTAATCACTTTATTTTGAGGTGGTTTTTTCTTTAGATAAGATGATAAGTTTAATTCAAAATTATCGCCAATCATAAAAATTAGGTTAGCGGATTTTATTTTTAAGATGTCAGATGGTTTGATGTTGTAATCATGAGGGGATTGGTTTTGTCCCACAAGTATTTCAATTTGATTCTTATCTCCAGAAACAGCTTTTACTAATCCATATATTGGCCTAATGGTTGTTAGTATGCTTAATTCTTTTGCAAATGCTATTGTATTTTCAAAGCATAAAAAAATTAGTACTAGAGTAAATATTTTATTCTTCATCATAATTAAAGTCCCTTGGGTTAATGTCTAAATAGTTTCTTGACCATATTAACTGATAAGATTCATTATCTGTATTACCACCTGTTAATATAATTAGCACTCTTTTTTTATCTTGTTGGGTTGACAGCCATCTGTGTGCAGCAGCAGTAGCAAGTGCAGTAGTTGGTTCGCTGGTTATTTTAAGTAAATGATTGGTCCACATAGTCCAATAAGCAATTTCTCGTTCAGAGATTTCAAAAACACCATTTATCAATTTTATATAATTAAATATACGCTCGGTGATACCTAAAGTTCTTGCCCCATCGGCTAACGTTTCTGGGGATTCGTTGAATCTAAAGATTTTATTGGTGTGATATGAGATGGCGACATCATTTGCTTGTTTTGGCTCACCAGCAAACACCATTGTGCTAGGGGATAATAATTTTGTGGTTAAATATGTGCCTGAGGCTAAACCACCGCCGCCACAAGGAACAAAAATTGCATTATAATTTTGATCATCTTTTAACACCTCAAAGCTAGCTGTACCAGCCCCGGCAATAATATCATCATGATCTGAAGGTGGAATTAACATGCAATCAGTTGCTAAAGCGTCTGCTAATGCTCTTTCTTCTGCTTCAGACCTGGTTTTGGTTAGTATAACATTTGTTCCGTAGCTTTGCGCGATTCTTTGTTTAATTTTTGCTGTAAAACTAGGTAAATATAGATTTAATTTAATATCAAATTTTTCAGCAGCCCAAGCAAGTGCTAAGCCATGATTTCCAGTGCTATATGCTGAGATTTTAGAAGGAAGTGCATTTTGCTCTTTTAAACTTAGGAGGGTGTTTAAAACTCCACGTACTTTGAATGACCCTGTTTTCTGCAAACTTTCTGTTTTAAAAACTAGCTCGTGTCCTAGGCAATTATTTAAAACGCTTGAAGTTACTAATGGAGTTTGCTTAGTATGACTAGAAATTCTATCAAAGGCTCCAGCAACATTTTTTGGTGATTGTATCGACATATGTAAATTAAAATAAGTTTAATAGCTTCATCAGTATGGTAGATTTTGTAAATAACTAAGCTGCTGACTCTAGAATTGCCGCTTGTTTTTTCTTTGAGTTAGCTTGAGCTGCATTTGCTTTTAAGACATGCTTTTTGTTTTTAGTTGGTATAATGTTGTTATTAACACTGAAACCATCTTTATTTGCTACTTGTAGCTCTTTAAAATGACGATTAATTAAATTTATCATTTTATTGTCTCTTATCTTTGCATTATGTTCTCCTAAAACAACCCCGACAAGTCTTTGTGCACCACGTTTAGCGGTAGTTACTAAATTCCAGCCTGATTTTGCAGTGTAACCAGTTTTCATTCCTTCCGCGCCATGTAAGTTTTTGGTCACATAATTATGACCTTTATGTCGTGTGCTTTTATAGTAGAAGCTGGTTTTTGAAAATAATGGGTAAAACTCTGGAAAGTCACGTTTTAAAGCAATTGCGAGTTTGGCCATATCTTTAGCGGTAGTTTTTTGTTCAGGATGATGCCAGCCAGATGCATTAACAAAGTTTGTGTTATGCATTCCTAGATCTTTTGCTCTTTTAGTCATAATTCTGGCAAAATTACTTTCTGTTTTTCCAATAGCCTCTCCTAAGACTACCGCTGAGTCATTTGCAGATTTAACTATTAAGCTGAGCACAGCTTCTTTTACAGTAATTGTATTTCCTGCTTTTAAGCCAAGTTTCGTTCGTGGTCTTGAAGCTGCGAATTTTGAAATTGGAAGTTGTGTATTAAATGTCAGTTTGCCCCTATTAATTGCTTCAAAGGCTATATAACATGTCATTAATTTAGTTAGGGATGCAGGGTGCAATCGCTTGTCAGCATTGAGTTGATGTAAGACTTTTCCAGTAGTAGCATCTACAACTAAACTAGCTTGAGTTAGGCGGTGAATAGGAATTTTATATTTTTTCTTGGTGCTAGCAAAGGATTCGGTCTGGTGAAAAAGAAGCAGACAAAGTGCACACAGAAAAATAAAAAAATTATTAGTAGACTTATTAGTCATTGAGCTTTCCTAAAATTATTTAGCGATAACTAAAGCCGCTATTCTATAATACTATATCAAAAAACTGTTTCGATAAAGCATAAAATGCAATCTAGTAAAGCATTATTAACCAGCTATGCAATTAGTTAATAATGATTTTAAATACATAGATAGTTTTATTACAAAAAAATTGTGTTGCAACTTATGCTAATTTTATAAACTTACTCTGAACTAGAAGACAGTGATATCAGAATGGTGATATCTTTATTAGCACGCTTCTATATCTAGAATGTTTAGTAAACCATGTGCAAAGACTCTTCTTGCTTAGGTGGTGAAAAGCTCCAATGTGTAAAGAAATATTTGAGCCATATCAGCACTCTTTTGTATATAGGTAATGTGTCCATGTTTTGCACTGCAAATAACTGGAAGTCTTGATTGGAATCATTTATTTGAATACTCATTTTCCCAAGGGGTTGTTCAGTCTTAATTGGTGCATAAATTGGAGTTAGATAATTTATTGTTCCTTTGATAGATTTTTTTTGGTCTATCGGCACTGTAACAATTATATCTTGCTTAGTTGCTAACTCTACTTTTGCAGAAGCACCCATCCATGTATCAGCTAAAACCAGAGCCTCATTAGCTTTGGCTATGGTTATGTTGGTGAAGTTCATAAATCCATAATTTAGTAAGCTTTGCGCTTCTGTTGCTCTTTCAGACTCATCTTTTAGGCCGTTTATTACCAATATTAAACGACGGTTATTGCGCACAGCAGAAGCTACAATTCCATAGCCTGCTATATCAGTATGTCCTGTTTTCAAACCATCAACACCTATGTCTTTGTTAAGTAGGGTGTTACGGTTAGGTTGTGAAATGTTATTATAAGTGAATTCATTTTCTGAGAAATATTTATAGTATTCTGGAAATTGATTGATCAAGTGTTGTGCTAATTTTGCTAAATCTTTTGCAGAAGTGTAATGATCTGGATCTGGCCAACCAGTAGCATTTTTGAAGTTGCTATTAGTCATTCCTAATTCTTTAGCTTTACTATTTAGGCGTTTTGCAAATTCATCTTCTTTCCCTGCCATGCCTTCAGCTAGTACAACTGAAGCATCATTTCCTGATTGGACAATTACCCCTCTAATTAAGTCTTCTACTTTTACTTTCTTATCGACCGGAACAAACGTCTTTGAGCCTTTCATCTGCCATGCATTTACACTTACATTTATTTCTTCTTCTAAGCTTAAATTACCCGTTTTTAGAGCATCAAAGACTAAATAGCATGTCATTAGTTTGCTCATTGAAGATGGAGTCATTCTTTCATCTTCATTTTTAGCAAAAAGAACTGTTCCAGTTGTTGCATCTATAAGAAATGCTTGTTTTGCATTTGTTTCTATAGCGTAAGAATCTGAGATTGTAAGGGTTAAAATAATTATTGAGATTATTTTTATCAAGTGATTTAGCATGCAGTGATTATCCTATCTTAATTTTTAGTTGTGCTTTATTAATAAAGAGTTTTTTATGTAAATTAGAGGTTGTGTTAGGCAGTAATTCTACTTTTACTTTTGCTATTCCTTGTTTTTTCATATCTATAATCTCAGCTGCCTTTTCGGATAGATCGATAATCCTATGCTCTTGATGTGAGAATGGTCCTCTATCATTAACTATAACTACTACCGACTTATTATTTTTGAGGTTAGTAACTTTAACCACGCTTGGAAGAGGCAGGGTTTGATGAGCAGCTGTTAACCCCCTTCGATTAAATACTTCGCCATTAGCAGTTTTTTTGCCATGAAATTTTGGCCCATACCAAGAAGCAAGACCTTCTTTTTTATAAAAAGTTACTTCTTGAGGTGTATAAACTTTATTCTTAATTTTATAGCTATTGCCTACTTTGTAATGACCATTATATTTAGAGTCAAAGGGTGTACAGCCAACTAACATAATTAATGCTAGAACGTAGCGTATATTTACTAAATATTTTCTCATCTCGCTACCTAGCTTTATACAAGTTTAATAGTGACTTTGATAATGTGTTGAGAATCATGATATCAAAGAGTTGTATAATAAACAAGGAAATAATTAGTTTGTATCTAGAGTAAATCACTTTAAATTAATCATTTCGTTATCTAAGGAATTGCTCTTTTGCTACTCTGTCTTCAAGGCTATTGGCAGAGTTAAAGAGTAAAGTGATGTTTTTTTTAGATTGTTCTTTGATGGTAACGCTTATTATATTACGTACCTCATAAAAATCAGCTACTACGCTAACTGGCCTTTTATCTGATTCATTAACATTAATAGTGACTTTGGTATTATGTGGTAGTAATGCTCCATGCCATCTACGGGGTCTAAACGAATTAATTGGCGTTAAAGCTAATAAATTAGAGCTTATTGGTAAAATAGCTCCTCCTGATGATAAATTGTATGCCGTGCTTCCAGCAGGCGTTGCAACCATGACACCATCGCTAATTAATTCTTTCATTTGTGTTTTATTGTTGATTTTGATTGTGAGTTTAGCAGATTGGTGGGTTTCTCTAAGTATTGAAACTTCATTTATAGCAATTGCTTTAATTTTTTTATGGTTACGGGTTTCTGCTATCATCTCTAATGGATGAATAGTTACAGGTTTACTGTTATTTAAGTTAGCTAGAAACTTTTCTCTAGTTGTTGTATTATTAGGAAGATTGTTCATTAGGAAACCTATATGACCGGCATTAATTCCATAGAATGCTACATTTATATCCATTAATTGATGAATAGCGTGGAGCATTGTGCCATCTCCACCAATAACGAGAATTAAATCTGGTTTTTGCTTAGCAGAAATCTCCTTTATCCCGACTTCTTCAGTTAAAAACTTATAGATTGTTTGGGCTTTTTTGCTATTGTCAGTGACATAGCTGATTTTGTTAAATAAATTGGTCATCTGCTTATTAGAGTCTATGTTATATAGTTTTGTCAATGGGGATTAATAAAATTATGCACAATTAAAAGTATAATTATATATCTAAAATTAAACTGTTTTGGCGTTTTCATAGTTTATTAAGATAACCTGTTCTTTTGTAACGGAACTCTTATTTTTCAATGTATTGATAATGGTTGCCTAATTTTTAAGCAAAGTGATTAAAATGATAGTAATAGGCATTATTGAGTACTATCATACAAATGTTATGCACATACTTATCCACAATTTTTGTGGATATTATTATAAAGTTAACTTATGGGTATTGAAACAGTAAAGAGTTATTTAAGAATTGCGCCAAAGTCTTCTGGTGTTTATCAATTTTTTAACTCAAAGCGTGATGTTATTTATATAGGTAAGGCTAAGAATTTACACAGTCGCTTAACTAACTATGCTACCCTCGATGGTAATTCTCATCGCATTTGTCAAATGATTGCAAATGCGGATGCTGTTGATGTTATTAAAACCAATAATGAATTAGAAGCTCTGTTATTGGAAGCTAATTTAATCAAAAAGTTTAAACCACGTTATAATATTTTATTAAAGGATGATAAGTCATTCCCCTATTTATTGATTAGAGAAGATCACCCTTATCCACAAATAGCTAAATATCGTGGTATTAAGGATCTTAAGGGGTCATATTATGGGCCATTTACTTCTCCAGCTAAGGCTGAAGAAACTCTGTCTTATTTGCAGAAGGTTTTTTTGTTGAGGTCATGTTCAGATGCTTATTTTGCAAGTAGAAAGAGACCTTGTTTATTGTATCAGATTAAAAGATGTTCAGCTCCTTGTGTTAATAAAATAGCGCAGGATGATTATTTGCTTTTAGTTAAGCAAGCAAATGACTTTCTTTCTGGCAAGAATTTTGAGTTGCAAAAGCAGTTGGCTCAGCAGATGCATGAGGCTAGTGATAAATATGCTTATGAAGAGGCTAGTCAATATAGAGATCGGATTAAGATGTTGAGTTATATTCAAGCTAAACAAGTAGTAGATTTACAAGAAATTGGTGATTTGGATGTTATCGCTATTGGTAATATTGGTGGCATAGTTGCTGTGCAGATATTCTTTTTTAGAACTGGTCAGAATTTAGGAAATAAAACCTATTTTCCAGAACATGTTGAAGATGCAGGATTCGATGAGATTCTTAGTAATTTTCTATTACATTTTTATCAACATAATCATATTCCTCCATCGATTATATTGAGTAATCAAATTACAGATAACGATTTATTACAGCAAGCGTTAGCTGCCTTTTGCGGTCATAAGGTAAAGATTGAAATACCAAAGCAGGGCAAGAAGTATGAATTGGTGAAGTTTGCGCTTGATAATATTAAATGTGAAATAGAAAAAAAACTTAATACAAAAGCCTATCATAAAGCAATGTTAAAAGAAATGGAGCTGTTATTTGATTTACCAATAGAGATTAAAAGAGTGGAAATATATGATAACAGCCATATATTAGGCAAATTTGCTGTGGGAGCGATGGTAGTATCTGGTGAAGATGGTTTTGAGAAAAAGGAGTATCGTAAATATAATATTGCGCATATTGGTAAAGATACTGGTGGTGATGATTATTCGATGATGAAAGAGATGTTAACTAGAAGGTTTAAACGAGATTTGCCTAAGCCTGAGTTAATCTTAATTGATGGTGGCGCTGGTCATTTATCTGTTGCTTCTAATGTGATAAAAACATTGAAAATACAAGGTGTTTGTGTGGTGGGCATTGCTAAAGGTATGGATCGTAATTCTGGAAGGGAAAGTTTTTTTACTTTAGGCAAGGGTGAGTTTACCTTAGACAGAAATAATAAGGTTATGAAATATTTACAAATTTTACGGGATGAGGCTCATAGATTTGCGATTGCTAGCCATAGAGCAAAGCGTTCGGCCGCGATTAAAAGTTCGATTTTAGACATGATTCCTGGTATCGGCGCAAAAAGAAAGAAAATATTATTGAGTTTTTTTGGTTCTGTTGAGCATATTGAAAATGCATCAATTGACCAATTGCAACAAGTTAAGACAATAAATATCAAGATTGCCGAAAAAATTTATGGATATTTACATAAATAAATAATAACATTGTATTAATAAATACAAAAACTTGATATACACTTAAATATGTTAAAACGTTTACCAAATATACTAACGATATCTCGCATTGTAGTGATACCATTTTTATTGCTTTTGATGTGTTTTGATCATAGCCAATTTGGCCACCTTGTTGCGGCCGGACTATTTTTATATGCTTGTATTACAGACTTCTTAGATGGTTTTCTTGCAAGGGCTTGGTCCATGCAAACAAAACTTGGTCAATTCTTAGATCCAATTGCTGATAAGCTATTAGTTGGCTCAGTTATTTTGGTATTAGTACATTTTGATCGAGCAGATTTATTGCCGGCGATTGCTATTATTTGTCGAGAAATATTAGTGTCTGGATTACGAGAGTTTTTAGCTGAAATTAGAGTTAGTGTTCCAGTTAGCGAGTTGGCTAAAGTTAAAACTTTTTTGCAGATGACTGCTATATTTATTTTGGTTTTAGGTAACGAAGGTATGGGTGATTTATCATATATTAATTTTATTGGCAGAATAACCTTATGGGTGGCTGCTGGGTTAACTTTGGTCACTGGTTATGCGTATCTAAAAGCCAGCATTGTGCATTTAACTAACCAGGAATCGTAATTTAATATGGATCGTATAGTTATTACTGGCGGCAAGCCTTTACATGGTTCAATTACTATAAGTGGTGCAAAAAATGCGGCTCTTCCTTTGATGGCTGCTTCAATCTTGACTAGCGAAAGTATTGTGTTGGCTAATGTTCCTCATTTGGCTGATATCATGACTATGGCCCATTTGCTTATTAATCACGGCGTTAGTTTTAGCGTGGATGGGGTGAGCTTAAGTCAATCTCCAACCGGTAGGGTGATATTATTAAATGGTGAGCATATTAAAAATTTAGAAGCTCCGTATGATATTGTGCGTAAAATGCGTGCTTCAATTTTGGTTCTTGGGCCATTAGTGGCCCGGTTTGGTTATGCGCGTGTTTCTCTGCCAGGCGGTTGTGCTATCGGAGCAAGACCAATTGATTTGCATCTTAGTGCTTTAAAACAAATGGGTGCTGAGGTGGAGTTGGATTGTGGTTATATTGAGGTTAAGTCTAAAGGTAGACTAAAAGGTGCTGAAATACATTTCAATTTTGTATCAGTAGGGGCTACAGAAAATATTTTAATGGCTGCAACATTAGCAGAAGGAAGAACTATTTTACATAATGTTGCTCGAGAGCCAGAAATTTCCGATTTAATAAAGTTACTAAATGCAATGGGTGCAAAAATTTCAGGTATTGGAACTAGCACTTTAACCATAGATGGTGTTGATAGGCTTTCAGGTGCATATCATACTGTGGTTTGTGATCGTATTGAAGCTGGAACTTATGCAGTTGCAGCGGTAATCACCGGGGGGGAAATAATTTTAGAAAATGTTGACTATGAGGTTTGTTCTAACATTTTAGATAGGTTATGTATAGTTGGAGCTAAGATATCGGTGAATGGTAATCAAGTTACTATTAAAAGCAAAGGGATCAAGAGCGCACGTGATATTAATACTGGGGTTTTCCCTGGTTTTCCAACAGATATGCAAGCGCAATTTATGAGCTTATTAGCTGTAGCCGCCGGCACCTCAATAATTACTGAAAATATTTTTGAAAATCGATTTATGCATGTTCCGGAATTAAATCGTATGGGTGCAAAAATTTCGCTCATTGGTAACAGTGCAACTATAGTTGGAGTAAGTGAATTAAGAGGTGCAGAAGTTATGGCCACAGATTTACGAGCGTCTGTTTCTTTAGTTTTAGCTGGCTTAGTTGCTGAGGGTAAAACGCTTATAAACAGGGTGTATCATATTGATCGTGGTTATGAACGTATAGAACATAAACTCAGCCAATGTGGTGCTGATATTAAACGAATCCATTAAGATAATTAATTAAATAACTATGATTAATGGCTTAGGCCTAAAGCTATTGACCCAATTGCTAGAACGATCTCCACACTAATTAATGCGATAATGATCCATTCTAACCTATTTGAGTGAATATGTTGCAATTGAGCAGAAAGAAGATCAAATAGCTCATGTACGATATTTGAACGGCGAGTTACAATTTCAATTCGGTGACTGATATCAAATAATTCTTCAGCTATTTTGTAAATTGGCAAATATTTAGGTTGCCGCCAGAAAAACTCTGGAGTATCCAAAATATCAGCATGCATATTAATTGCATTTCGTTCAGCAAAAAGCATCCCCATTTTTTTAGTAAGTTTTCGTTGAGATATAGATATTTTTCCAGCTAAAATTAACTCATCAATTAGATATTGGCTGCGTTTTATTGTTTCTATGCTTGATTCTTCAACTACTTGTAATTTTGCAGATTGAGATAACGCGTAAGAGAAAGAAATTTTTTCTAAAGTGGCATCTGATTTAGCAAGAATAATCAAATCATCTTCCTCGACAATCTCCATTTCTTCCTTCTCACTATAGTCATAATTCATAATGTCATGATAATCACGACTATAAGGTTTAATCTGATAACGACTTAAGTATTTCAATTCTTCAAGAGCATCTTCTACAGTAAATCCCCACATGATAATACAGCCATATGGAAAATAAAATATATCACCACCGTTTTTATCTTCTTTAATTTCTTTTTGGATATGAATCACCCCTTTATATACAGTTGGACTGAACCCGTCTTTTTGTAAAGCATTCTCCAATTTATCCATATCGTAAGCAAAAGATGTTGAGTAGGATGAAAGTCTCATGAAACTAGTATGCGGTAAATACTTATCTGTTTGTCTAGTTTTTTTAGTATGCATAGTCTTTAAGCTCTTTAATTTAATTGTTATTTTTACGGAATTTGTCTAACTTAATAATGTTATCATCATCCTTATTTTTCTTTTCTTTAGTTTGTGATTCAGTGTTTGTAACTGGTATTTTTTCTATTTCATGACGAAATTGCAATCCAAATTTTACGCTAGGGTCTGCAAATGCAGTAATTGCACGATATGGTACTGTAATTCTTTCTTCAGCTCCAGCAAATATCAGAGTAACAGAAAAACTATCTTCTGCGACCACTAAATTTCTAAATTCATGTTGTAAGACGATGGTCATTTCCTCAGGGTATTTTAACTTCAGTTTTGAAGAAATAGATACGCCTTGATGCTTTGTGAAGAACGTAATGTAGAAATGATGATCGCCAGGTAATTTATTATTACGCACATAATATAGAGATTGCTTGACAACTCCATGCATTGCATCGTCTATTAGTTCGTTATAGTTAATAATTTCTGTAGTCATTTTATATATTTTTATCTAAATGACGGGCTTCTGTTGCCCGGTGCCCGTCGAACCGCGAAAAACTATGCAGCTTGTACTACATAACCATTCGAAGAAACATTTCTGTTTGCTTTTATTGTTTTGACCGTTCGCTAAAAAAGCCAGCCGTATCGTACTGAGCAAAAATTGTATTTTTATTACGCGTGTCGATGCTGTTTCGCCCCCATTAGTTATTTAAAATCTATTGGTGGAGGCGTCGGGTACTGCCCCCGAGTCCACTTCGTCTATTCTAGACAACGTTTATCGCTATAGTTCCCGAAAGAACAACTATATCATACACTATAATATCATCACTGTACAAAGAAAAAATCTTCACAGTTGGGAATAAATAACTATACTAGTTTTAAATAAATTTTTTCTTAGGGAGTGTTACGTATGGCAATAGGTGAACAACAATTATCAGAAATCAATGAAAATAGGCAGCAAAAGGCACAAACAGCTCGTGCAACCGTTGAAGCTATGGAAGAGATTCTCTATAAGCCAATCAAGGTTCTAGATCATGGTTTTATTAGGGTTGTTGACTATATGGGGGACGATTCTGCCATTGTCCAGTCTGCTAGGGTCTCATATGGAGCAGGAACGAAAAAAATTAATCTTGACCGTGGTTTGATTCAATATCTCATTCGGCATAAACATACAACTCCATTTGAAATGTGTGAGATTAAGTTTCATATTAAGTTACCAATGTTTATTGCGCGTCAATGGATCAGACATAGAACTGCCAATGTTAATGAATATTCAGCACGATATTCTATTTTAGGTAAAGATTTCTATTTACCTGAGCGTGATCAATTAGCGGTGCAATCTAGTACCAATCGTCAGGGAAGGGATGCTGAAACGTTAAATGATGATGAGGCAGCAAGAACTCTAGAGATATTAAAAGGTGATGCTTTGCAATGTTATGCGCATTATGAGGAAATGCTCAATGAAGATATGGAAGGCAATATAGTCGATGAATCAAGAGCCAAATTAGCTAGAGAATTAGCGCGAATGAATCTACCGGTTAATTTCTATACTGAATGGTATTGGAAAATTGACTTGCATAATCTATTACATTTTCTACATTTACGTGCTGATCCTCACGCTCAATATGAAATCAGAGTATATGCAGAAGCGATGCTGGATATTGTTAAAAAATGGGTACCCCTGACTTATGAGGCATTTATGGAATATAGTGTTAATGGTACTAATATGTCAAATAATGCAATGAACGTGATTAAGCAAATGATTAAAGGTAAAAAAGTTACTCAAGAAGAAAGTGGTATGAGTAAGCGCGAGTGGGGTGAATTAATGGAAACTTTAGGTGAGTAGGTTTTATAAAGCCTTATATTTTTCATACAACTCTTTTGAGTTTGTCATAAGATAGTCATCGGTAATTTCATTTTTATCTCCTAACAGTATCTTTTTTGGTTTAACCATATTAAGGTATTTTTCTTTTAGGTTTTCATACTTATAGCCAGTTGCCCAGGCACGAGCAGCTTCTGATTGTTTCAAATAATGATCATAATTTTCGTAGACTTTGAGCATAGCATTGGCCAAATCATCTACTGTACAGTCAAAATTATTACCTATTATTGCTTCCCATAATTGATAATAGGCAGCTTTTTCAATGTTCGAATCAACGCATTCTACTAAACCGCTATTACATATGGTTTTTTGGGCGGTATTATTCGTAATAATAGTTGGTATGCCAAGAGCCATCGCTTCTCTTGGCTGAACAGAGAATCCTTCACCTTTTGAAGGATAAACAAAGCAATCTGTTTGTTGTTGCGCATCCATGTATAGATCTGGACTTAATTTACCTACCATGTAATTCACATTCTTGATATCGTTATTATTAATATATTCTATAAGTGTTTCTTTAGTTTTTCCAAAGTAAACTCTGGAATTAATTAGGAGAAAAACATTGTTATGTATTTTTTGTACTTTGGCAAAAGCCTGAATCAATTTAATTTGGTTTTTACTTTCTTTTGATATTGAAAGATTTGTGAATAAGAAGTTTTTATTGCGCTTAGTTTTTAGAGGGGTTGATAATTGTAAATCAAGATCAACACCTAATGGAACAAAAAATATGGGTACGGTTACTCCGGAATTTTTATACACTTCAATTAAATAAGGGTCTGGAACTACAACCATATCAAATTCTTGATTAAGTTTCTTTACCCATATCCTAGGAATAGAGGTAGACTCAAACATTGAATATGCTATAAATATCTGTTCCTTTCTATCAAATACCTTAAAATTTTGATAATCTATTACTTCTTTTACGGGGTTTACATCGCTTCTTGTAGGCATTGAGACTATTTGTTCAAATAGTATTACTTTCCCTAATTGATTACCTCTGTCAAAAATCTTTTCTACATTCTTATCTAAATAATTAGTGTCTGTTGGCCAAATAGACACGGCATTTATGTTTAAGTACTTATCTAACAATTTGACCGCATCTATTGATTGTCTACCAAATCCATCAGCATATGAAACTGGTCCTACGACTGTTACATCATAGCGTTTAAGGTTTTTTGGTACTTCATATATTACGCATATTATAATACCTAAGCATATTATTATTAAACTTATTGCTTTAATAATTTGTTTTTTCTTGCTCATTTTTTATAACTAAAATATTTAGTAAAATGTTAACTTCGTCCGAAGAGTTTTTCAATGTCTTTTAGCTCAAGCTCAATATAAGTTGGACGGCCGTGGTTGCATTGTCCAGAATGGGGAGTCTGTTCCATCTCTCTTAGTAGATTATTCATTTCCATATGATTCATTTCTCTACCAGCACGAATGCTGTAATGACAGGCGTAAGTTGCCAAAACATGGTTGACTAATTCTTTAAGAAAAACATTTTCTCCATATTCCTTAAGATCATCAATGATATCTTGCATTAATTTTTTAGCATCGCAATTGCCAAGTGTTATTGGAGTAGCGTGTACAGAAACTGATGTGTTAGTATAAGGATCTATTATTAACCCAAGTTTTTGCAATTCAGACTTTAAATGTAGTAGGGTGGTGATGGTGTTTTCATCAGATTCTACTATTTCTGGAATCAATAATCGTTGGCTTTCAATTTCACCATTCTCTAATTGAATTTTTAATTTCTCGTAAGTTAATCTCTCATGAGCAGCATGTTGATCAGTAATCACAATAGAATTTTCTGTTTGTGAAATAATGTAAGTTTTATGCAACTGGCATTTTGCTGCCCCTAAAGGATAATTCGGTTGGTGGATATGTTGAGTTTCATCTTCTTGTAATGATCTTGCTATTGGTTGCGTAACTTCTTGCGATAAAGATATAGGTTTATTAAATGATGGTGATTGCCAATTTCTAGGAGGCGATGCACTAAAATTTACTGGTGCAGCGTTATATTTTGGCTGTAACAAACCTAATGTTTGTTGTGCGATAGTTGAAGAGGTTTGCTGCCCCTTGTCTAATATTGCTGATTTAATCGCGCTGATGATGCTATTACGGACCAGGACATTATCACGAAATCTAACTTCTGCTTTATTGGGATGAACGTTTACATCTACCAATTCATATGGCACTTCTAAAAATAATACCACTACCGGATAGCGGTCACGGCTGATAAAGTCATGATAAGCGATTCTGATTGCGGTAAATAATAATTTATCACGCACCGGCCGATTATTAACATAGAGATAAGTTTCTTCTGATGTGCCACGGTTATAAGTTGGTAGGCTTGCATAACCGGTGATTTTTATTTCTTCATTATTGAACATTAGCGGTATAGCATTCTCAATAAAATCTTTACTCAAAATATCTGAGATTCTAGAAAATTTTGGAGCAATTAAATCATCAGTTTTAACTCGTAGGTCAAGAATAGTTTTATCGTCAGATATGATAGAGAAAGCAACGTTGTGATGAGCAATAGCAATACGTTTGACGATATCGACGATGTTTTGAATTTCGGTACGTTCTGATTTTAAAAATTTTAATCTGGCAGGAGTAGCGAAAAATAAATCTTTTACTTCAATGTTAGTGCCACCAATATGTGGCGTTGGCATAATGCTACTTTTCTCACCACCAAATACGCTAATTTGCCAGCCATCATTTTCATTATGTAGACGGCTTTTGATGGTTAGTCTACTTACAGAACCGATTGCTGGTAATGCTTCACCACGAAAACCGAAATTACAGATATTGACCAAATCATCATCTTTTAATTTAGATGTAGTATGGCGATCAACAGCTACAGGTAAATCTTCTTTAGAAATTCCACAGCCATTATCAGTGATCATAATTAAATTTCTACCACCAGCTTCGATGGTAATTTTTATATCTGTTGCACCAGCATCGAGAGAATTTTCAACCAATTCTTTAACCACAGATGCAGGGCGTTCAATAACTTCACCTGCAGCAATACGATTAATAGTTACAGGAGATAATACTCTGATTACTGTCATAATTTTTATGCTATTTCACCGTTTAAGCGTTTTAATATTTTCTCTTTACCGAGTAAATATATCATCGATTTTAATTCTGGACCGTGTTCAAGTCCAGTCAAAGCAAGCCTTATTGGCATAAACAATTCCTTACCTTTTTTACTAGTAGTAGTGATAATGTTCTGCATCCATTTTTCCCAAATTGTCTCATCCCAACTATCTATTGGTAAACATTGTGCACAGGAATTTAAAAAATTTTGATCGTTAATAATCGGGGTAACCTTATCGAAGCAAATATTATTCCATAATTCTATTTCATTGAGGGTGGTTAAATTTTTACGTACTATTAGCCAGAAATTCTCATCTATTTTATCCAGACCCATTTGCTTCAGGCGTGGTAATATTTCTATGAAAGAGCTATTAGCTAAAATCTTGTGATTAATTCTAATCAAATCATCTTCATCATAATTAGTGGGGCTTTTATGAAATTTGTTAAGATCAAAATGCTCAATTATATTTTTCATTTCTGGGAAATATGAAATTGGTTCAGAAGTACCTATTGTTGCTAGGAAATTATTAATTGTCATTGCTTCAATATTTTTTTCTTCTCTTAGGTTCTGAATATCAAATCCACCAACTCGCTTAGAAATCTTTGCTTCTTTAGAGGTAATTCTTGCTAAATGGGCGAAGATAGGAAGCTTAGCACCAAGAATTTCAAAAATTTGAATCTGTACCGCAGTATTGCTGATATGATCTTCACCGCGAATAATGTGAGTGATATTCAAGTCAATATCGTCAATCACTGAGCACAGCATATATGTCCAGCTGCCATCTTCACGAATCAAAATTGGATCGCTCATTGAATTTTCAGTAAAGGTAACTTCATCACGCACTAAATCTTGCCAGGATATTTTCCTATCTTCTAATAAAAAACGATAATGAGGTTTTTTTCCAGAAACTTCTAATAGTTCTTTTTGCTTATCTGAGAGATGTAGTGCAGACCGATCATAAATTGGCGGTTTACCTTGCCCAAGCTGTAATTTACGTTTTAAGTCTAACTCTTCGGGTGTTTCGTAGCAAGGATATAACTTGCCTTGCTTGATAAGTAAATTTTTGATTTCGTTATAACGATCAAAACGATCACTTTGAAATACCAAGTCGTCCCAGCCTAGTCCAAGCCAAGCAAGGTCTTGTTTAATGCATTCTGTAAATTCTTTGGTAGAGCGCACCAGATCAGTATCATCAATACGTAGTGTAAATGATCCACCATTTTTCTTGGCAAATAACCAGTTAATTAATGCAGTACGTACATTTCCTACATGTAATAATCCAGTTGGGGATGGGGCGAATCTTGTTTTAATTTTCATATCACTTTAAGAACTTATTAGTTATTGGGTATCTTCGATCAATATTAAAACACATTTTCGAGATTTTTGTCCCAGGGGCTGATTGTTGTCTTTTAAATTCTGCAGCATGCAGTAATTTTATAATTTTTTCAACTATGTTTTGATCAAATCCTTGAGCGACTATATCTTCTTTACTCATATTTTGCTCGATTAATTTATATAAAATTTGATCTAGCAGTTCGTAAGGTGGCAAATTTTCTTGATCAGTCTGGGCGTCTTTAAGTTCTGCTGAAGGTGCCTTGGTAAGAATATTTTCTGGGATAACATTACTTGTTTGGTGTTTTGAATATCGGGGGATATTTTTATTTCGCCACTGACATAATTTATAAATATCTGTTTTGTAAATATCTTTGATTGGATTATAAGCTCCGCACATATCACCATATAAAGTTGTATACCCTACAGATATTTCAGATTTATTTCCTGTGGTGATGAGTAGGGCATTGGTATTGTTACTAATGGTCATTAATATAAGTCCTCGGATACGAGACTGTATATTTTGATCAGCTATTTCATTTATACTAGGCATTAGAATGCGGATATTTTCAACAGCGTTTTCTATAGGAACCATTTTATGATGAATTTTTAGATTAATGGCTATTTGCTTGGCATCATCAATACTTGTTTGGCTAGTAAATTTCGATGGCAACATAATAGTCTGCACAGCATCTGACCCGAGAGCATCGACAGCGATGGCAGTAACTAATGCTGAATCAATTCCTCCTGAGAGACCGATGATGACTTTAGTAAAGTTGTTCTTTGTAACATAGTCATGAAGTCCAAGCATGGCAGCTTGATATGACCATTCTATATCTGAGAAAGTAAATTCTATAGCTGTAGACTGATCAAAGCTAAAATGCGTTATTTCTTCATGAAAAAAGTTGTTTTGTAATACTAGCTTGCCGTTTTTATTTATTGCAAAAGATCCACCATCAAATACCAAGTGATCTTGACCACCAACCTGATTTATATAAAGCACGGGTGTTGAATGTTTGCTAGCAAGCTTAATTCTGGTAGAATATTTGCTAAGTTCAAATGGTGAAGCATTGATACACAGTAATAAATGTGGCTTATCTTCCATAGCCAAATTAACAGTTTCTTCAATCCAAAAATCTTCGCAAATTAACAGACTTATCTTTGTGTTTTTAAAAATACAGGTTAATGGCTCTTGTCCTGGAGTAAAAATTCGTTTTTCATCAAATACGCCATAATTAGGTAAATTACGTTTAGAAAAATATTGTTTTATTTCACCATCATATATTAGATATGCGACATTATATATATGATTATGTTTGCGTTTTATGCTGCCGATGACTAACCCACAGGATTTACCTTTTGTTTGTTCAACAAGCAGTTCTAAGTAATGTTCCGCTTCTTGTAGCAATTTTGGTTTTAATACTAAATCTTGAGGCGGGTATCCAATAAGACTAAGTTCTGGTGTGATGCATAAGTCGGAATTCTTTCCAAGTGCTTGAGTATAAGCATTGCAAATTTTGAGATAATTTCCCTGAATATCGCCAACGATAGGGTTGAGCTGTGCTAATGTATAAAGTAAAGACATGCTATCATTATAATGATCATCGCTTGCATAGCTACTCTAAGAGTCATTAACTTATTTCCGTATTTTTGATTGAGCTTTTTATTAGTACTAAGGATAACTACTCCAGTTATAACAACACATAGTGTTATGACCATTAAAATGACAATCAGAATTTTAAAAGAACTCATGGCTAATGCTTTGTTGAATTAAATACAATGTATGCTAACACAACTATTGCAATGACTCAATGAGAAAATACTGCTCTTTTTGCGGCATTGCTAATTGCTATAGTGTTTATTATTAGTAGCATGTTGGTAAAATATTTTCTCTAAAGCATCTGTTAAGAAGTTGCAACACTCCAACCATATTTCAACCAACAGTGTATAACTACTGCTTTCCTCTTGCGTGGATTGTGTTTTTATCATAGCTTTAATTCACAACATTTTTTATTAGTGGAGATGAATATGAAAGAAGTTATTGATGATATATTAAGCTTACCTAGACAGATGCAGGCTGATAAAATAGAGAAAATGTCTAAAGACGAGGCCTTTTTGAAAGACTTTGCTGCAGAATTGTTGCCTTTAGCAGAAGATAAAGGCTATAAGGCTGGGGCACTTAAGCAATATAGCAAATTGCCTGCCTCAATGCTAAAGGTACTAACGCTGCAGCTTTTAAAGCAATTCCCGGAAGTGCCTGACACAAGATTAGCCTTAGATAGAAGTTTTACTGATATAAAAGAAAAGATGAACGCAATTATTGATGATCTAAATGCCGGTCGCATTCCTAAATCAAGATATAGGGAATTATTGCACGTAAACTTCTTTGATAATGATCCTAGCTACACAGAAAATGGTGAAGAAATTACGGTTATAAACTCCAGAACATTTTTAGGCTATGCATTGCCCAAAATTGTGAAGCTAGACACATTTTTAGCTACCATGAAACAACAATTAGGAGATAAAGAGTTTGATTCATATATGAACACGCCAAATTACCTCAGCGCTGATCTCAAAGTGTCTGTTGGTGATTTATATTTAAAAGATTATGGTCCAATAAATTCACTTGAAAGAGCGGCATTAACTGAAGATAAGAAGAAGATTCTACGGGAAAGTTTGCCAACAGATGACAATAAGCCAGTGGTCAGAATTGATAATGTTGATACGCATAATGTTGCTTCTCATAAAACTGGGGACGAGTCACATGTTACAGCTTTTAAAATAAT
>CAMCSP010000010.1 GCA_945877755.1 Rickettsia typhi | reverse complement strand
GAATAGATAAACAAAGATTATTTGAGATACAGAATACATCTGGCAGCACGGTACTACACACCGTTACTTACTTTGATAATGTAAGCTTAATTAAGCTGATGCTTGAAACAGATGGAATAGATAAACAGAGATCGCTTGAGATCCAGGATGGATCCGGCTACACAATATTGCACTTGGCTGCAGGAGATAGTGAAGTGGGCGTGATTAAAGTAATACTAGAAACGCCAGGAATAGATAAACAGAGCTTACTTGAGATACAGGATAAATATGGCGACACAGCACTGAGCCGGGCTGTTTATAAAGGTCACGTGAAAGCACTTACGGTAATACTTGAAACTCCTGGAATAGATATGCAGAAATTGCTTAAGATACAGAGTAGGTCTGGAAGAACTGCACTGCAGTACGCTATAGAACATAGTAAAGTGGATGTAATTAAGATTATACTTCACTTGGCTGCGCATAAAGGTCAAGTGGAAGCACTTAAACTAATACTTGAAACTCCTGGAATAGATAAACAAGCATTACTTGAAATGCAGGATAAGTTTGGTTACACATCATTACATTGGGCTGCGTATAAAGGTCATGCAGAAGCAGTTAAGACCATACTTGAAACCCCAGGGATTGACACGCAAAAATTACTCGAAATACAGGATGAATCAGGAAAAACTGCAGTGCAAAGGGCCACATATGAAAATCGCGTGGAAGCAATTAAGACCATGCTAGAAACCCCAGGGATTGACACGCAAAAATTACTCGAAATAGAGGATAAGCAAGGGATTCCAGCACTAAATGTAGCTGCATATAAAGGTCACGTGAAGGTGATTAAAGCAATTCTTAGAGCTCCTGGAGTAGATAAACAGAAATTACTTGAGACGCCGGACAGGTCTACTAGAAGAACTGTACTGCATGCAGCTATGTATAAAGGTCATATGGAAGCAGTTAAGACTATACTTGAAACCCCAGGGATTGACACGCAGAAATTACTTGAGATACAGGATGGATTAGGAAAAACTGTACTACACAAAGCCGCGTATGAAGGTCACGTGGAAGCAACTAAGGTAATACTTAAAATTCCTGGAATAGATAAGCAGAAATTACTTGAGATAAAGGATAAACAAGGAGCTACAGCGCTTAACTGGGCTATACATAAGGGTCACGTGAAAGAAATTAAGGAACTATTTCGACATCAAATTACTACGGTGGGAATAAGAGGTAACGAAAAAAAAGCCATAAGCTTTTTAAAACCAGAAGAGCTGCAAGAAATATTAGAAATAGAGTTTTCTGATGAGTTAGGGAAAGCCAATAGCGCAGTAAGAATAGAAAGAGAAACTCTAGTATTAAATGCAATATATGATTATTTAAAAGCATATGGAACTGATACATCCTGGAAAAGCCCCAGCGCTTGGGTGGGCTCGTTAAATAGAATTAGCGATCGAGTAAACGCTTTAATGGGTGAGATGCAAGATATAGGAGGGATTGCTGGAGGTGTAATTGTTCAAAGAGAAATTGATAAAGTTATGGAAAAGATTATGCCTAAGTCTCAAGATCAATCAACTGCTAGAAACTATGTAGGAAGGATAAATTTAATACAGCAAAGCCAGAATATGCATAGAAGGTGATTACCAAGTAAGACATTCTTATACTTTTGATCAAGAATCAAATATAAAGGCTGAACACTAACTAACAATAGGCGCAGTATACTCATTTGTATTCATCTGACTAATTAATTATTTATTAATAACTATTGTGTATAATTGAAAAAATAATAATCTTAAAATTATTAATAAAAACATATGCATAAGACATTTACTAAGGTCATCAAAGTTATAGGCTGGAACCTGCTCATTATCTGTAGCTTAGCCCTATCAATTTATTTTTATAATTTTTTTACTAACAGTTACGATCACGACGAGAAAAATACTATTAAAGAAATGTTTGAAGAACATAATAGTACAGTTAGAAACAATAAAAATAGATGACGTTATTTATTTCCAGAACAACAATATTAGTATAAAATACTTATATGATGCTATTTATAAGAAAATTTTATTTATATATTCTTTTGGTTGCTTGCTTACCTAATTGCAATGCTTGGGGATTTACTATTGATACTGAACAAAAAAATGCAGAGCATTTTAAGGGATGCATACCAACTCAATCAATTGACCTAACAAACGAGCCTGAAGAAATTATATCAAATAATAATTTGACCAAAAAAGTTGGAGCGCTTTCTGATAAGCTAATGCCCAAAATTATTTTAGTAGGAAGAGTACGTGATAAAAATTGTATTACAGTATCTGATGCAACAATAAGCATATGGCAAACTGATCAGTACGGATTATATCGCTATATAAGAGTGATAGATAATAGTCATAGTATTTATAATATGAACGAACAAATTCTAAGTGATTTTCAAGGAGTTGGTTCTACAACTTCAACTAACACTGGTGAATTTGCCTTTATTACTGTTCATCCATCTAAAGGTAGGACTAGTACCGGTGAGATAATAAACTTAGTAATAACTCATGATAAATTTCCTGAACTCAAAACCAAAATCTTTTTAGTTGATAAAGAGAAAAAAATGCCAAACAGACATTATGTTCCGGCTCATAGTGCTAAAAATGTTGTTACTGAAGGGTTCAAGGTATATTATTTTGACATAGTTTTAGATGGCAAAATCCAACATCTAAGTTATTAGCATACACATGCTTAAGATTTCTCACATATATAAATCTCCAAATTTTGATGAACGCACCTCAAATATAGACATGATAGTAATTCATGCCACTAAAATGGAAGAACTGCCCTCTATAGAAAGACTTTGCGATCCTGAAAGTAATGTAAGTTGCCATTACTTAATTTCTCAAAATGGTGAAGTTTATTCTTTAGTAAACGATGATAAAAGAGCTTGGCATGCCGGAGAAAGTTTTTGGCGTGGGCGAGAGAAATTAAACACTTATTCTATAGGCATTGAATTGGTTAATGCCGATCATTTGTTAGAAACTAATATATTCCCAAAAGCTCAAATGAACTCCTTAATCAAACTATGTGCTGATTTAATTAAAAAATATAGTATTGCTGATTTTAATATAGTTGCTCACTCAGATATTGCACCAAATCGTAAAGATGATCCCGGACAGTTTTTTAATTGGAATCTTCTTGCAAAGAACCATATTGGTATTTATCCAGATATTAAAAATGATGAAAACAACAAGATAATAATTAGCCATGGTGATAAAAATTCAGAAGTTCTAAAAATACAAAAGATGCTAAAAGATTTTGGCTATAAAATTGATCTTAATGGAGAATTTGATGAATCAATGTCTATGGTAGTAATCGCTTTTAAAAGAAGATTCTATCCTAATGATTTATCCCCAAGTATCAATCATAAAGCTCTGATTATTCTTAGGGAATTAGTTGAATGATTTATTTGTAGTTATCTTTATATTTTTTAAGGAATCTGGTCCTGACAATAATAAGATGTTTGAAATCTGCTCAGCAATGTCTCTACTTTTGTTAGAAGCTCTCGATATCGCGATATATATATCTTTTGATCAAAATATATATCCACAACTATGTCGCTATTATTATAATAACGCCTTATTTTACATACATAACTATCCTCTCTTAAGTCCATATAATCACGTCCATCCACACAATGAATCCATAAACTCGGATTAGAAGGATCATCAGTAGAAGAAATAAATAAGTTAGGGCTTTTATCCTCGCAAATTTCATTGGCTTTTTCTTGCCTAACGATGCCACTCACTATGCAAGCTCTTTTAAAATTATCAAAGGTATAATAATCCAAGCCCATTCCCTGAAAATCTTTTGTTATTAATGATAATTTAATAACATCATCTGAAAGCTGACCATCATACCTTTCAAGTAAAGCTACTAATTCTGACCAATATAGGTGTTGGCAATTTTGATTTGATGTACATCTATTTCTTTCAGGATTTTTCTTAATAACTAAATCTATATAACCCGATGCATCATATTTCCCATCCCTCATGAGCTGTGGATCAACAGGCTCTAGGGTATCAAAATTAAATTCAATATGCAACTCAGCGACATTTCCTGATAATTTATATCTTTCCACATTAAGATAAGAACGTGGTACGCAAAACTGAGTACCACTAATATTAAAAACTCCTATTAATCCTTTTTTATCCCAAGGACAATCTGGTATTTCCATAATAAACTCTTCTGGAGTTTGATCTTGCATCCACGCTTTTAATTTTGCACAGTCTTTTTTCTTTACTATTTTCTCAGGAATTGCAATTTCAATTATACCATTTGCTCCAGGAAATTCATAATACATGACGTTATCACTTTCTATTTTATGGTGCCATATATAAACAAGAGATATGCAAGAGATCAAAATAAATATGAGTATTTTTATATTGTTCATTTCAATTACTTATTACTCGGGTATTACTTAATAAATCATAGATTGTAGATTTGTGAGAAAATATAGGCAAATACCAAAATATCGCAAGAAATGGAAGCAGGTATAACAAGGTCCTAAGCATAGTTCTAGAAACAGATAATTTACTACTATCGCTGGTTACAACTTTAATTTCCATCAATCTCTTACCAAAAGATGCATGTTTTTCTGAGCTTTCAAGAATAACATAATAAGAAAATGGGAATGTTAGTAGAATGATTATAACAGGAGGAGTAAGCGTAAATGTTATAGGGTTAAGTGAGAATAATGCTATTATAAAATAAAATGCAACCACAATTAACAGAATAATAAAGTAATCTAATATATGTGCAAACAACCTCCTCCATATTCCAGCTGCCTTCATGGTAATCTCCTGGGTAATTTTATAATATTAATAACTCACCACCTTAGTGTCACTTAACTTATCATAAATTGTTCTTTTTCCTGAAAATACAGGTAACCACCAAATCATTGATAAAATAAGCAAAAACTCAAAAATCCATTTGCTATTAAAGATGCTTTCAAAAATAGTATTCACGCTCATAAATACTAGATATGAGTAGATATATAGAAAAATCGATGGCCCACTCCATAACAATGTCCTTATCACAATATTTGTAAATGATGGTTTCTTTTCTTTGGAAGTAACAACTTTAATATTCATCGCTCTCTTACCAAGAGAAGCCTGTTTAGCATAGCTTTCAAGAATTATATAATACAGATATGAAATTATCGGTATTAGTTTTAATATGATGACATGCATTGAAAATTCAATTTTTAAGAGATAACGCATAACTTCCAATACCAATCCAATCAGAGCATATATACTGAGAATAAAGACACCATCTAATATGCTTGCAAATAACCTTCTCCATACTCCAGATGCATTCATAACGATCCTCATATAATTCTCTAATTTAATTGTAGGTCTTTTATGAAAACTATGTCAATCACATTTTTTGATCTAACACTGACAAGTGTAACAATAAAATGTTGATCTACCTGATTGCCTAATATTTGTGATAATTGTGTTACAAACATCACACAATTGATTAGCCTTACCATAAACTCGAAGGTTATTTTGAAAATAACCAGCATCACCGCTAGTATTGACGTAATCTTTTAGAGAAGATCCACCTGCAGTAATTGCATCTTGTAATGTTTGTTGTATTGCAACAACTAATTTTTCTGCTTCTTTTACTGTAAGGGTATTAGCTTTTCTCAAAGGAGAGATGCCACAACGAAATAGGCTCTCACAAGCATAAATATTACCGACTCCTACTACAACTTGATTATTCATTATGGTAGTTTTGATTGGCATGACACGCTTTTTAATCGCGTTCAGTAAATAATGACTGTTAAATTCTGATGACAACGGCTCTGGTCCAAGCTTAGCAAAGAGCTTGGAGTGTGCCAAATCCAAATTATGGATGATGGTAACTAAGCCAAATCTTCTTGGGTCATTAAAAATAATTTTATGATTATTATTAAGAGTAAAAATTACATGATCATGTTTTCTAGAAGGTTCTTTGGGATTAATTAAAATTTTACCGCTCATGCCTAAATGTAAAACTAAAACATATTCATTATCTAAATATATTAGAATATATTTAGCTTGGCGCTGAATTTTAGTAATTTTTTGGTTATTAACTAATTCTGATAAAAATGCTGGTATTGTTATACGCAGTTTATATCTATTGATATGAACATCAGTAAATCTCTTTCCAAGAATATGGTTACGCAGTTCTGTGGTAACAGTTTCAACTTCTGGCAATTCAGGCATAGATCTAAGTTTAACTAATAAAATCTTCTAGATTAAAATTGTGTTTTTCTATCAAAATATTTTGTATTTGCTTAGCAACAACTAATGTTTCATTGAATGCTTTAGAGTTTCCTATAGACACTTCTTTTTTATATATTTCAACAATTTGGTTCTTAGCAAGATTACTTGCAAATTCTTTATTTTTACCCCGACTATGATTTAGCAAAGGTAATATATAAATTTTTTTGCCAGTAGAGCATGCTTCGGAAATCATACTAACTGAATCATCAGTAACAAAAATACAATCAGCCATACCAAGTAAACCAAAATAAGGATTGTTTTTTGTATGATCAATAATTACTACACGATCATTATTTCCAAATGTATCACCAATCATTTTAATTAATTGTGCTGGCGTTCTACGGGATGGCGTAATAAATAAACTACCATTGCTATTTGCAAGGATGGATTCAAGTTTTATAATAACATCCTGGCATGCTGCGTTTTTCATCTTATAACGATTGCTAGAGCCACCAAGAAGCACTACAATATATGGTTTTTTCTTTTTCAAAAACAAACCTTTATGTAACTTCTTGCCCTCATCAAGCTTTTTTTGCGTAACTTTATGCGGAGTCAGTTTGCTTATTATAACATTACTACCAGACACATTATCATGTTCCATAGGAATCACTAAATCAAAATATTTAAAGTTAATGCGGGGGTCTTGTGTACAAATTGTAAAAGTTTTACCCTTGCTTTGCTCTTTAATATATAATGAAGCGCCTAACGCCTGCCTACCACAGGTAATTAATACATCCGGCCATGGTGGCAGAACAGAATCACTATTTTTAGATAAGAATCTTGGAGAGTTTAACCCAAAATTAGCTGGAAATAAAGACCAAGGCAAATTATAGCAGACTCTTTTAGTAACAATTTTCTGAAAACCAATTGCTTCCGCAATGCCCAATGCCTGACTTATCATTCCAGCCTTGCCCTCCGTAATCACCCAACAAGTTTTATATGTAGGCTTAGTTATCATTGAAATCTTCTTTATAATCAATTATTATGTGATTAGTTATATACTATATTTATACTTTTTTGGACAGGAAATTATATAAATGACGTGGGGACATTATGAAATCAAAAAAATCTACAACTAAAAAAAGAACTAGCAATATATCCTCTAGCTCAACAAATCATTCCAAAGAGAGCGCCCAAGGTCTAAATCCAGAGGATGTATATATTAATGACACATTAGAGGGCATGAATAAAGTGCTGGATTTCTATACTCAGGTCTTCGGTAATTTTATTGAATTAGGTTCAAAATTTGCCATTGTTGGCAAAAATCTACAAGAAGAATGTCTTGAATATAGTGTTGATGCACATGTTTATAATTCAAACGCAACCAAGAAACTATCATCTTGTAAATCTTTACCGGATGCAGTTCATACTCACAGTGATTTCGTCCAAAACCATCTTAATAATAATGTTAAACATCTAGCCAAATTATCTGAATTCAGCTCAGAGTTAGGTGATAAACTTATGGAAGATATTTTACGTAGCATGGATGAAATAAATATAAAGATTAAAGACTCCTGCCATCTATATCTGACTAAAAAAGGATGAAGGACTATATGTAAAGCCAGCACATGCAAACATTTAAAACCAATGTGATTAACATCCATGGAGAAATTGGCAAAGCATGGCTTTTAGATTTACCAAAAATTATAAATAAAATAGCAAATGCTAATGGCTTATCCGAGCTAAAACCCCTTTATAATTTAACTTATAATTATGTTTTGTCTGGTTTCCGTGGTGAGCAACCAATAATTTTAAAACTTAGTCTTGATATTGATGGACTAAACCATGAAGCTTTAACCCTCAAGGCTTTTGCTTCTTTTGGAGCAGTTAAAATATTAGTACAACAAGATGGAGCGCTAATTCTTGAGCGGGCCATTTCAGGCATATCACTAAAATCTTATTTTCCTAACAAGGAAAATGAAGCTATTGAAATTGCTTGTAATGTAATAAAAAAACTTCATCAAGCCCATTCTCCAAAACAGAAGTTTCCTTATATCGAAGATTGGCTAGCAGCTCTTGATAAAGAACAAAATATTCCGACCAATTACCTAAAAAAAGCTCGAGAATTACGAGATAGATTACTGCAAACTTCAACTCAACAAATATTACTTCACGGAGATCTACATCATGACAATATTTTACAAAATAATAATAACTGGGTGATAATTGATCCTAAAGGAGTAATTGGTGAGCAAGCCTATGAAGTTTCTGCGTTTATCCGCAATCCATTGCCAGAACTATTATCTTCAAAAAGTATAAAAAATATTGTCAGTAATAGAATCACTAAATTTGCTAAAATTCTTAGTCTAGATCCTATGAGAGTCCAAGATTGGTGCTTTGTGCAAGCCGTGCTCGCTTGGACCTGGGCATTAGAAGATAATTGTGATACAAATCATTTCAAAAAACTTACAGAAATTTTTAATAATTTATGAAAATCATTGAGACCGAACGACTTATCTTAAGAACTTGGGAATCAGAAGATGCAGAGGCTTTGTTTAACATAAACCAAGATACCAAATTAGTTGAATGGCTTGGAAATTCAATGACCATGGAGCAAGTAAAAAACTTTATTGTAGCAAAAAATAACCAGGCAGAAAAATATGGCTATACATTATGGGCAACCGAGCTAAAAGAAGCCGGAGAGCTTATAGGTTTTATAGGACTTAACTATATAAGCTGGGAAGCACCATTTACACCAGCTGTAGAAATTGGCTGGCGTTTGGGCTCACAATATTGGAGAAAAGGTTATGCCACAGAAGGTGCAAAAGCAGCTTTAGATTTTGGCTTCAATAAAATTGGTCTTGAAGAAATTGTTTCATTTACTGTACCAGCAAACAATCGTTCAAGAAAAGTAATGGAAAAAATCGGCATGAAACGAGATTTTAATGGCGACTTCACTCACACAAAATTACCTACAGATCATCCACTTTCTAAGCATGTTTTATATAGAAAACAAAAATTATAAGCCTCTGCAAGCAGCAATAGTTTCTTCACTCTTATATATTATAGTTGGGCTAATGACGGTTTTCAAATCCCCTTTTTCAACATAAATAGGAATTCTTTCTGCTTCGCCAACTAAGTCTTTTTCTATCCCTGGAGCTTTGAATTCTCTATCATTTAAATAAGCTATTATTTTGACATTATTGCCTAAATAATTAAAAGGGGCGTCATTTGTTATCATTCTTCCGATTCTAGGAAAGTGGAAAGCATTAGTAACAATAGCAATCGTCTGATTACTTAAATCCATATGATCTCTAACACTAATAAAATGTCCTTTAGAGTTTAATTGATTTGGAGGTAAGTCAAGTATCATAAATTTATCATTAGGGTAATCTGTTATAAGACCATCTTTCAGCGCTTCTCTAAAATCCTTATTATGTTTAGGCCTTCCATTATATATTATAACAGGACCATGATTCATAATATCTTCGTTAGTAACAGAGCTCTCTGACTTTCCTAATCTAAGTGCTGTTACTCCTCTGGCTACACTAATACCAAGTCTCATTCTATTATAATCATCATCTTTATCAATAACATCTGGATGATCTATAGGATTTTTAAGATAAGAGCCTCTGCCTGATAATACTAATATAAAATTTATATCATGGCTAATTGGGGGATTTGCAGTGGATGCAATTTCTAATATCTCCTTCTGAAACCGCTCTTGTAGCAAAGAAGTGGACGATCCTTGTTTTGGTAAATCTTGAATTTGTTTCATAAGCTGCTTTACTCCACGTGAGCAATCAACTCTAGCATAACTATATGAAACTTCGGTAAAAAGGGTAATTAAAATAACTAATGCTAGAAAGTTTTTATTAAGAAGCAATAGCCCAAAGACCTGTTTCATAAAACCTAAGTTTAATATCTAAGGATAGTTGTTAAACTGTGAACTTAAAGTAATGGTACAAAAGTAGTGACGCGTCAATGTTTTCTGACTGGAAGATACACCCTAAGGTCTATCTTCATTTGTCTTTGAAAGGAGGTAATCCAGCCGCAGGTTCCCCTACGGCTACCTTGTTACGACTTCACCCCAGTCGCTGACTCTACTGTGGTTGGCTGCTTCCTTGCGGTTAGCTCACCAGCTTCAAGTAAAACCAACTCCCATGGCGTGACGGGCAGTGTGTACAAGGCCCGTGAACGTATTCACCGCGGCATGCTGATCCGCGATTACTAGCGATTCCGACTTCATGCACTCGAGTTGCAGAGTGCAATTCGAACTGAGACAGCTTTTTAGGATTTGCGCCAGGTCACCCCTTAGCATCCTTTTGTCACTGCCATTGTAGCACGCGTGTAGCCCAAGCTGTAAGGGCCATGATGACTTGACGTCGTCCCCACCTTCCTCCGGCTTATCACCGGCAGTTTCCTTAGAGTTCCCGACATTACTCGCTGGCAACTAAGGATGAGGGTTGCGCTCGTTGCGGGACTTAACCCAACATCTCACGACACGAGCTGACGACAGCCATGCAACACCTGTATGTGGTCCAGCCTAACTGAAGGAAAACATCTCTGTTCTCCGCGACCACTATGTCAAAAGTTGGTAAGGTTTTTCGTGTAACATCGAATTAAACCGCATGCTCCACCGCTTGTGCGGGCCCCCGTCAATTCCTTTGAGTTTTAATCTTGCGACCTTACTCCCCAGGCGGAGTGCTTAACGCGTTAGCTCCGACACCGAAAACAAGTTCCGATATCAAGCACTCATCGTTTACAGCGTGGACTACCAGGGTATCTAATACTGTTTGCTCCCCACGCTTTCGCACCTCAGCGTCAGATACGACCCAGATGGTCGCCTTCGCCTCCGATGTTCCTCCTAATATCTAAGAATTTCACCTCTACACTAGGAATTCCACCATCCTCTATCGTTCTCTAGCTAGCCAGTTTTGAAAGCAATTCCAGGGTTAAGCCCTGGGATTTCACTCCCAACTTAGTTAGCCGCCTACGCGCTCTTTACGCCCAGTAATTCCGAACAACGCTAGCTCCCTCCGTATTACCGCGGCTGCTGGCACGGAGTTAGCCGGAGCTTCTTATGTGGGTACCGTCATTATCTTCCCCACCGAAAGAACTTTACAACCCTAAGGCCTTCATCATTCACGCGACATTGCTGGATCAGGCTTTCGCCCATTGTCCAATATTCCCCACTGCTGCCTCCCGTAGGAGTCTGGGCCGTGTCTCAGTCCCAGTGTGGCTGGTCGTCCTCTCAGACCAGCTATAGATCGTAGGCTTGGTAGGCCATTACCCCACCAACTACCTAATCTAGCGCGGGCCTATCTTACAGCGATAAATCTTTTCTCCTCAGAGAGTATATGGTATTAGCAACAGTTTCCCGTTGTTATCCCATACTGCAAGGTAAGTTCCCACGTGTTACGCACCCGTCTGCCACTAACAGAATTCCTAGCAAGCTAGGCTCTTATTCGTTCGACTTGCATGTGTTAGGCATGCCGCCAGCGTTCGTTCTGAGCCAGGATCAAACTCTCAAGTTTTGTGGTCTAATAAATTAGACCATTGTACGAGTGTTATTATTGACTCCATCACTACTTTTGTAACATTACTTATTCACAATTTAAAACAGCATCTAGTAAAAGAAGATCTACTTTATACGATCTCGGGTCAGGTATGTCAACACTAATTTTTTATCTATTTAGAATTAATTTTTAATTAAAGAGCAAACAAGTTTGAAGATCAACCTGGTGCTAGGTCATGCGATAAATGATATCTTGCTTGTCTAGATATCTATGCTTAAGGGCCACCAATACATGCAAACAAATCATAGCTATCAAAATCAACGCTGTGATTTCATGAGCTTCCGCTGCCAAACCAGCAAATTCTTTATTTGACTCAACTAAAGCAGGCAATGGGATACCAAAAAATAATACTTTATGCCCGCCAAAGGTTGCCATTAAATAACCAAAAATTGGTTGAGCGACTAAAACTACATAAAATAAATAATGCATCATATGAGCACCAAATTTAATAAGCTTGGAAAATTCAATTGGCAAAGGTGGGGTTTTAGTAGTGTTGCGCAATAACAACCTCAACAAAGTGAGTAATAATACTATAATACCAATATCTTCATGCCAACTATATAACGACCACTTAATTGGATATATTTTTGAATCTAAGTCCGTCATTATAAAGCCACACGCAAGCATTCCAACCACTATTAATGCTGTTAGCCAATGAATAAACTTTAAAGAAATGTGATATCTCATTTTAAAACTCTATCATTCTAGAAAACTATGTATATAGTATCAGATTAAACTTTAATTTAAGCAAGCAGAAAAATGGAAAAAATTAGAAATATAGCAATAATAGCCCACGTTGATCATGGTAAAACTACTTTAATAGACCAAATGCTTAGACAAAGCGGAACTTTTCGTAGCAACCAACAAGTTACTGAAAGAGTAATGGACTCAAATGACCTTGAAAAAGAACGTGGCATTACTATTTTAGCTAAATGCACATCTGTAACATTGCCAGATATGAGGTTAAATATCGTAGATACACCAGGACACGCAGATTTTGGTGGTGAAGTAGAACGCGTATTGTCAATGGTAGATAGTGCACTGCTCTTAGTTGACGCTGCTGAGGGACCAATGCCTCAAACAAAATTTGTATTAAATAAAGCTTTAAAACTTGGTCTTAAACCTATTGTGGTAATTAATAAAGTTGATCGCTCAGATGCAAGAGCAGACGAAGTGATAAATGAGGTTTTTGATTTATTTGCAGCGCTGGATGCTACCGATGAGCAACTTGATTTTCCAATCATTTATGCCTCTGGTCGTTCCGGTTGGGCAGCAAAAAGTCTTGATGCACCACGTGAAAATTTAGAACCATTATTTCAAATCATTAGGGAATATGTTCCTCTACCAAATGTTGATCCAAACGCACCATTTTCAATGCTCTCTACAATATTAGAAGCGGACCCATATTTAGGACGGATATTAACCGGAAGAGTTTATAGTGGCACTGCAAAAGTAAACATGCCAGTAAAAGCAATAAATCTAAATGGGGAGCTAGTTGAAAGCGGCAGATTATCAAAGATTTATAGTTTTAGAGGCATAGAACGTGTTGCTGTTGATACAGTTTTTGCTGGTGATATTATAGCTATAGCAGGTCTTTCAGAAGCTTCAGTAGCAGATACAATTTGCAGCCCCGGAGTTTCAGTAGCAATAAAGTCTACACCCATTGATCCACCTACAATGGCCGTTACTATTAGAGTAAATGACTCCCCTCTAGCAGGTACCGAAGGAACCAAAGTAACCACTAGGATGATTTTTGATCGCTTAATGAAAGAAGCAGAAACTAATGTGGCAATTAAAGTAAAAGAAACCGAAGATAAAGACGCATTTGAAGTTGGCGGCAGAGGAGAATTACAACTCGGCGTACTAATAGAAACCATGCGTCGCGAAGGATTCGAGCTTTCAGTTTCTCGTCCACGTGTTTTATATAAACACGAAGAAGAAACTGGTAAATTACTTGAACCAATTGAAGAATTATTCGTAGATGTTGATGATGAATATAGTGGTGTTGTAGTTGAAAAACTTTCTCTTCGTAAGGGTGAGATGGCAGATATGAGACCATCAGGTGCTGGTAAAACCAGAATTACTTTCCACGTTCCTTCAAGAGCACTGATTGGATATCAAGGAGAATTTATGACTGACACGCGTGGTACAGGAATAATGAATAGCGTATTCTTAAAATATGCACCCTTTAAAGGCGCTGTTGAAGGCAGAAGAAATGGTGTATTAATTTCAATGTTGCCTGGCGTAGCAGTTGCTTTTGCATTATGGAATCTAGAAGAACGAGGTGTTATGTTCATTAATCCACAAACTAAAGTTTACGAAGGAATGATTATTGGGGAGCACAGCAGAGACAATGATTTAGAAGTGAACCCGATCAAAGGTAAGCAGCTATCTAACATGCGTACGACATCCAAAGATGAAGCTGTAAGGTTAACACCTCCTAGAATAATGACCTTAGAAGAAGCAATCTCTTATATCGCAGATGATGAATTGCTTGAAGTTACACCAAAAAGCATTAGATTGCGCAAAAGATATCTGGATAGTAATGATCGTAAACGTGCTTCAAGAAGCGCAGAAAAAGGATCTGTTTAAATATTTTGGAAACTTATGCAAATACAAGAAAAGATTTACATCTTCTTATGCGCTGCATTCGCAACTTTAATTGTCACTGGTAATCTAATATATCAAAAATTCGTATATTTACCAATCTTACCATTTCATACTTTTGAGCTATCTGTAGGCGCAATTTTATATCCTCTAACCTTCTTAATAACAGACTTAATTGCCGAATTTTATGGCAAAGATAAAGCCAGATTTTGTGTGAAATTGGCCATTGCAATGAATGTATTAACAGCGATAATTATAGGTGGAATGGACCAATTAGAGGCAGTAAATTGGTCAAAGATTGACAATGCTATGTTTCATAAAGTATTTGGATTTTACAGCGTTGCATTTCTTGGATCAATTATTGCAAATTATATTGCACAATTAGTTGACATAAAAATATATCTTTGGATTAGAGGCATAACAAAAGAGAAATACTTATGGCTTCGTAATAACTTAAGCACTTCTATATCTTTATTTATAGACACAACTATAGTCATAGTATTTTTAACAATCTTTGGTGTGCTACCTATGGAACAAATGTCGTCTCTAATTATCAATAGCTACCTATTCAAATTATTTTTTACAATATTTTGTACACCGCTATTTTACTTAGCATTCTATTTCATCAAAAATATCTCAAAGGCAAACTCTAAATCCTCCGCGCCAAAGTAAAAACAAACACCTCTTTACATCCAGCAGCTTTTAGAACTTTACTACACTCATTTATAGTTGAGCCAGTAGTCATAACATCATCTACTAAAAGTACATTTTTATTAATAAAAAGATATTCTTGCAAAGGGTTAATAATGAAAGAGCCTTTAACATTAGTTTCTCTTTGTGACTTAGTTAAGGCAGTTTGTGGAGCAGTATGCTTAACCTTAAGTAAAATATTGCTACCAAAATCAATATGCATTAATTTCGCAAGCTCTTTAGAAATCAACGCAGATTGATTATATAGTCGACTCATCAATCTTCTCCTATGTAATGGCACTGGTACAATTAACTCGCAATTAGGAAAATCATGCTTTATAACGCGCAGTGCTGCGCTTGCTAAATATTTTGCTAAATAAGTATGATCATAATATTTAAACTTATGAAGTATTTTTTTGCTAACATCATTATATTTAAATAAAAATGTTGCCCTACTATATGCAACCTGCTTTGTTTCACAACTTAGACAAATTGTACCAATGCCCACATCATACTCAAAAGCTATTCCACATTTTTTACAACATTGCTGGCTTATAAAATCAATTTCCTGCCAACAATCAGAGCAGATTTTTCCTATATCAACAACCATGCCACCACAAGCAATACATCTAGCTGGAAAAATAATATTAAGAAACTTATTGAAATATGTTTTCATAAACTGCTTTTATCTTAACAGAAAGCTAATATCAACTTGCAATTAAAAAATTGACGTTTTATTCTTAATATTATGGAGGGCATAAAAATGAAAAATAAATTAGCAATTGTAACAGGTGGAACTAGAGGAATAGGAGCAGAAATATCTATAGAGTTAAAAAAAAATGGATATGAAGTTGTAGCCAATTACTCTTCAAATGACCAATCCGCAGAAAATTTTTATAAAAAAACTGGTATTGAAGTAGCAAAATGGGACGTATCCAACTATCAACAATGCTTAGATAATGTCCAAAATATTGAGCAAAAATTTAATCGAAATATTGACATATTAATTAACAATGCCGGCATAACACGTGACACAATGCTACATAAAAGTACTAAACAACAATGGGATGAAGTCATAAACACTAATCTATCTTCTTGCTATAATATGTCTTATGCTGTAATAAAACAAATGAGAGAAAATAACTTTGGACGTATCGTCAGCATTAGTTCTATAAATGCTCTAAGCGGACAAATGGGACAAACAAATTATGCAGCTGCCAAAGCCGGAATAATAGGATTTTCTAAATCTTTGGCATTGGAAAGCGCAATCAAAGGAATTACCGTAAACGTTATTGCACCAGGCTATACAGAAACTGATATGACAAACAAAATCGACCCAACAATACTGCAAGCTATTATTAGTCATATACCAATGAAAAGGCTTGCCAGCCCAGAAGAAATTGCTCGTGGAGTGTTGTTTTTAGTAGCTGAAGAAGCTAGCTTTATAACTGGCCAAGTAATTTCTATCAATGGTGGTCAATATATGTGACATGATGATTTACAGAAAATATCTTTTTGAATTACTCGTTCAAATATTTGGATTAATAACCTTCGTACTGACTTCTGTAGTCATGCTTAGCCAATTTTTAAAATTCCTCAATCAATATATTGGTAAAGGATTTGAAATAGCTAATATATTATTACTGTTGGTTTTAATCCTGCCTCCTTTTTTGATACAAATAGTACCAATAACTCTATTCTGCACAATCCTTTTTGTATATCAAAAGCTTATCACAGATAATGAATTGGTGGTTATGGAAACCTCGGGAATAGATAGGTTAAACCTTGCTATGCCAGCAATATTATTTGCTATAATTATTACACTCGCAAGCTATACCACAACCATTTTTATTAATCCTTATTTGAACAGGGTATTTGAAAATCAAAAAATATTAATTCGTGATAATTATATTTCATCGATGCTCGAAGAAAACGTTTTTAACAATCTATCTAAAGATTTAACTATCTATATCAATAAACAACTAGACGACGGAGGCTTAACCGGAATCATAATTTATGATCAACGAGAAGGAATGCCAGCTATTATAACAGCTCAAACTGCAAAACTAACCTCGATCGATAATGGATTGTTAATTGAGTTGCACAAAGGCAGCAGACAGCATTTAAACCAAAATAAACAAATAGAGGTTTTGTTTTTCGATTCCTCCTCAATTACTGTTCAGTACAACAAACTTAATGAAATAAGGCGTAGCCATGCTCCAAATCAATTATATATATATGAACTAATATCTAGTTCTGTAGATGATCAGAAACTAAAGAATGACATAAACTTTGAAATAAATAAGCGTCTTTCTTGGCCATTATTAAATTTAGCCTTGGCATCTATTGCGATCAGCACCATTTTATCAACGCATTATAATCGTATTTGGAAATATAAAAATACAATTTTGGGAACAGCAATGGCTTCCTTTACTATCTTCTTAAGCCTAGTCTTTACCAACAAGTCAGAAAATAGCCTAATGTTTACTTTCGCTCTTTACTTAAATCCGGTGTTAGTAACATGGCTAAGTCTATATATATTAAAACAGAGATGTCTCAATAATGAGCCCATTCTAAAAAAACTACAAAAACTCTTCTGTAATTTTAAGAAATTGGCTTCCTACCTGCACTACAAATAGGACGTTAATTAATCAATATTATAGCTTGCAAAATAGCAAAAAAAATGTATTGTCTATCTTTACATAACAACATTTTACAAGCTTTTATACGGAGTATGCAAAATATGGCCTTTTATGAGTCAACATTTATCGTAAGACAAGATGCATCTGCACCTGACGTAACAAAATTGACTGAGACCTTCCGCAACATTATTACTGAAAATGGTGGAAAAGTCCTAAAATCAGAGAATTGGGGCTTGAAGAATTTAGCATATATCATTAAGAAAAATCGCAAGGGTCATTATGTGATGCTAGTACTTGATGCACCAGATAAAGCAGTAAAAGAGATGGAAAGACGCATGAAACTCTCAGAAGATGTTATTCGTCACCTCATACTCAGAATTGAATCATTTGATAATAAAGACTCTATTATGTTAGCGTCTTCAGAAGAAGGTAAATTGGAGGGAATTTTATAATGAAAGAATCGCAAGAAAGCAAAGGCATATCTCTTACATCATTATATGAAAACGCACATAAGAAATTATTCTTTAAACGCGAAAGATTTTGTCCATTATCTGGGCCAACTGCTCCAATAATAAACTACAAAAATATTCCATTACTAACGCGATATATCTCTGAAAGAGGAAGAATATTACCTAGCAGAATTACCTCAATTTCTGTTAAAAAACAGCGTGAATTGAGAATGGCTATAAAACAAGCTAGAATTTTAGCGTTGTTGCCTTTTGTAAAACAAAGTTAATAAAATCAGGGCATAAAAAATGGAAGTGATCTTAATAGAACGCAGTAGATTGGGTAGCATAGGCGATGTTGTTACAGTAAAACCTGGCTTTGCTCGTAACTACCTAATACCACAAAAAAAAGCATTAAGAGCAAGCGAACAAAATAAAAAGCTATTTGAAGATAAAAAAGCTGAAATTGAACAAAATATCAGCCTAAAAACTCAAGAAGCTCAAGACCTGCTTACAAAAATCAATGGTGTAACTGTGAATTTGATCAGACAAGCCGGTGAAGACGGTAGACTGTATGGATCTGTAAGCTCAAATGACCTAGTAAAAGTAATCAATGAACATGCTAGTATAGACTTACATCGCTCTACAATAGAACTCACAACACCAATTAAATACATTGGTATATATGATGTTAAAGTTCAAATATTTGCTGATATCGTTGCTAACGTTAAAATATCAGTAGTAAGAACTGCTGAATAACACACTGTTATAACTATATTTAGATATCACCTTTAATAAACCTGACTCAATATCTATCAAATTTCAATAACAATAAATACACAATGAACATGTATAGCCTTACATCGTTCTACAATAGAACTCACACATCAATTTATGAATTATTTGCTGATATCGTTGCTAGCGTTAAAATATCAATAGTAAGAATTACAGAATAACAGACTGTTATAACTATATTTAGATATTACCTTTAATAATCTGGCTTAATACTTTATATCAAATATTAAGTTTTCGATAACAATCAATAACCAAAAAATGCTGGGCTGCTTTTTCAAAGGAAATTGCTATGAAAGTTGCTGAAAAGATAAATAGTAAAGAAATTGTTGATGAAATATTAAGGATGCCTAGGGGAATCCAGGCTAAGGAGATAGAAAAGCATTCTCAGGATAAAACATTTTTGAAAGAATTTGCTGCAACATTGCTACTCTTAGCAGAAGAACAAGGATATAAGTCTGGGGCACTTAAGCAGTATGACAAACTATCTCCCACATTGCTGAAGACTAACATAATACAGCTTTTAAAACAGTTTCCAGAAATACCTGATCAAAGATTAGCATTAGATAGAGAGTTTTCTGATACAAAAGAAAAGATGAACGCAATTATCGATGATTTGAATGCTGGGCGTTTCCCTACACCAAGATTTTATGAATTATTACATGTAAATCTTTTTGACAATGACCTTATGTCATGTACAAGCTCCAGAACGTTTTTAGGATATGCTTTACCTAAAATCACGGATTTATATGCATTTTTAATCACCGTGAATGAGCAATTAGGAGATAAAGTATTTGATTTATACATAAATACACCAAATTACCTCAATGCTGATCTAAAAGTATCTGTTTTTGATTTATATTTAAAAGATTATGGCCCAATAAATTCACTTGAAAGATCAGCATTAAATGAAGACAGCAAGAAGATTCTAGAAAAGCTTTTACCTAAAAATGAAGTGAGCCCAGCAGTAAATGTTGACAATGTAGACACCCATAACGTTGCTTCTCATAAAACTAGCGATGAGTCTCATGTTAATGCCTTTAAACTAATGGTTGAGAGGGTAATAGCCTTACTGTTAGTGCAGACTATGAAGCTCCTAGTAAGGCAACAGATCCATCTAGATCAGTAAAAATTAATGATAAAGGTAATTTAGATCATTTTGTTATAGCTCAAATTGCTGAACTGAAAAATAACATCGATAGGCTGGTTCAAATAAATGATGCAGATATTTATAATGAGTACCTACGTTTTAACGACATAGAAAAATTTAAAGACATTGAATACAAAGATTTAGAAGCAAAAGATAAAGAGTCATTTGCTAAAAAGATAGGAGGCTTACGCTTTCAAGCTAACGCAGCGAAGCTTTATATAGATAATATGATTAAAGATCATCAATGTAATAGCGGCGATTATCCGTATAGGACTGATGCTATAAATAGTTGTGGCTTGACTATGGAGCAAATGATAGCAACCACCTATTGGGCAAGCAAAGACAAAGCTAATTTTAAAATCAGCTATGTTACAGAACAAGCTAATTTTTTATCCTTAGTTAGCCAATTATATGATATGAGGAGAGGATATGATGTCGATAGAGGCACCGATAAACCAGATATATTAGAATTCCCTGAAAATAAGGTAGAGGATCAGAGCCGCTGTGTTGGTGGTGGAGTTAATTCACTATCATGGACCTTGGCTTCGTCCCATATTGCCTATAATCCAAAGAAAATTGAGCTATGTGATATTGAGCGGGAATTATTTCTGATCTATGAAAAGGTCGTAAAAGATCATGTTGAGGAGATTAATAATATTATAAACGTATATGGAGAAATTCTATGGGCCTCAAATAACAAAGTAACCGGAAACGTGAGAGCTTATTTAAATAATATTTTCCGCACTGAATATTTAAAAGATTTTGAGAATAGTTTTAAAGGCTATATATCTGATGGTAATTTCTATGCCTTAATAGAACAAGGTCTAGACAACATTAAAATGCCTAATGAAATAGGTTTCAGAATTGAAAAAGTAGGTTTTAATGACATTAAGTATGCAATTTCCCAAGGGCTCATATCACTGCTAAATCTTGATCAATATCATGGCTATGAAAGCACTTTAAATTATCTAAGCCGTTTAAATCCCCAAGAAAAATTGACAGAAAAATTATGTGACCTAGCAATAGGGAATTCAGCACCAAGTGCAATAGCTACGCTTAGCTTTTTAAGTCGGAGTAATTTAGCTGAAGAATATAAAAATTTAGAGGTTTTTATGGTTAAAGGAGCCTCTATTAAGCTTAATGAAATTGCATCACTTACTACAGAAGAACTAGAGATAATTTATAAAACTGACGCTGATAATCTTATTGAAATATGCATAAATAACAGCTGCCATAATTTATTTTCATTATATTATAAAAAAGTTGGATTAAGTGAGCAAGAACTAACAAAAAAATGTGCTAACAGCCAGCTCACACCTCTCCATTACGCTGTTCAACATGGTTATACTGAGATAATAAGTACAATAGTTGAGACACCTGGAATAGATCAACAAAAATTACTTGAGATAAAAGATAAATATGACCACACATCCCTACACTTGGCTGTGGGAAGCAACCAGATAGATGCAGTTAGGGTAATACTTGAAATACCTGGAATAGATAAACAGAAATTATTGGAGATACAGGATGAAAATGGCTACACAGCACTGCATGGGGCTTCGATAGTTAGCCAAGTAAATGCAATTAAAGTAATGCTTAACACACCTAAAATAAATAAACAGAAATTATTGGAGATACAGGATGGAAATGGCAATACAATACTACACTTGGCTACAGGTAGGAACCAAGTGGACACAATCAAAGTAATAGTTGAAACACCTGAAATAAATACACAGAGCTTGCTTAAGATTCAGGATAAAAATGGCTACACCGCGCTACACATGGCTACAGGAATCGGCCTGGTAGATGCAATTAAAGCAATTCTTGAAGCCCCTGGAGTAGATATACAAGTATTACTTGAAAATACAGTGTAAAAACGGCCTAACAGCTCTGCATTGGGCGGCAGGAAGAGGATTGCTAGACGCAATTAAAGTAACGCTTGAAACGCCTGGAATTGATAAACAAAAATTACTTGGGATTCAAGATAAAAATGGCTACACAGCGCTGTGCTTGGCTATGGAAAAGAGCCAAGCGAATGCAATTAAGGTATTGCTTAAGCATCAAATCAACACAGTTGGATTAAGAGGTAATGACAAAGAAGCTTTGAAGTTTTTAAAACCAGATGATCTAAGAGAAATATTAAAAATAAAGTTTACTGATGGGTTAGGAGAAGTTAATGGCCCAATAAGATTAGAGAGAGAAAGTTTAATACTAAAAGCAATATATGAGTATTTAAAAATATACGGTACTGATGAGAAAGGACTGGTAGTTATGACTGATCAAATAAATGCTTTAACGCGTGAATGTAATGATATAGGGAAGATTGCTGAAGCAATACTTATTCAGCAAGAAATTAATAGAGTTATCAGAGAAATTATGCCTAGATCACAAGATCAATCTGTCACTATCGAAGATGATAGCACAGAAATAGCAAATAAAAATGCAGAAGCTTTACAAGCAGCCCAGGAACAACTTACTGAAAAAATGCATCATGCGTATGGGAAAGGAGCTGTACCGCACAGGCCTTATTTGTATGGAGATATATTTGAAGAATATTATATTGATGCAATGAATAAGTTATTGGCGTTAAGGTTACACCAAAATCTAAAAAAGAGCGGAACGAAAATAAATGTTATAGCAGCACAGATTATAAAAAACAGTTATAGTGTAGCCAATGCAGTGAAAACATTGACGGTACAGTTTGAGGAAAACTCAGCAATAATGATGCCGTGTCTCGTTCAATCTTCTGAAGAATCAGATATGTGTCACTGGATAGGAATGGTACTAATAAAGAGTCTCTCAGGTATCGGGGTAACCTATCTAGACTCAGAAAATAAGGTAGCTTCAATCATATTAAAAGAAAGTATAGTAACACAGTTACAAAAATATAACCCAGGAAAAGAAATAAGGTTTGGTACAAAATCATTGGAGAGACAGAAGTATAATAACTGTGGACCAGAAGTAATAGAAAACCTTGTATATTTTTTTACCGGTAATAGAGCTACACAAGAAGGAGCGATCTATATCCATTCATTATTATTAGAGAATACTTTATTAGACCAAACAGTATATCAATTAAAGATTGAACAGAACAATCACATGATCAAGTTCTTATCAAACCAAGTTCCTCTAGGAGTTGATAGATTAATGTCTGTTACATGTCCTCACACTACAATGATTTCAACTAGTAATGATGCATACACCGGTTCAATAATAATTTCTAACCCAACAAACAATATAGGAACTAAAACCACCACCTTTGAAACTATTTCTCAACAAAGATCTCAAAGTTTGAGTATGTTTCAGAACTTAATACATAAACTATCAGATAAATTAGATATTAGCTGGCAATATAAGCAGATGTTGTATAGACCTGAGGTGAATCAGTTTAACAATATAGTAAATGCTTACAACATACTCACAGCTGAGGGACATAAGGTGTCTATCAATATTTTAAAAGACTTAAGAGCCTTTAAGAAGTCCATATTGATAAAAGTACATCCAGATAAAGGTGGTAATAAGGAAGATTTTGACTTTATGCAGGCGTTGGAAGAAAAGTTTAATAAAAGTATAGATATAACAAAAACTATTAGTGAAAAACTTAGCGAGCTACAACCAATTATTTATAAAATAAATATAGGATTTAGAGCGATAGATACTGTAATTGATGCAACAAGAGCAATATATGAACCTGTGTTAGGTAACGTCAAGAAGGTAATAATTGATACCACGTATTTATATAGCATGTATCACGGTGTTAATAGCTATTCTTTTATAATTAGCGGCGCAGATATATTATATCAGACTTATAAAGGCGACTACATCCAAGCATTACAGCAAAGTATAACTACACTTGGTTACCTGGTATTACCATTTGTAATAAATTCGCTTGGGGTACCATATTTAGGTTTTGCACATAGTTTAAGTATGGCAATTTATAGTGGTTATAATGTTATAGATAACGGATATTCATTTTGCTTGGAATTTAATAGCAGTGAATTTGAATTGAGATCAGGCGCAGCATATAAAGCTTTAGCACAAACACTTTTATATTCACTATTACAATTTTTATATACCTTCAAAGATGTTGCTAAAGGATATGATCTTCGGGCTAACAATATCAAGCTAGATCTAGCAAAAGTAGTTATAAAGGCTAAACTAGAAGCGCAAGGAGAGCCTTATCAGAAGACCTATGAGTATGTCTATAACCCTTTGCTTGAAGAAAAATATAGACTATCAAATCAGACTGTCCAAGGTAGAATTACACGCGAAGAAGTTGCTAAACATAGCACGATCATATCAAACGAACAAAGTTATGAAAATTGTATGGGAATCAAAAACATTTTGGATAATATTGCTAGTAATTACGATTGTAGTACCCAAAATGATAATAAAATACTAGACCATGTTTTTATTAGCGTTAGTGGTTATAATCATTTTGAGGTGATTGAATATTTATGACAGATTTGAAGTAAAGTTTTGTGTGCGTACAGACAAAGCAAAACCCAACTAACAAAAATCATTTACCCTATAGTTAAATCAATCACTTCATTATTATGATATTGATTACCGATTATCCCGCTCAATAACGTTAAGCTCATTACAAGGAGCGATGGGCAGTCGATAATAAAAACTGGATCTATTAATATATGAAAAGGCGGAGTGATCTTTTCTTGGAGATGTTCAGGAATTTTAGGGTATAGATTATTTGAAAAGAATTCTGAATCCTCATTATGCTCTTCTAACAGATCTGCTGCTCGCGCTGTTTGGTTTTCTAATTGTGCTTGTATCTCTGCCATTGACTTTTCATATGCTTTTCTTTCAGGAGTACTGGGCACTGCGTCTTCATCATCGGTTATTAATCCCAATGTTAAATTAAGGATTGTAGGCTCCTTATTTATAAAACTTAAGGTATCATTTGCTGTCTGTGCACTATAATTTTGCTTGTCGATGTTTTGCTCAGAGTCATCTGTATTTTCTTCTGAGTCGCTCATCTCTGCATCATCATGTTGATCAACTTCTTCTTCAGCATCAGCCTCTTCCTCAGAAGCTTCTGCGGTCTCTTCTGATTTCTCAGACTCTGCTAATTTGATACTGCTAACAAACTCTACAACTTTATCTAATTTTTTTGCTTGGACAGCATCTAACTCTTTGTCATATAAAGACTTCAAAGCTTCAACATTAGAGCCATGTTCAACTAGCATGGTAAAAACATTGATAAAGTTCTCATTAAACACCAAATCTTCGAAAACCATATATTCAACAGCTCTCCATAATGAGTCGTGCCCTTCTTCATCAACGTCTGTAGCACTATACCCCCTCTCTAGGAGTAATTCTGTTAGTATATCATTACCAATTTCTGAGCTATAAAATAAACTCATATCCGTATGCTCAGACACAAATTCTACATATAAGTCTTCTATAACCGCTTTATCTTTAGCTGATAATTTAAATTTGCTCATAATAATACATAATACTTAAAATAACATCTTTTAATAATTTACAAAATAATAAATAAAAGTCAAGCTTTTGTAATGTGCATGCTCTGTTGCTATTTATTTTTGAGCCAGTTAAAATATTTTATACTTCTATTTTAAATAAGTGATTAAGAAATATGCCTTTAGGTTTAGACGCAGAAGAAATGAACACTTTGAGAGGTGATGCACAAGTTGCAGACACTGCTGTAAGAAAATTGCTAATGCATTATAACGGAGATCTTGGTAATGGTGAGGGAGGGGTAAAAATATACCCTATAATAAACTCAAAAGAAGCACTAGAGCATCAATTACCAAGGATTAAATATCAATTCCCAAATATTGGAGGAAATAATAAAAATTTATTTATATTAAATGTTAATTCTCTTGATAAAAATTTTACGGGAGGAGCTAATCATTATGTAGGCTTAGTCATAGAGCCTACATTTCCAAGATACAGTGTTCAGTATTTTGATCCGCTGGGAGGAAAAATTAATCCCGCTATAACAGAGTCTATAAATCGTTTCCTGGCTGGGGGTGCTGATATTACAGAATATAGAGATGGGTTGCAATATGCTGAAGTTAAAGGGAAAGGAGATGCTAGAACCTTTGTAAAAGGACATAATAACTATGATTCTGGACCAATGTTGGTTTATTTAATGACCAAAGCAGCACATGATCAGGAACTACCTGCGTTACCTGATGTGGGAGATAAAGCTGCTACATCTAAGGATATAGGACGCAGGCTAAGAAGAAAGTTCAGAAACGAACTAGCTGTGCCTACTAATCTTGCTATTCTCAGCTTAGCTGATTTAAAAATCATATCACATAGTGATCCTGCAGTAGCGAAGGTTGCAGAAAAGGCATCTGCAAGTGCTGCAAGTGCCGTAGCTGTAATGGAAATAGACGACAGTAAGGACAACATTACTTCTTCAGAAGAGCGTGTAGCAGCAGGAGTGCCAAGTAGTGCAAGAACAAACGCCGCAGATTGGATACCGCGTGATGATCCGAATCCTTCGTCATTGATAATTAGAAAAAGCTATAATCCTGATATGGTTTCAAGGAGATTGGATTCTATCGCTCGCTTAATTACTGGCATGGACACTTGTGCAGCTGTGGCGTTTGATGGGGAAAAAATATTATACTCAAACAATTCCGGGAAGAAAAATGATATTAGCCGCAGAGTGTTTAAACTATTATCAGATATTGCAACACAAGAGATGACCGTAGAGGATATCTCGAGAAATAAAGCATTCAATGATGAAATGAACGCTATAGCAGAAACTAGTGCACAGCAAATGTCAGAGGAGAAGAGAAGAGGTAAAGCTCAATGGAAAAAAACATTCCAAGCTATATTGTTAAAAGATATAAAGAAGGTAGTTGGCTCATTAGCAGTAGATTCACCCAAACAATTCCCAGAAAAAATCATACGAGCTTTTAAGAATCCTGAAGGACATGAATTTGTGATAGGAAAAACTGCAATTTTAGAAGGAAAGTCTATAAGAGTGCATGCAGAAATGGCAATTCTCGATAAAGTAGTGGGTAAAGATAGTATAAGAGTTGACGATCAAGATGTGCGCGCTGGGCGTAAACCTTTTTACATAGGTCTAACAATGCTTTGTTGCAAAGATTGTCGCAACGCTGTAGTAGCGTATAATGAAGTAAGTGCAAAAGGTAAAAGTAGTGGAAATATTGGCATAGCAGACGATAGCTTATTTCAAACTGTTGGTGTAAGAGGACAACATTTACAACAATACAATAATTGGGTGCCTCCTGATTTTTTTGAACACCGTCCTGCTGTAGCAGCAAAATATCAAGAAATTAAGGAAAGAGGACAAAAATATAATCCTGGCGGTGGCAAAGTATTTGCAGATGATTCTAATTCCGAGGCTGAGATTGATGTCGTAAAAAGACGTAAATTAGTACACATACCAAAGATTGCTACATCACCAGTAGTAAGAGTTAGTTC